>JAFQTS010000051.1 GCA_017408915.1 Oscillospiraceae bacterium | reverse complement strand
TGCTGAGCGCGCCAAGGAAGAGGATGCCGTTGCCATCTCCGCCAAGACGGGGGAGGGCATCGATAAGCTCATGGAGCTCATCGACAAAAAGCTGGACAAGGGTACCCGCCGCGTGACCATCCATCTGCCCTACGATAAGACGGGCATGCTGGACAGCCTCTATCGTGAGGCCAAGGTGGAGAGCGTGGAATACGGTACGACGGTGGATGTTGTGGCCGTGTGTAATCCCCGCTTGCTTGGTCAGCTCCGCGACTATGTGGAGGGCTGGCAGGAGGAGAAGGAGGACTGGGAGTTATGATCGAACAGCCCTATCGCGTCCCCTTTGAAGATGCAGAGAGCGAGTTTGTGGAAAAGCGCTCCCGCTTTATCAGTCACCTGTGGCTGGTGGAAACGGAGGAGGAGGCCCAGGAGCATATCCGCGCCATGAAAAAGCACTACCACGATGCCCGCCATAACTGCTGGTGCTATATTATTCGCGATACCGGTATCGTCCGCTACAGCGACGATGGTGAGCCTCAAGGCACGGCGGGACAACCCATGCTGAACGTCTTTGAGCGTGAGGGCGTGTATAACGTCTGCTGTGTGGTGACCCGCTATTTCGGCGGTATCCTCTTAGGTGCTGGCGGCCTTACCCGCGCCTATACACGCGGGGCGAAGGACGCCCTTATTGCCTCGGGTGTTGCCACCATGGGTTTGTGGGCGAAGGTGAAAGTGCCCTGTCCCTACGCCCTTTACGAGCGTGTGAAGCTGGACATTGAGGCGGCAAAGGGAATCATCGACGATACGGAGTACGGCGCAGATGTGTCTATCTGCGTTTCTCTGCCCGCCGCTAATCGTGAAGGCTTGCAGGAGCGGCTCACAGAACTGTCCGCAGGCGGTATTACGGTGGAACTCCTCTCCGAGGAGTATCGCCCCGGCCCGAGAGAAGAAGTGTAAGATAAAAAACGCCAAGCAGCAGCTTGGCGTTTTTTTGATAGATTGTAGCCTTACCCTTCATTGGGCGTCAGCAGTACACGAGCCACTTGGATTTCACCCGATGCCAAGCCCTCCAACTGCGCCTTCACATCCAATAAGGGCGCAGTTTTCAGTGTGTAGAGGGAGGTATCCAGTCGTCCCGCGCAGATGAGGCGGAACAGGGTGAGGATCTCTTCCTTGGTGTAGGTGAAAGACAGCTTGAAGTCCAGTTGCCGTGGGCCAAGGGCTGCGCTGACGAGGGGATAGGGGCGGTTATCGCTTCCAACAATGATGACCTGGCCATTCGCCATACACAAATCTGCACAAGTCGCCGTGGAGGCAGGCATACCTGCTGTTTCAAAGCAGACATGAGCACCGCCTGTATGGTTAAGGAGTGCCTTTACTTCGTCAATAGATGTCCCGTCTGTCGGATCAAAGACGAAGTCTGCCCCTGCCTGTGCTGCAAGCTCACGGCGCTGAGGGACGGGATCGAAGGCGATCACACGGCACGCCCCTGCCAATTTCGCCGTCTGAATGACGGAGAGACCGATAGAGCCGCAGCCCGACACCACCACATCGTCACCCACCTTCAATTCCGAGCGGCGGACAGCGTGGAGACCAACGCCCATCACATCGAACAGCACCGCCTGTTCAAAGCTGACCCCCTCGGGGATCTTGAACAGCTCATTCTTTGGATTCTTCGACAGGACGAACTGGGCAAAGGCTCCCTGTGTGTTAGGACCGATACCCAAGGTGTTAGGAAAGGCGTTGGGACAGGTGTTGGGATGACCTGTATTACAGGCGTAGCAATCGCCGCAGTCACCGGGCGGGCCCACCGCCACACGATCACCCACGGAAAAGCCCGCGACACCTTCGCCCACTTCAGCCACAAAACCCACCGCCTCGTGACCGGGCACAAGTTCCCAATCGAAGATGCCGGAGGATTTATAGGCGTGGACATCTGTTCCACAGATACCGCAGTATTTGACCTCCACCAGCACCTGTCCATAGCCTGCGGTAGGCTTGGGAATATCCGTCAATTCTACATTGCCGGGCCCATGATAGACCATTGCTTTCATGGCTATCAGTCCTTAAACATTCTGCGGGGTTGATAGGCCTTGTACTTGCCCATGGCTTCCATGACCTCTGCTCTGTGCTTAAAGAACTCCTCGTGGATCTCGCCCAGCTCGTCCAAATGGTTGGCGCGACCCTCATTAAAGAGGCGGCAATGCTCCAAACCGTTGGGGGCCAGCACGAACTTCAACTCGCCATTTTCATCCAGCTCGAAATCGCCGCCGGCACTGCACATGGCGCACTCATACTTGTAGGACAGGCCGTCCCAGTGGGGCTCAGCCTTCAGCATGAGGTTATTGTGGCACACGGGACACCAACCCTGCATCTCGCCCACATACTTGACTTCCTCATAGGGCAGCTTGCAGGCGTTAGCCACGTTCTCACCCAGCTTATGAGCCTGCTCCAAATACTTGGGCACGATGGAAACATGACCGGGGCTTGCCATACGCTTGCCCATCATCATGTCTACCACCTTGAAAGACTGCATGAACATGGGGATACCCAGTCCTGCCAGCGTCAAGGTCTGCCAGTTCAGCGTGGCGCCGCCGGTGCAGATAATGCCTGCCACGCGCTCAGGAGCCTTGTCCACCACACCTGCCTTGATCTGCAGTGCCCACTCATAGGGCAGCCAGCGGTCGGTAAACACCTTCCACAAACCGTGAGGGCCTACCGTGAAAGAGGGGATGGAGACGATCAGACCGTCACAGGATGCCATCTCTTCCATAATGGCATCCATGTCATCTTTGCCGCTGAAAATGCACTTGGGAGGCTGCTTCTTCATCATGACCTGCATCATGCAGGCCTCACAACCGGTACAGGGATTGATTTTCGCATCGTGGAGATTGAGCCAAATTACTTCCGCGCCCTGTGCCTCGCAGGCCATCAGCGCCTCTTTCAGCAGGACTTCCGTGTTGCCACCGGGACGTCCGCAGTTGATACCCATAATTTTCATGTTT
>JAFQTS010000050.1 GCA_017408915.1 Oscillospiraceae bacterium | reverse complement strand
TATGAACCTGTTCTTCACCACAGGTGAGCCCATCGTGGATGTGTGGTTGCTGCGCCGCATCTCTTGGGAGGGCGTGGAGCACGCCATCGCCATGGTGCTGCGTATCATCATGCTGATTATGGGCACCTTTTTGCTGACCTACACCACCAGCCCCATCAGCCTCACCGACGCCTTGGAGCGCTTACTGAGCCCCCTCAAAAAGCTGAAGCTCCCCGTCCATGAGCTTGCCATGATGATGTCCATCGCCCTGCGCTTTATCCCCACCTTGATTGAGGAGACGGACAAAATCATGTCGGCACAGAAAGCCCGCGGCGCCGATTTTGAAAGCGGCAATATTTTCCAGCGTGCCAAGGCCCTTGTGCCCATCCTCGTGCCCCTCTTCATCAGCGCCTTCCGCCGCGCCGATGAACTGGCAACGGCTATGGAGTGCCGCTGCTACCACGGCGGCGAGGGCCGCACCGCCCTCCATGTCCTGCGCTACGCCCCCCGCGATTTCGCTGCCATCGCCTTGTTCGTGGTGGTCACAGCGGGGATCATCGTGCTAAGACAGTTTGGGATGTGAGGGAGCTTTATTGCTTGTTTCGCGAGCGAAGCTCGCCTTGGCTCCCCTTGTCAGGGGAGCTGGCACGGCGTAAGCCGTGACTGAGGGGTAGTTCAACCGTGATTCTCTCCCTCCGTCTCACCTTCGGTGAGCCACCTCCCTCGTCAGAGGGAGGCAAGGGAGCGCTTTGCGCTCCGCGGGCGGATAGTATCCGCCCCTACAAATTCTGTCGATACCCCTCTAAAACCCGCTCAGCCGCTTACTGCTGTGGAAATGTAGGGGCTGTTGCACCACAAATTATTTAATCATTTTTTCTCGCGCTCTGCGCTCTGCGGGCGGATAATATCCGCCCCTCCATTTAATTATTTTTCCCGCGGCGTGTACGTGGGAAAAATACCCCGACTTAAGCCGTCTTGGACGGCGACACCAGTGACCGAGGTCAACTGGTGAAAGGGGGATGTAAAGGGGGAAGTCCGTTCCCCCTTTAAGTACCATCTGGTAAAAGGAGAAATCTATGCGCAACATCGCCTTGATTTTGATGTATAACGGCAGCGCCTACCACGGCTGGCAGGTGCAAAAGACGGAGATTTCCGTTGCCGCCACCTTGGAGCGCGGCCTCTCCATGGTCTGTGGTGAGCCCATCCGCGTGGTGGGCTGCGGACGCACCGACGCAGGCGTCCACGCCGAGCATTACGTTGCCAACTTCCACACCTCTTCACGCATCCCCACCGACCGTCTGCCCTTCGCCGTCAACACCCATATCCCCGAGGATATCGTGGTGAAGGCCGCCTTCGAGGTAGCGGAGGATTTCAACGCCATCTCCTCCTGCATCAAGAAGGAGTACACCTACCGCATCTATAACTCCCGCATCAAGAATCCTTTTTATGTAAACCGCGCATACTTCTATCCCAAGAAGCTGGACGAGGCCTTGCTTGACCGTGCCGCCCGCATGTTTGAGGGCACTCACGATTTTGCCGCCGTCCGAAGCGTGGGCACCAATGTGAAAAGTACCGTCCGCACCATCCACTACTGCCGCGTGACGCGGGCAGGGGAGCTGTTGGAGCTGAAGGTCTGCGCCAACGGATTTTTGTATAATATGGTACGTGCCATTACAGGCACGGTGCTCTACGCCGCCGAGGGGAAGCTGACCCCCGAGGAGATTCCCGAGATTTTGGCAAGGGGCAACCGCACCTTGGCAGGGCCCACCGCGCCCCCGGGCGGTCTCTACCTCACCCGCGTGTGGTACGACGACGAGCGCTTAAACGGCTGATACGAGGATAGGTTATGAAATACACCACCCAAAAACTCTATGACCTGCCCGAGGGCAACGTGCAGGAGGATGCACCCCGCCGCGTGGCGCGGAAGAAGAAACCACGCCGCAAATGGCTGTGGTTCACCCTCGTGGTGCTGCTGATTCTGGCAGGCGTTGCCGCGGCGGTACTGTGGGATGCCAACTCCTTCGACGGCCTCCGCCGCAGCATCATCTACGCCCGCGCCGAAAAGGACGAGACGGGCATCGCCAAGCTCTATGCCTACGACAGCGACGAAGCCCGCTGCTTCGCCCCCATGGGCGGCAGCCTCGCCATCCTCTCGGAGGGTCGTTTGCAGGTGCTGGATGAACACAGCACCGTCCTTTACTCCACCGCCGTCCACTTCTTCGCCCCCGCGCTGGTGTCGGGGGAGAACTGCGCCGTAGCCTACGACATCGGCGGCGATGAGCTGTATGTGCTGACCCCCGCAGGTCTTGGCTGGACAAAGACCATGGACGGCGCGGTGCTGGAGGCCTCTGTCGCCCCCGACGGCAGCATCGTGGTCTGCCACGAGGTAAGCGGCTATAAGGGCGCTGTCACCGTCTATGACGGGGCAGGGCAGCCCGCCTTCTCTTTCCGCTCTGCCTCCCGCTTCGTTATGACCTGCGCCTTGAGCCGTGACGGCAACACCCTCGCCGCCGTCACCATGGGACAGGAGCAGGGCATATTTGAGAGCTTCTTGACCCTCTACCGCACCAACAGCGAGAAGCCTTATGCCACCGTCTCCATCTGCGACGGTCTCGTCTATGCCCTCCATCGCTTTGAGGGCGGCTTCTGCGCCGCCGCTGAGGGTGGGCTCTACTGGTTCGATAAAAACGGCGCATCCCTCGCCAGCTATACCTTCAACGGCCTCTTCCATCGCCGCTGCGCCGTGTCGGAGGAGGGCGAGTTCGCCGCCGTGCTCCTCTCCCGCTACCGCACAGGCAGCCAAACCACCCTCGTCACCGTAGACGGCGAGGGCAACGAGCTGGGCGGCGCGGACTTAGACCGCGAGGTGCTGGATATGTCCGTAGCAGGCCGCTATGTGGCCGTTCTCTGCACCGACCGCCTTGTGATTTACGATAAGTTCCTTACGGAGCTGGCCTCTTTGCCCTACGTCTCCCAGACCCGCGCCGTGTTCATGCGCAACGACGGCAGCGCCGTCTTGGCAGGCGCTGACACCGCGGGCCTGTACCTGCCCTAACGATTTTCTTCCTTGGAGGATACGCTTATGACCCCTGCCAATATTGTGGATATTATTTTGATTGCCGTGCTGGCCCTCAGCCTCATTATCGGTCTTGCCCGCGGTCTCATGCAGTCGCTGCTGGGCGTGGTCATCTTCGTGGTGGCCCTTTTGGGCAGCGGCTGGGTCGCCAATACCTTCGCCCAGCCCGTCACCGACTGGATTTTACCCTATGTGGAGGAATTCGTGGTGGACGAGGTCACCACCGCGGTGGCAACGCCCCAAACCGCCTCTTTGGGCGGCGACTTGCTGGAAGGTCTCGGCGACATGGTGCAGGAGATGGTCAACGGCATCATCACCGCAGGCGTTACCGCTTTGGAAGATACCCTCGGCGGCATCCTCCACACGGTGGCCTTCGTCATTCTGTTCCTCTTGTCCATGCTGGTGCTGACCCTTTTCCTGCGGCTCATCACCACGCCCCTGCGCCTTGTGGAGCGCGTGCCCGTGTTGGGTCTTGCCAACCGTCTCGGCGGCGGCATCCTCGGCCTTGTGCTGGGCATCTTGATTTGCTTCTTGATTACGGCGGCGGTGAAGCTGACGGGCTTCATCGACCCCGCTGATACATATCTCTACAGCTTTTTCGCCGCCAATACGCCTGCGAGCTTACTGGCGCTTCTTCGATAATCATTGGAGGATATAAACTATGCAGCCTACCCTTTGTTCCAGATGTAAGAAAAATGTTGCGGTGGTGTTCATCTCCCGCATGAATGAAAAGACGGGCGAGACCCAGAATGAGGGTCTCTGCCTCAAGTGCGCCGCTTCTCTCGGCCTTCCCCAAGTGGAGGAGATGATGAAGCGCATGGGCATCACCCCCGAGGACTTGGAGAGCGTCTCCAACGAGATGATGCAGGCCTTCGGCGGCGCGGAAGAACTGCCCGACATGGACGAGGACGAGGACGAGACCGAGAGCGGCAAGACCGCCACTTTCCCCTTCTTGAACCGTCTCTTCGGTCAAGGCGGCGGCAATATGCCTGTCGAGCCCCCTCAGCCCCACGATAATGGCAACAATAACAGCGCACCTCGCGGCAAGAAAGAGCCCAAGCGCAAGTTTCTCGATAATTACTGCATCAACCTCTCTCAGCGCGCCCGCCAAGGCAAGCTGGACGCCGTTATCGGTAGAGAAGAGGAAATCGAGCGTGTGGTGCAGATTCTCAATCGCCGTCAGAAGAATAACCCCTGCCTCATCGGTGAGCCAGGCGTCGGTAAAACCGCCATCGCCGAGGGTCTTGCCCAGCGCATCGTCAAGGGGGAAGTGCCCTTCAAGCTCCGTGATAAGGAGGTCTTTCTTCTCGATTTGACCGCCCTCGTGGCAGGCACCCAGTTCCGCGGCCAGTTTGAAAGCCGCATGAAGGGTCTCATTGAGGAGATTCGCAAGGCGGGCAACATCATCCTCGTCATTGATGAAGTCCACAACATCGTGGGCGCAGGGGATGCCGAGGGCAGCATGAACGCCGCCAATATCTTGAAGCCCGCCCTCTCTCGCGGCGAGATTCAAGTCATCGGCGCTACCACCTTCAACGAGTACCGCAAGCATATCGAGAAGGACACGGCTCTGGAGCGCCGCTTCCAGTCCGTCACCGTCAACGAGCCCAACATGGAGGACACGCTGAAGATTCTCCGCGGTATCGCCCACTATTATGAGCAGTTCCACGGCGTCTCCATCCCCGACGGCGTCCTGCGCCAAGCGGTGCTCCTCTCCGAGCGGTACATTACCGACCGTTTCCTCCCCGACAAGGCCATCGACCTCATTGACGAGGCCTGCTCTGACCGCAATCTCCACGACAAGACCATCAACCGCCGCATGGAACTGGAGCGCGAGATGGAGAATCTCACCTTCGAGCGCGAGGCCTTGATGTCCGCCCCCGCCGCCGACGGCAAGGAGTACACACAGGAGGAGCTGGACGCCCGCTATGCCCGCATCGCCGAGCTCCGCTCCCGCGAAATGCGCGCCGAGGCAGAGCTTTCTGACCTCCGCGCCCTCGGCACCCCCGAGCTCACCATGGACAACATCGCCCGCGTCATCGAGATGTGGACGAAAATCCCCGCCAGTAAAATTAAAGAAGCCGAGTTCCGCCGCCTCAACGAGCTGGAGGATAGATTGAAGCAGCACATTGTGGGACAGGATGAGGCCGTGGCCGCCGTTGCCGCCGCCATCCGCCGCAACCGCGTGGGCATCTCCCCCAAGCATAAGCCCGTCAGCTTCATCTTCGTGGGCTCTACGGGCGTGGGTAAGACGGAGCTTGTCAAGCAGCTTGCCGATGATTTGTTCAACGCCCCCGAGAGCCTTATCCGCCTCGATATGTCCGAGTTTATGGAGAAGCACTCCGTTTCCCGCATCGTGGGCTCTCCCCCCGGCTATGTGGGCTACGATGAAGCAGGTCAGCTCACCGAGAAAATCCGCCGCAAGCCCTACTCCGTGGTGCTCTTCGATGAAATTGAGAAGGCCCACCCCGATGTGCTGAATGTGCTGCTGCAAATCCTCGATGACGGTCAAATCACCGATGCCCACGGCAGAAAGGTGAACTTTGAAAACACCGTCATCGTCATGACCTCCAACGCAGGCTCTGATAAGAGCGTGGGCGCTGTTGGCTTCGGCAAGAGCGGCGACGAGCAGGGCAAGGAGAAGGTCATGAAGGCTCTCCAAAGCTTCCTGCGCCCCGAGTTCTTGAACCGCGTGGACGAGGTGGTGTACTTCCGTCAGCTCACCGAGGAGCATTTCCGCGACATCGCCGCCATTATGCTGGGCGAGCTAAAGGAGAGCCTCTCCGATAAGGGCTTCACCTTCACCTACGATGATGCTGTCATTGATGTTTTGGTGGAGAAATCCTACTCCGCCGCTTACGGTGCCCGCAATCTGCGCCGCTGTATCCAGCGTGAACTGGAAGACCCCATGGCAGGCAAAATCATCGCCGCCTTTGAAAACCCCGTCACGGCACTGAAAGCCACCGCCGAAAACGGCGAAATCGTCATCTACGCCCTGTAAGAAGGGCAACCATTCACCAAAGAGGAGGTACTCCCATGTTGTTCCGCAAGCACATCGACCCCCGCTGTGCCTACTGTGTCCATGGCACCACCATCTCCGAAACACAAGTGGCCTGCGTCAAGCGCGGCGTGGTACAGGCGCAAGACCGCTGCGGCGCGTTCCGCTACGAGCCTTTGCGCCGCATTCCCCAGCGCCCCGCAGAGCTGCCCCTTGAAAAAATGAAGGCGGAGGATTTTGAGCTATGACCATCACCACTGTCCACGCCGTCCATTTCTCCCCCACAGGCACGGTGGAAAAGACCGTTTGCCGCATCGCCCGCAACTTAGCCAAGTCCTTGGGCGCAGCGTACAAGGAGTTTTCCTACGCCGTCCCCGCCAACCGCGAGAAGGAGCTCTCCTTCACCGACCATGACTTGGTGGTGTGGGGCAGCCCCACCTACGCAGGCCGCGTGCCCAATCTCCTGCTGCCCTATTTGACGGGGAAGGTGCAGGGCAACGGCGCACTGGCTGTCCCTGTGGTGCTCTTTGGCAACCGCAATTTTGACGATTCCCTCATGGAGCTCCACCACATCCTCCGCGACGATGGCTTCACCTGCATCGCCGCAGGCGCTTTCGTGGGAGAGCACGCCTTCTCCACCACCCTCGGCGCAGGTCGTCCCGACGCCGCCGACGAAAAGGAGATGGACATTTTTGCCTCCCTTATTGCAGAAAAGCTCCTCTCCGAGGACTACTGCGAGACCATCCCCGCAGGCAATGACCCCATTGCCCCCTACTTTACACCCCGTGACCGCCACGGCAACCCCATCAATATTTTGAAGGTGAAGCCCAAGACCGACCCCGCCCTCTGCGACGGCTGCGGCCTCTGCGTGCAGAAGTGCCCCATGGGCAGCATCGAGGAGAGCGACCCCACCGTGGTCAGCGGCGTGTGCATCAAGTGCTGCGCCTGCGTCAAGTGCTGCCCCCACGGCGCGAAATATTACGACGACGCGGGCTACCTCTACCACAAGCAGGAGTTGGAGGAGGTCTACACCGACCGCGCCCGCAACGCCATCTTCGTGTGGCTGATGGCGTAACACATATATAATATAGGAGACCCCTATGAACTACCCCTACTTACTCTTTGACGCGGACAATACCCTCTTCGACTTCGATAAGGCCAACCGCACCGCCTTCTCCGCCGTCTGCACGGAGCATGACATCCCCGACACGGAGGAGAACTTCCGCACCTACGAGCAGTGTAACGCCCGTATGTGGGCGGCCTTCGACCGTGGCGAGGTGACCAAGGATTTCCTCGTTGTCCAGCGCTATCGTGATTTCCTCGCCGCCATCGGCCTCGACCGCTCTGCCGAGGGCTGCAACCATACCCATCTCACCACCCTCGGCATCAGCAATGTGCTGCTGCCCTACGCCGAGGAGGTCTGCCGTGAGCTGAGCCGCACTCATACGCTGTACCTCGTCACCAACGCCGTGGCCTCCGTCCAGCGTGAGCGCCTGCGCCGCAGCACCATCGTCCCCTACATCACCGATGCCTTCATTAGCGAGGAGGCAGGGGCTGCCAAGCCCAGTACCGCGTATTTCGACTATGTCTTTGCCCACATCGACGGCATCACCCGCGAAAACTGCATCGTCATCGGCGATTCTCTCTCCAGCGACATCAAGGGCGCCAACAATTACGGCCTCCCTTGCTGCTGGTATAACCCCAAGGGCGCTGCCCGTCCCACGGATCTCCGCATCGACTACGAGATCACCGACCTGCGGCAGCTCTTCGACATCGTCTGAAATACCCTTTGTCATAACCAAAAAGGCGGGTTTTGTGACCCGCCTTTCGCTTTGCTAATACCACGAAAAAAAGGGGAAAAAGGTGTTGACAAAGGGGGAGGAGATGTGGTAAATTAATCAAGCTGTCGCCTTACGGCGAATGCTGCACAAGAAAAACTACAAGATATTTGAAAAAACATCTTGACAAGCGTCTTGTGTTGTGGTAATATATCGACTGTTCCGCACTGCGGGGCGTGTACCTTGTAAATTAAACAATGAACGAAACGAAAAGCACC
>JAFQTS010000049.1 GCA_017408915.1 Oscillospiraceae bacterium | reverse complement strand
GACGAGTACTGGGCCGTGCCTTACGGCGAGACCACCGCCCGCAACGGTCAGTGGCTCCCCGGCCCCGGTATGCGCCTTGTGGGCGCGCTGAACGGCTGGTTCAAGGATTTGCGCTTCATCGCCGAGGATTTGGGCTATCCTACCCCCGGCGTGGCCCGTCTCCTGTACGAGAGCGGCTGGCCCGGCATGAAGGTGCTGCAGTTCGCCTTCGATTCCCGCGATTCCAGCAGCTATCTCCCCCACAGCTACCATAACCACTGTGTCTGCTACACGGGCACCCACGATAACTCTCCTCTGGAGATGTGGCGCCGCGAGGCCTCTGCCGAGGACATCGCCTATGCCACCGAGTATCTGGGCCTCAGCGAGAAGGAGGGCTTCTCTTGGGGCATCCTCCGCGGCGGCCTCGGCAGCGTGGCCGATCTCTTCGTAGCACAGATGCAGGATTACTTAGGCCTTGGCACAGGTCACCGCATGAACACCCCCGGTATCCCCGATGGAAACTGGCAGTGGCGCATGGTGGAAGGCGAGGCAAGCGACGCTCTTGCCGCCAAGATCCGCCGTATGTGCGAGAATTACGACCGCTGTGAAAAGCAGCCGGCTGTCATGGAGGAAGAGCAGACGGAAGCTGAGTAATAAAAAGGAAGAGAGCCTTGCGGCTCTCTTTCTTTTTTATGCTAAATGTCCTTGATATTTCGTAGGGGCCGATGCCCACATCGGCCCGCCATAGCTGCATCACCTCCTACATTTCTGAGTAAAAGCGGCAGCGGAAAGAGAAGCAGAGCCGATGCTACATTTAGACGAGATTATCACCGCAGAAATCTACGCGAGGAACGGTATCGTTGTGGGAGAGGTGAAGCGCGCTGAAGGAAGTTTTGGTGCGGAAACTTCCAAGTCTGCATGGGGGAGCGCGAGGGGGAGGGTATGACCCCTCGCATTAAATAAAAAGCGCGCGTAAGCATTGCGCGACTTTTCTTTCGCTATTGAAAGAAAAGTACGAACATTCCCGTAAACAAAAAAAGAGAGGTACTTCTTCCGAAGCACCTCTCTTTTCAATTAGAATAACTTCTTGCTTAAATAGAGGTTATTAAGCGAAGCTTAATAACTACCCAAATCAGCGGACTTGTCGCCCTCGGGGTTGGCACCGAACTCGTAATCGTTGCCGGGCAGGATGGCGTTGAGCACCACGCCGGCGATGGCGGCGATGGCCAGACCGGACAGGGTGATGGTTGCACCGCCCACGGTGAAGGTGATACCGCCCACGGAGGTAAAGCCCAGACCGGAGACGAACATGACGGCGGCAATAATGAGGTTGCGGGACTTGGTCAGGTCAACGCGGTTCTCCACGATGTTGCGGACACCCACAGCGGAGATCATACCGTAGAGGATGAAGCTGACGCCGCCCACCACGGCAGCGGGGATGGAGTTCACCAGTGCGTCAAACTTGGGGGAGAAGCTGAGGATGATGGCGAAGTAGGCAGCAAGGCGCACAACGCGGGGATCGTAGACCTTGGAAAGGGCCAGCACGCCGGTGTTCTCGCCGTAAGTGGTGTTGGCAGGGCCGCCGAAGAAACCGGCCAGCGCGGTGGCAAGACCGTCGCCCATCAGGGTGCGGTGGAGACCGGGATCACCGATGAAGTTCTTTCCGGTGGTGGAGGAGATGGCGGACACGTCGCCGATATGCTCCATCATGGCGGCGATGGCGATGGGTGCCATAACCAGGATGGCGGAGATGTCAAACTTGGCAATAACGAACTGCTGCAGACCCACGAAGTCGGCATCCTTCACAGCGGTGAAGTCCACCTGACCGGCGATGAGAGCCACGATGTAGCTGACCACCACGCCCAGCAGGATGGGGATGATCTTCAGCATGCCCTTACCCCAGATGTTGGCGATGACCACCACCACGATGGCCACCAGTGCCAGCCACCAGCAGGTCATCACATTGGAAACGGCGCTGCCGGCAAAGTTGAGGCCGATCATGATGATCATGGGGCCGGTGACGATGGGGGGGAAGAAACGCATGACCTTCTTAGCGCCCAGCACCTTGAACAGGAGAGCCAGCACCAGATACAGCAGACCGGCGATCACGATACCGCCCAGTGCGTAGGCCAGCTTCGTCTGAGGATCCATGCCCTCATAGGCGGGCAGGGTAGCCACGGTGGAGAAGCCGCCCAGATAGACGAAGGAGGAGCCCAAAAATGCGGGCACCTTAAACTTGGTGCAGACGTGGAACAGCAGCGTGCCGATACCCGCCATCAAGAGGGTAGTCTGGATGGACAGGGGCAGGCCGTAGCCCTGCACCAAAATGGGGACGAGCACCGTTGCGCCGAACATGGCGAACAGATGCTGGAGGCCCAGCACCAGCATACGGGGCGTACCCAGTGTGCGGGCGTCGTAGATGGCCTCTTGGCCAAGCTCTTTTTTCATTGCGTTTTCCTCACTTTCTAACTACACAAAAATAAAGACCGATGCAAATACATCGGTCAAGGATTACAAATGGAAACACCACGAGAGGGAACGGCAGTGAACTTTACACACAGTGCGGTCATAGCTTGTCCCTCCTTGATTTTTCTTGCCCAATTATACGGGGCAATTGTTAAAATTTCAAGCATTTTCTCCCCCAAGATTCGCCAAAATTTGCAGGCCCATTTTAGGGGATATGCACAAGGAGCATTGCACCCCCTTGCGGTGCTGACTCTCTTGCCTCCCCCTCTGGGGGAGGTGCCGAGCAAAGCGAGGCGGAAGGGGCTGCTAACGGACTTCTTTCAATAGCAGCCCCCTCAGTCTTTTTGCTTCGCAAAAATCCAGCTCCCCCATAGGGAGAGCCAAGAATCTCTTCTCCCCCATAAAATTTTCCTCAATGTTTAATCTCCTTGCAGAACACATCGCCCCCTAGTCTGCATGGGGGAGCGCGAGGGGGAGGGTATGACCCCTCGCATTAAAATAAAAACACAGCGCAACGCGATGTGTTGCCCATTTCGAGACAACACACCCCCTTTTTGCGCCTATTTACAAAGAGGGACGAGGCATCATATACTGTCCTACCCCCTCTATACCACAAAAAGGAGGAAACATTTATGGATTTCGGCATTGCAGGTGTGGCGGTCATCACCGTCATCGCCTATTTGGTGGGCTTGGCGGTGAAAGCCACCGCCCTCCCCAACCGTTGGATTCCCGTCATCTGCGCGGCGGT
>JAFQTS010000048.1 GCA_017408915.1 Oscillospiraceae bacterium | reverse complement strand
GGTGCTTTTCGTTTCGTTCATTGTTTAATTTACAAGGTACACGCCCCGCAGTGCGGAACAGTCGATATATTACCACAACACAAGACGCTTGTCAAGATGTTTTTTCAAATATCTTGTAGTTTTTCTTGTGCAGCATTCGCCTCGCGGCGACAGCTTGATTAATTTACCACATCTCACCCACCTTTGTCAACACCTTTTTTCACCTTTTTTCGTGGTATTAGCAAAGCGAAAGGCGGGCCTAAAAACCCGCCTTTTTGGTTATGACTGGATGGGAGATTAGCCCTTTTCAACAGCGAAGGTATATTCAGCGCCCGCGGTAACGGGGGTGACATCGGCGCCCGTCATGGCGTACTCGCCGTCAATGTAGAAGCCCCAGTAGGTGCCGTCCTCTTCATAAACGGCGGTGACACCGTTGACTTCCTTAATATAGATGCCGTAGGGGCCCTCTTCGCCCTTCAGAATGCCCAGCGCTTCCAGCGCCTCGCCCACGGTCTCGGCATCGGTGTTAATGGTAGCGCTGATGCTGCTGCCGTCCAGCTGCTTGATGACCAGCGCGAAGGTGGTTGCGCCTTCGCCCAGCGTTGCACCATCGGTAACGACAGGCGCGCCTTCATCAACAGCGCCATCAGCAGCAGGTGCGCCGCAGGCACACAGGGACAGGGCCAGCACCAGTGCCAGCACGAGAGCCAAAATCTTCTTCATAGTCGTTTCCTCCTTATTCATTCAGCAGGCCGATAAGCAGGCTGCCGTGGCGCACCGACACAGTAACGGGTGCGCCCGTAAAGTGATTGCTGACACCCAAGGGGAAATCAGCGGTGAGGACAACCTCTTCCACCGCGTACTGTCCGCCGCGAATGGTGACGCCCTCGGCATCTGCCCCGAGGCAGAACACCGAGAGGATGCCCTTCTCTTGGGCAGGGAAGGTCACGGCACTGTCGCGGATGGCGGTGTAAGTCTCGCCATTGCCGTAGAGATAGCCTTGAGCTTCGTGGGAGGCAAGGTACAGGAGTGCTTGGAGATTGGCAATGGTGTGGTCACTGCGCTTGCCGCCGAGGCCGCCGTAGATGTGGAACTCCACCTCGCCACGTTGCAGGCCTTCCTTAATGGCCAGCATCATGTCGGTATCGTCCTTTTCCACGGGGACACGGTGAATGTTGGAAAACTGGGGGACAGTGTCCAACGAGTCGAAGTCGCCAAGGAGCAGATGGGGGGTAACGCCCGATTGCTCGCACCAGCGCCAGCCGCCGTCGGCGGCGATGATGAAGTCCTCTTTTCGGGGCTGGGTGTGCAGGCCGTAGAAATCGCCTGCGCCAAAAATGAAACACGCCATCGTCCTTGTCCTCCTTCAAACAAAAAGCCTCTCCATCGGAGAGGCTAACGTGCAAGTGCAACCGCCGCACACCGCCCCTGAGATGCGCCAACGCTACACTCCTCAGAAAGACCCGACTTTACGGTGGCAAGGACGCCGCTGCGGAAACAAACCGCATTCCAACGGAGGTGTGTATCATATTTCTGTTGGTATTGTAGCACCACGGAAGAGAAAAGTCAACTACAGGAAAGGACACCGCAGCATAGCCGCAGTGTCCTTAACGTTATTCGGTTCTTTTAGAAAAGCTGACCGGGAAGCACCAACTTCTCCTTGGGCGGGAACTGCTTATCAAATTCCTCCGCTGCCGCCTCGTCTACAAAGTAGCCTTGTGGGGTGGCATATTCGCCAGTAATACCCGTCAAGTAGCCTTCGCGCAGCTCCTTGCACAGGAAAAAGGAATCGTCCTCCCCTTGTGGCAGGCCGTGGTAGCGGATGCCAAACTCACGGGCATAAGTAAAGCCGCTTTTTCCATAGAAGTCGATGTTGCCCTCGAAACACACAGCGCCGCAGCCCATGGCGGCAGCCTGCTCTAAGGAAAAGTCCAGCAGAATCTTCCCGTAGCCCTGCCCCTTCAACTCGTTGCAGATGCAGATGGGGCCCATGGTCATAATGGGGATTTCCCGTCCATCATCGGCGTTGATTACAGCGTGCATGAATAGATTCTGTCCGATGATGCGTCCGCCCTGCTCCATAACGAAGTTCAGCTGCGGTACAAAGGCAGGGTCGGCGCGCAGTTCATGAAGAACGAAATGTTCCAAACAGCCAGGGCGATAGACATTCCAAAAGGACTCCCTCACAAGGGTTTCCGTTTCACGATGGTCTTCTTTTCTTTCCAAACGAATACGATACTCATTTTTGCTCATTGTTTTTCCTCCTGATGATTGTTGAGTGCAATACAGGGAGGTTCGGTAGACCGTGACACAAACCTCCCGATTAAGCCACAATCTCCAGTGCGTTGCTGAATTTCTTCAAAAAGCAATCTCCTATTTAAATAGTATTATCATCACACCCGAAGGTGGGACAATCCAATTAGCCCAATACTTCCGCCCACTCGTTTTCGCGGAAGCCAACCAGCACCTTGTCCTCCAGAATCACCATGGGGCGCTTGACCAGCATGCCATCGGTGGCGAGGAGCTGGAGCTGCTCCTCCTCCGTCATGGTGGGGAGCTTATCTTTCAGCTCCATGGACTTATAGAGCAGGCCGCTGGTGTTGAAAAACTTCTTCAAAGGCAGGCCGCTGCGCTGATACCACTGGCGCAGCTCCTCCAAGGAAGGATTTTCCTCCTTAATGGGGCGCTCGGTAAAGGCGATGCCGCGGTCAATGAGCCAAGCCTTGGCGCGCTTGCAGGTAGTGCAGCGCTCGTAGCAGAGAAATACCATAGTAAATATACCTCCTATTATCTTATGCGCCCTTGAGCCAGTCGGGGGCGCTGCGACCATGGACACCGGAAACGAGACCCATAGCCACGAACAACATGACGATAGACGAGCCGCCGTAACTGAAGAAAGGCAGCGTCAGACCGATGACGGGCATAATAAACAGGCACATGCCCACATTGGCGATGATTTGGAACATCAGCATGGCGATCACGCCCACGCAGATGTAGGCATCCATTTTGGTGCGGGCATTACGGGCAACGATGATGCAGCGGATAATGATAGCCGTCAGCAACAGCAGCGTCAACATACAGCCCACCATGCCCAATTCCTCGCCAATGACGGAGAAGATAAAGTCCGTATGGCGGGCGGGGAGCGAACCGCTGTAGCTGCTTTGGGTCTGGGTACCCTGTCCGAAGCCCTGTCCTAAAAACTTGCCGCCGCCTAAGGTCATCAGACTGCGGGTCTGATGCCAGCCGGCCTCCATGGGGTCGTAGCTGTGGTCGAAAATGACGATGAAGCGTTTTTTCATATAGAGGGGAATCAAGTTCTCATTCCACAGAATATAGAAGGCCAAGCCGCCCACTACGCCGCCGATGGCGAACCAGCGGAGGGCAACACCTGCCACAAAGCACATGGCGGCGAAGATGAAAAGCATCACCAGCGCACTGCCCATATCCGAGGAGATGAGGTAGTACATCAAAAACAGCGGCGCAAGGTGGCACACCAGGAAGGCCACATGGGGAATTTTCTTCAAGGTGTAATTCTCCTTCAGCCACGAAAGCTGATAGGCCAGCACCACGATGAACAGCACCTTGACAATTTCCGCAGGTTGGACATTGACGGGCAGGAACTTGAAATCCAGCCACGCACGGTTACCCGTATCGTCGCCGATACCCAAGGGGGTCAGCAGCAGGGCAATGAGGCCAAAGTTGGCAATGGTGAGCCAAATCCACAGCCGCACCTTCTTTTTCATCAGTTCATTCAAGTCCACCTGCTGTACCAAGAAGAACACTACCACGCCGATGAGGGCGGCGACACCCTGCACCACAGCAAGGCGGTTGGTCTCCATGTAGCGGGTGGCGGAGTAGATCATCACAACACCAAAGCCGGAGGCGATGATGCACAGGGTCAGCAAAATGCCGTCGGTGTGGCGCAGTACGTCCTGCAAATATTCTCTTGTACGACTCACAGCGCCACCTCCTTCTCGGTCAAATACGCTACCTGTAGTTTACCACAAGAAGTTTTCTGTGTAAACGGTTGGTAGGCTCTTTATTTTTGAAAAAAACTGTGTTAGAATGAG
>JAFQTS010000047.1 GCA_017408915.1 Oscillospiraceae bacterium | reverse complement strand
TTACCCATCTCGGGACGCTCCTCCACGGGGAGCTTGGGGACTTCCTTCATAAATGCCGTCAGCGTACCCTGCTTGCCAAGGTAAGAAGCCTTGACTTCCTGCAGTTCCTGCTCGCTCTTCACTGCGGCGATGGCGTCCAAGCCCTCGCGCAATACGGCTTCAATCTTCTCTCGCATAGACGATTCCTCCGATTTCTATTGTGGTCTATTTGGGATGCAGGCATCAAAAAAACGCCCCTCATCCCCAGCACAGGGACGAAAGACGTGAAAACATACCTTCCGTGGTACCACCCAAATTCGCGGTCTTACCGCGCACTCGTTTCCCGATAACGGGGGATGACCCGTCCGCGCATTTCCTCGCGGCAGCTCCTGAGCGAACACCGTGCGGCTCTTTAGGTCGGCTTTCAGCCGGTGACCGACCCTCTCTGAAAATCGCTTTTTGCCCGATACTTCTCAATCATTGCATTTCACTTGCTACCAGTTATAACATAGTTTTTCCCCTTTTGCAAGAGAAGTTTTACCAAAAAAACAATATTGACAGGTGTGGTATACTGTAAGAAACGTAGTATATAAGGAGAACGCTATGGACATCACTGCCTCCTTTGTAAAAAGTGTGCTGCCCTGCCGTGACCCCATGGGTCACAAGGGGACGTTTGGGAAGGTCTACGGCCTGTGCGGCGCGGTGGGCTATACCGGCGCGCCCTACTTGGCGGCAGAGGCCGCCGTCCGCAGCGGCAGCGGCTTGGTGTTCTTAGATGTGCCCGAGAGCGTGTGGCCTGTAGTGGCGGTTAAGTGCGACAGCGCCATGCCTGCGCCCCTGCCCGAAAAAGAGGGCGGCGTAGCGCTGGCGGCGGAGTCGACAGTGCGGGAAAAGCTCAAGGGCATGGATGCCTTTTTGCTGGGCTGCGGCTTAGGGCGAAACGGCGAGACGGAGCAGTTGGTGCGCCGCCTTTTGGATGTGAACTTGCCCCTCGTCTTGGACGCTGACGGCATAAACGCGCTGGAGGGGCATATAGATGTACTGGCATGCCGCCGCGATTTGCCCACGGTGCTGACGCCCCACGCAGGGGAATTTGCCCGCATAGGGGGCGACAACAACCTACCCCGCACAGAGGCAGCGCAGAAGTTCGCCGCAGAACAGGGCGTGGTACTGGTGCTGAAAGGCCACGGTACGGTGGTGGCAGCCCCCGATGGGCGGGTGATGGTGAACACCACGGGGAACAATGGCCTTGCCAAGGGCGGCAGCGGCGACATTCTCTCTGGTATGGTGCTGAGTCTCCTTGGACAGGGAATGCCGCCTTTCGAGGCGGCCTGTGCAGCCGTCTTCACCCACGGCTTGGCAGGGGATATGGCGGCGAAAGAGAAGGGGGCACGGGGCATGACGCCTAACCATGTCCTCCATATGCTGCCCTACGCCTATAAAGAGATCGAGGGATAAGGGAAAGCCTTCCGAATACAACCATTCGGAGGGATGAAGATGAAGAAACTTGCAATCACGGTGCTTTGTTTGCTGCTGCTACTGCTGACGGCCTGCGGAAAAGAGGACGCCTCCTCCGCCGCCGAGATCCAGCGGCAGTACAGCCTTATTGCCACGGCGCAGATGGAGGCGGAGCTTACCTACCACAGCGGCGGCGAGGAGCGATGCTTCACGCTGCAATGCGACTATACCCCCGAAAAATCGGAGGTCACCGTCACTGCACCCGAAACGGTGGCGGGTGTGTCCGCCACGGTGACGGGGGAGGAGCTGACCCTCCACTATGAGGGGGAAAGTGCCTCGGTGGGGGACAAGAGTGGGTTGAGCCCCTTGGCGGCGCTGCCCCAAATGCTCCGCGCTGTAGGCACGGGCTATCTGCTGGAAGAGGGCAGCGAAACACTGGGTGACATTCCCTGCTGCCGCTTAAAGGTGGACACCACCATGGGCGGCGAAGGGGTACAGTGCAGCGTGTGGATCGACGAGGCGACACTGCTGCCGCGGTACTGTGAATTTTCCACCGATGGCGAAACGGTGATGAGTATGAATATGCTGGCATTTTCCTGCACCTTGCAGGAGGAGAATGCGGAGGGATAACGATGGAATCTACACTGAGGAGAACGTGGGCAGAGATCGATTTGGATGCCCTCAAACACAATTATAAAACGCTCCGTGCCCTGACGGGGGAGAAGGTGAAGTTCCTCGGCGTGGTGAAGGCCGATGCCTACGGTCACGGCGCGGTGGAGGTGGGCAGCACCTTGCAGACCTTGGGTTGCGACTACTTGGCGGTGTCCAGCCTCGACGAGGCCATGGAACTGCGTCACGGCGGCATCACCATGCCCATTTTGATCTTGGGTCATACCCCCGCCGAGCAGGTGGGCAAGATCATGGAGCTGGGCATCACCCAAGCCGTTACCTGTAAGGCCAAAGCCGATGAATACAGCGCTGAGGCACTCCGCTGCGGCGGCACGCTGAAGATCCACATCAAGGTGGACACAGGTATGTCCCGCTTGGGCTATCTCTGCGATGGCGGCCACTTCGATACAGGAGTGGCGGGCATCTGCGAGGCCTGCAATCTCCCCGCCTTGGAGGCGGAGGGCATCTTCACCCACTTCGCCGTATCCGATGAAGAGGACGAAGAGAGCATTGCCTACACCAAGAAGCAGCTTGCTCTGTTCCACCGCGTGATCGAGGCGGTAGAGGGACAGTTGGGGCGTAAGTTCCCCCTCCATCACTGCGCCAATTCCGGCGCAGTGGCACTTCATAGTGACAGCTATATGGACATGGTGCGCCCCGGTATTTTGCTCTACGGCTGCGGCCCTCAGGCGGCGAAACTGGGTTTGATCCCCGTCATGACCCTCAAGACCACCATCAGTACCATTAAGACCTATAGCGCAGGCACCGACATTAGCTACGGTCGCCGCTATACCACCGCGCGCACCACCCGTATGGGTGTGCTGCCCTATGGCTATGCCGACGGCTTCATGCGTGTGCTGTCTGACCGCTGCGCCTTGATGACCGACGGCGGCGCTGCGCCCCAGCGGGGACGCATCTGCATGGATATGTCCATGATCGACCTCACCGACCTTCCCACGGTGCAGGTGGGGGACGAGGTGGAGGTGTTTGGTCGCCGCGCATCGGTGAACGATTTGGCTGCCGCCGCGGGGACGATCCCCTACGAGCTGGTCTGCTCCGTCAGCCGCCGCGTACCCCGTATGTATATGGAAAACGGCGCTGTCATCAAGCGCGAACTGCTGCTGAGAATGTGAAAAAGAAAGGGTGTGCTGCATCTGTGCAGCACACCCTAAGATTTTATTGCAGAAAAATAGCACAGCTATTTTTCTGCAGATTCATACCAGCCGCGGCTGGGAAAGTCCGAAGCTGACGGCAATGGCGGCATCCACCCGCTGCATCACATCGCTGTCCACCTGTCCCATTCGCTGCCGCAGCCGCTGCTTATCCAGTGTCCGCACCTGCTCAAGAAGGATCACCGACTCCTTGGGCAGCCCGTAGCGCATGGCCTGCAGCTCAATGTGGGTGGGCAGCTTGGCCTTGCCCATCTGTGAGGTGATGGCCGCCGCGATGACGGTGGGGCTGTGGCGGTTGCCTGTATCGTTCTGCACGATGAGGACAGGGCGCACACCCCCTTGCTCGCTGCCGATCACGGGACTTAAGTCGGCGTAGTAGATCTCGCCGCGTTTTACAGTTGTCTCCACTTTCGTTCACACTCCGCCTCGTTGGAAAGTACCTTCGTCCCGTTGGACTGAAGGGAATCAGGTCACTTTCATTGTCCCCAACAGCGGTGCAGATTATACCCCTCACCGCCGTCGGGTCCGCTCTATCCTATGATTTTCAGCCGAAAGTGGTGCCAAAACCCATAAAAATTGCAAAAAAAGACTACCATATCTTGTGGTTGTGTGGTATACTACAGTAAATATGCGGTGTGTGTGCCGCAGAATAACGGGAGGAAAAGAGAGATGAAGTGTCCGTTTTGCGGCTATAAGGAGAGCAAAGTGGTGGACTCCCGCCCTGCCGATGAGGGCAGCAGCATCCGCCGCCGCCGCGAGTGCTTACAGTGTGAGAAGCGATTCACCACCTATGAGACGGTAGAGAGCCTGCCTATGGTGGTCATCAAGAAGGATGGCAGCCGTCAGAGCTTCGACCGTACCAAGATCCTGCGTGGTATCGAGCGTTCCTGCGAAAAGCGTCCCGTCTCCGTGGCGGAGATGGAGCGTATGGCATCCGAGATCGAGCAGGAGCTGCAGAACTCCCTCGACCGTGAGATCAGCACCGAGGTCATCGGTGAGAAGGTCATGGAGAAGCTCAAAGGCGTGGATGAGGTGGCCTATGTCCGCTTCGCCTCCGTGTATCGTCAGTTTAAGGATATCGACACCTTCATGTCCGAGCTGAGCAAGCTCCTGAACGAGAAGTAAATCACAATATATTTTTAAGATGCAGCTCCTCTGTCTCCGCCAAATGGCGGTACTGACAGCGGAGCTGTTCTCCTGCTGCCAGAAGTGCGTCCCCATCCTGCAAGGCGGCGAACAGACGGCACTGCTGCATCAGCACCAGCGCATCCTCCACTTCCTCGTGGTGCAGCACGATGTGGAGGTAATCCTCCGCTTTGTCCCACGAGCGGTGCAGGGCGTCCAACTGGATGGTTGCCGTCTCCCAATCCTCCTCCACCGCCGCATTTTCAGCGGCGGTTAGCTGCCGCTCCCAGCCCTCGCACCGCGCCGTCACATAGATGCTGTTGCCAAAGCCTGCGAGAATCAGCAGCAGGATCACCCCTGCGGAGAGAAGTTTCATTTTCATCGTGCCGCCTCCTTTTTTATGACCTCCACCGTCCCTTGCCCGTCCACGGTGAGGAGAAACACCTCTTTGTAGTCTTGGATGGCGTGCTGTTTTAGCTGCTTGTGGAGCCACTTTTCGTCGAGGTGCAGCTTCTCCATGTTCTTTGCAAGCAAGTGCCCGTCGCTGACGATCACCATGGGAAGGTGGACATCGTCCTTCACAGGCAGCTTCATCTGCTGCGGCGTGGTGGGCTGACAATCGGCGCGGAGGAGAACGCTCAGTTGCCCACCCGTTTCCAGTACGGCGTATTTCACCTGCGCAGGGGAGAGGACACCTTGTAACCTCAGTTCCTCCAACAGTTCATCGATGGTGAGGCGATTCCGCGCCAGTTCCCGCTGCTGAATGACACCCTCACGGATGACGATGGCGGGCGTACCGCAGACCAAGTCGCGGAAGCGGATATGGTGATAGCACAGAGCGCTGATAAGGGTGCTGAGGGCTAAAAGTGTAATGATGGGGACGAGGCCATGGAGCAGGGGAATGCCGAAATCCTGCATGGGCACGGCGGCGAGATCGCTCAATAACATCATCAGCACCAGCTCCGTGGGCTCTAACTGTCCCAACTGCCGCTTGCCTGTGAGCCGCAGCCCTGCCATCAGCAGAAGATAGAGGATCACCGTGCGAAAAAAGGCCGTCAACATAGGAAAGCACCTCCTTGAACTTCTATTCAGTATGGGCGTTTTCCTGATAAATTATTTCCAATTCACGCAAAAAAGCGCCGCCCCATCGGGCGGCGCTTTCTGTATCAATATTTATTTCTGCACGCTGTCCCAGTGCTCCATGATGATGCCGTTTTCCAAACGGTAGATGTCGGTCACCACGGCCTTGGCACCGTCGTTAAAGGTGACATAGACATGGACGGCCACCAGATCACCATCCTCCAGCGCCAAAACGATGTCGTGCTTGGCCTCGCGCTTGAAGAAGATGTTGGTAACGAAGTTCACAAGACCCTGACGGCCCTGCTCCACAGTGGGATTGTGCTGGATGTAGTCTTCGTGAACATACTGTGCCACGGTAGAAACATCATGGGCATTCCAGAAGTCACGGTAAAAATTCAATACGATCTCCTTATTGGTCATAAGAAAAGCCTCCTAAAACAGTTGTGGATATAGTATACACCAACATCTCCATAGTTGCAATGAAAAATTAACACCGTAAACTCTTTTTAGTGTGTATGAAAATTCGGAAAATAAGGGAAAAGCGTAAAGTTTATTTGGTTTATTTTACATCTTTAAACTGGTAAATTTGTGGCTTTCGTTAATTGTTTTTTCGCGTATGGATTGGTATAATGAAACAGACCTTCGAAAACGGGGGTCAAATGTCCTTAGTCGTCTTTAGACGATCCACTAAGAGAGGAGAAGACAGTATGAAAAAGATTCTTGCACTGATTCTGGCACTGGTTATGTGCTTCGGTCTGGTGGCATGCGGCAGCAGCGGTGACGGCGGCGACGCCGGCAGCGAGGGCGGCACCATCAAGGTCGGCTACGTTAACCCCTACACCGGCCCTCTGGCAGGTAACGGCGAGGGCTGCGACTGGGTCATCGCTGAGATCGAGAAGTATGTCAACGAGACCATGGGCGGCATCGACATGAACGGCGCTAAGTACACCGTTGATGTGATCACCTACGACTCCAAGTCCGACTCCAACACCTGCGGCGAAATGGCTGCTAAGCTGTGCGACGAGGATGAGGTGGACATGATCATCGCCATCCAGACTCCCGAGACCGTCATCCCCGTGATGAACACCGCTGAGGCCTACGGCGTGCCCTGCATCGCCATTCAGGCTCCCGTCAACCCCGTTGCCGGCAACCTGGCCGGTTCCGGTGAGTGGACTGTCCACGCTTTCTGGACCATCGAGAAGGTCTATGAGCAGTACAAGGCCCTGTGGGCTGCTGCAGGCTATCTGCCCAACACCGGCGCTAAGGTCGGCTTGGCATTCGCCAACGACGCTGACGGCTCCGCTTGGTACAGCATCTTCACCGCCAACCTGGAGAAGGATGGCTATGTGATGGTCGATCCCGGTCAGTATCCCTCCGGCACCACTGACTTTACCAACATCGTCAACACCTACAAGGATAACGACATCGACATCCTTGCCGGTACCAACATTCCCCCGGATTTCCTGAACCTGTACACGCAGGTGATCGCTGCCGGCGTTGAGGTTGGCTGCGTGACCATGGGTAAGTGCTGCCTGCTGGAAGGTGACATCGGCGTTCTCGAGGACAAGGGTCTTGGCATCATGACCGAGGTCTGGTGGGCTCCCACCAACCCCTACACCTCTGCTCTGACCGGCGTTTCCTGCGAGGAGCTGGGTGCTAAGTATCTGGCTGACAACGGCCGTAATATGCCTCAGCCCGCCGGCTATGCCTATGCCGCTCTCGAGCTGGCAGTGCAGGCCTTCCAGGCTGCCGGCACCACCGATAAGGCTGCTGTCCGCGATGCTATGAAGGCTCTGGACACCACCACCATCGTCGGCCCCATCAAGTATGACCAGACCATGGGCAACCTGACCTATTCCAACACCGTTATCGGTGGCGGTCAGTGGCAGATGATCGACGGCGCTCTGACGCTGAAGATCATTGACAACTCTGTGTATCCCGAGGTTCCTGTCACCGGTGAGTATGTTGCCGGTAACGCAACCAGCGCTCAGTAAGTTCTGAGCCAACATTTACATGGCGAAAATTTGACCGTTCGGGCGGGGAAGTGACTCTCCCCGCCCGAAATGGTTCCTCAATCTGGGAGGGAGAAATGGATACCATCCTGACTTTTAAAAACGTCAACGCAGGCTACGGCCGCGTGCGTATTCTCAATGACCTCAGCTTCGAGGTCAAAAAGGGCGAGGTATATGGCGTCATCGGCCCCAACGGCTGCGGTAAGACCACCATGTTCAACGCCCTCATCGGTTTGATCATCCCCACCCACGGCGAGATCATCTACGATGGAAAAAATGTCACAAAGATGAAAGCAAACGATCGTTGCCGCTTGGGTATCGGACGCACCTATCAGGTGCCCCGTCCCTTTGAGGGCATGAGCGTTTTTGAAAACTGCTTGGTCGCCGCCGTCCATGGCGCAGGCCACAGTGAGAAGGAAGGCCGCCGCGTAGCACTGGAGGCGCTGAAGCTGACGGAGCTGTACGATAAGCGCGAGGTGCGCGCCGGTGAGCTAACGCTGTTGGATCGTAAACGTCTGGAGATCGCCCGCGCACTGGGTACTGAGCCGAAGCTGCTGCTTCTCGACGAGGTGGCGGCAGGTCTTACCGAGGCCGAGGTGAAGGACGTTATGAAGATGGTGGCCACGCTGAAGGATGCGGGCTATTCCATCATTTGGATCGAGCACGTCATCGAAACCATGGTCAAGTCCACCGATACCCTCATGTGCATGGCACAGGGCAGCAACCTGGTGGTGGGCGAGCCTCTGGAGGTTATGAACTCCAAGCTGGTGGAGGAAGTGTATCTGGGAGGTGTGGAAGACGATGAGTGAGTTGATCCTGAAAGTTGAAAACGTACAGGCCAAGTACGGTGACTTCCTGGCAGTGGAATCTGCCTCTTTGGAAGTGCCCGAGGGCAAGATCGTTTCCGTTATCGGCGCCAACGGTGCCGGTAAGTCCACCTTGATGGACACCATCGCCGGCGTACATAAGCCCAGTGCCGGTAAAATCTACTTTAAGGGCGAGGATATTACCGGTATGCCCGCCGAGAAGATCGTCACCCGCGGTCTCTCTCTCGTGCCTCAGGGCAGCCGCTGCTTCATCCGTATGACGGTGGAGGATAACCTCATCATGGGCAGCTATCCCAAGCATGTCCGCGCCAAGGCAAAGGATTCTTTGGAGCGCGTGTACGAGCTGTTCC
This sequence comes from Oscillospiraceae bacterium, assembly GCA_017408915.1. Lineage (GTDB taxonomy): Bacteria > Bacillota > Clostridia > Oscillospirales > Oscillospiraceae > Vescimonas. The sequence continues at coordinate 3,883 of JAFQTS010000047.1, read as the reverse complement.
CCGTGCTGAAGGAAAAGCGCAACGATTTGGCGGGCTCCCTCTCCGGCGGTCAGCGTCAGATGGTGGCTGTGGGCCGCGCACTGATGACCAACCCTGAGTGCATCCTCTTTGACGAGATCTCTCTCGGCCTTGCGCCTACTGTCATTAAGGATATCTACGCCCGTATTCGTCAGATCAACAAAGAGGGCATGACTGTTGTGCTGGTGGAGCAGGATACCAACCGTGCCATCCGCACAGGCGAATTCGCCACCGTCATGCTCAAGGGCAAGACCGTTCTCGCAGGTCGCTCCAAGGAATTGGGCGAGGACGAGATCAAGGCCGCCTACTTCGGTCTGTAAGGAGGGGGGAGCAGTATGCAATATTTGATTAACGGTATTCTGCTGGGCGGTATTTACGCCCTCCTCGGCGTCGGTATGACCATGATGTTCGGCATCGTGAAGCTGACGAACCTGGCCCACGGTGAGTTCATCATCATGGGAGCTTTTGCCTCCACCATGCTGGCCCAGTGGCTGGGCGTGGATCCCATCGTGACCCTCATCATCACGGTGCCGCTGATGTTCCTCATCGGCGTGCTGCTGCAGACGGTGCTCATTAACCGCGTCATGCTGCAGGGCTCTGAGCCGGCACTGCTGGTGACCTTCGGTCTATCCATCATTATCCAAGATGCGCTGCTTTTGCTGTTTACGGCAGATGCCCAGCGCGCCAACGTGGCTTACAACACCGCCACCATCCCCCTGTTTGGCAATCTCTATCTCCCCGTGCTGGATCTCATCGTCTTTGCCATCAGCTTGCTGACGATTCTGGTGTTGACCATCTTCCTGCGTAAGACCTATATGGGCCGCGCCATCCGCGCCACCTCCGATGATACCACCGCCGCTACCCTGATGGGCGTCAGCGTCAAAAAGACCTACGCCATCGCTATGGGTATCGCCATGGCAACGGCAGCTGTGGCGGGCCTCGGTGTTGGTATGCGCTGGACCTTCTATCCCAGCTCCGGCGGCAGCTATCTGCTGATCGCCTTCGGCGTGGTGGTCATCGGCGGTATGGGCTCTATTCCCGGTACGTTGGTGGCAGGTCTGGTGTTCGGCTTGGCACAGGTCATTGGCGGCGCACAGTACGGTACGCTGATCAGCTACATCCTGCTGATCATCATGCTGGCTGTCCGTCCGCAGGGCTTGTTCTCGAAGTAAGGAAGGAGGAAGAGAAACATGAAGAAAATGAAATCCTCCAACCGTGATACCGTCCGCGTATTTGGCGGCTGGCCTCTGCTGATCGCCTGCATCGTCATCGTGGCAGTGCTGGTGGTCATCGGCTTCGTGGGCGAGAACAACATTCGCCGTATTTTGATCCGTATGTTCCTCTACTGCGCTATGGCAGTGGTGTGGAACTTGATGAGCGGCTATACCGGCATGACCAGCCTTGGTCAGCAGGCCTTCGTGGGTATCGCGGGATACTCCATGGCGGTCATGACCAGCACGTATCTGGCCTCCTATTGGGTGGGTCTGCTGGTGGGCGGCGCTATCGGCGCTGTGCTGGCACTGGTGCTGGCGGTGATCCTGTTCCGTATGCGCGGTATGTACTTCGCCATCGCCACATGGGTCATTGCTGAAGCCCTCAAGACCTTCTTCCTCAGCTGGAAGTTCGTCAATCAGGGCGGTGGTTTGTCCGTTATGGGTCGTCCCACGGATCGTACCATCATCTACATGGTGGCGCTCCTTATCTGCGTAGCCGCTATCGTGACGGTGTATCTGCTCCTCAACTCCAAGTTGGGCTTGGGCCTCACCGCCATGCGTGATGACCCCGATGCCGCCTCCTCCGTGGGCGTGAACATCTTCAAGTCCAAGCTCATCTGCTTCGTGGTGGCAGGTATCTTCACCGCCCTCGCCGGCGGCTGGTACTTCCTCAATAACGTGAGTATCTACCCCAACTCCGGCTTCGGTAACAGCTGGACGGTGGCAGTGGTGTTCATCGTTATTATCGGCGGTATCGGCACGATGGCAGGCCCCATCGTTGGCTCTGTGGTGTATATCATGCTGTCCGAGATCTTGGCCGATTACCCCGGCTGGTCCAACATCATCCTTGGCTTCATCGCCATCTTGGTGATTTTGTTCCTGCCCGATGGTATCATCGGCACGCTGCAGAAGAAACTGAAGTTTGAGATCCTCTCTCAGAAGCGCTTCTCGCAGGAATAAGGCAATTTTTCAAAGCGCCCCGCGTCAGCATTGACGCGGGGCGTTTTTTCCTTGGAAAGAATCTGCTTTCCCTCTTTCTTTTTCTCTTTTTCTGCGGTATAATATCTTCTGTACGACCATCATTACCTGCGAAGGGAAGGGGAGCGATGAGATGAAACAAGAGCTATTACAGCAACTCCATAGCGTCAAAACCATGTCCATCGTGGGTATGTGTAAAAATGCGGGCAAGACCACCATGCTGAACTGGATGCTCAGCAATATGGATGACCGCGTGTTGGGACTGACCTCCATCGGCCGCGATGGCGAGTCCACCGACGTGGTGACGGGTACGGAAAAGCCCGGCATCTTCGTGCAGGAGGGTACGCTGATCGCCACGGCGAAGGATATGCTGCGCCTTGGCGATGTGACCAAGGAGATCTTGATGACCACGGGTATCCCCACGCCTTTGGGTGAGGTGGTCATTATGCGTGCCCGCAGCGCAGGCCATGTGCAATTGGCAGGCCCGTCCATCACCACCCAATTGCAGGAGGTATCCCGCGCCTTCTTTGAGCTTGGGGCAGAGCAGTCCATCATCGACGGCGCACTGGGTCGTAAGTCCTTGGGCGCGAGAACGGTGGCTGAGGGCGTGGTGCTGTGCACCGGCGCAAGCTATCATATGAGCATGGAGAAGGTGGTGGCAGATACCGCCTACATCTATCGCTTGATGAACATCCCCAAGGCCGAGACCATCCCCGCTGTGGGCGAGTCGCTGGAGGTGGATTTCAAGGCAAACGGCGAGGCCTTCATCGGAGGTGCGTTGACGGATACCATGGTGCTGCCCCTCTTAAAAAGCGGCGTGCTGCGGAAGGGGCGCTTGGTCGTCCGCGATCCCAGTAAAATTCTTCTGACCCCCGATACACTGGATAAATTGGAAGTGCGGGAGGTCAAATTACAGACGGAGCAGGCGGCTCGTACCCTCTGCGTCACCGTCAACCCCTTCTCCGCCTACGGTTGGCACTTCGACAAGGATGTGTTCATGGCTAAGATGAAAGAGGCCATCGACGCACCTGTCATCAATGTCAGGGAGGAAATGGTATGATCCACATTACCTTTGATGATAAAGTCAAAATCGGCTTGCAGTATATTTTGGAGACGCTCCACGGCTGTTCTCCCTTCGGCATCGAGCGGATTCGCCGCTTGAAGTTCTACGCCCCCGAGGAGCGTACCGCACTGGAGGAGGAACTCTACAATGTGGAAGGCCTCGTCCGCCACGCGGAGGAATTGAAAACCGCCATGGATAAGACGGTGATCCTCCTGTGTCAGATGAAGGATATCCGCAATTCCTTCCGTCGCTGCGCGGCAGGGGAGACCCCCGACCATGTGGAGCTTTTCGAGATGAAGGGCTTTTTGCGCCGCTTGGAGGGCATCCTGCCCCTGTTCGAGGAGATGAACGAGAAGGTGGCCTTCCGCGGCCTCTCTTTCCACGCCCCCAAGGAGGCGCTGGCTGTCCTCGACCCCGATGGTACGGGCTCTCGCGGCTTCTATATCCCCGACAGCGCTACACCGAAGCTGCGTGAGATTCGCGCCGCCAAGAAGAAGGTGGAGGAAAAGCTGTTCCACGCCGCCACCGATGCAGAAAAGGACGAGCTGCGCATTGAGCGCACCCGTATCTGTGCCGAGGAGGACAGCGAGGAGACGAAGGTGCGTGCCAT
>JAFQTS010000046.1 GCA_017408915.1 Oscillospiraceae bacterium | reverse complement strand
GTACTGGACCAACTATCCCTGCCCCGGCTACAACATCTTCACCACCAAGGACAATCAGATCAAGACCCCCGATGATCTGGCCGGTCTGAAGCTGATCACCAGCTCCTCCATGATGGCTCAGTTCATCGAGGCTCATGGCGGCGCCGTGCTGAACTCCCCTGTTACCGACTACGCCACCAACCTGAACACCAACGTTGCTGACGGCGTTGTGAACCACGCCAACGTGCTGGCCGCCTTCGGCTGCATGGACTTCGTCAACGGTGTGACCGTGTTCGGCGATCAGGGTACTGCCGTGTCCATCATGATGATGTGCTTCTCCGAGGATGCTTGGAATGCTCTGCCCGCTGATCTGCAGGCTCTGTTCGAGGCCGAGGCCACCGCTCTGCGCGATGGTCAGGGCGCTTGGGACAACGGCGCTAACGGCGGCAACATCGCCGGCATCGGTGAGAAGGGCGGCGCTGTTGTTGAGCTGACCGACGACGAGATCAAGGTCTGGCAGGATGCCTTCGCTCCCTACCTGGAGGCCTACATCGCTGAGCTGGAGGCCGGCGGCGCTACCGAGGCTCAGGCCATCTATGATGCCCTGCAGGCCAAGCTGGCTGCCTAATCAGTATAGCTGATTAGAAATATCCCAATCGTAAAAACAGGGTCTCACCTTTGGGTGAGACCCTGTTTTCTTGTGTAAAAAAAACGCACCTGTTCAAACTTGAACAGGTGCTTTTACTATGTTCTCAATCAGCCAACCATGCAGCGTAACTGCGGCGAATATAGGCGCACACCTCTTCGCGGGCGATGCCGAGAGCGGCAGCCAACTCGCCGTACAGGTGATCCTCGGCGCGTTTGGCGTAGCGCTCGTCCAGCTGGCTCACCTTTTTACCATTCTTAATGGCGGCAGCACGCTTGCAACACAGACACTTCATAAAAGCGGCGATGCGTGTGCAGTCATAGGAGGTGACAATGGACTGGTAATGCTCACGGGCGGCGCGCTGACTCAGTTCTGCGGTGCTCTCCGCTGTCAGCGCGGGGAGCGCGGCGATGAAAGCCTCCGCTTCCTGCGCCGTCATAATGGGACGCATCAGCACGCGGGTATCCACAGGGGTAATGACCTGTCCTGTGTGATAAAGGGGTGCAAGGGTGTAGTACTCCCGTGTGGGATCTGCACAGCTAATGACGCTGCGTCCAATGCTCTCCACACGGCATACACCTTCGCCGCCGTAGACCACCAGATCACCTATGGCAAACACGGTTTTCATCTCCTCTCCCTCGATTTCCCAATAAAAAGCGCAAAAAGTAAACTTTTAACGATGTATTTACAGTTTGTTCACACTTGTCGTAGTATAGCACATTTTGGCAGGAAATGTAAGAGGCTTTTTTCAAAAATTTTCAAAAAAATATCCCCGCCTTGTTGGGCAAGGCGGGGATAGAAAAGGAAAGTTACTTCTTTCCGAATAAGAAGCGTCCAACGAGGATAATGACGCAGGCACCCACGACGCTGATAATGATAGCACCGAGGGAATTGCGTGCGCCAAGACCAATGGCACCAGCGAGAATGTTGCCCACAAAGCCGCCTACGATACCGAGGATAATATAACGCAGCAGACCCTTCTTACCGCCCATCAGCAAACTGGCGATCCAACCGGCAACGCCGCCGAGAATAATACCCCAAAGCATGATTTACACTCCTTTCGCCTTGTCAGCGGCAATGAGCCGCTTTACCGCTTCGATACCCACAGTGATGGCACTGCTGGTATCCTCACTCATATCCTGATCGAGACCTGCGGCCTCACGCTCCTGATTCCAAATGACATGGAAGCAGGAACCGCAGCGGCAACCCAGTGCAGCGGCCACCACAAAGAGGGCCGCGCTTTCCATCTCGCTGGCCTTGACGCCGAGACGCTTCCAAGCATCCCATTTCTGCAACAGCTCATGGCTGACAGGCATCCGCTTGGGATCGTGCTGGCCGTAGAAGGAATCCTTGCACTGCACCACGCCTGCGTGATAAGTCTTGCCCATGGCCTGCGCCGCCTGCACCAGTGCCGTTGCCACCTCAAAGTCCGCCACGGCGGGGAACTCGATAGGTGCGTACTCACAGCTGGTGTGCTCATAGCGGATCGCGCCCGTAGCCACCACCACATCGCCGCTGCGGACATTGAGATCAATGCCGCCGCAAGTACCTACGCGGACGAAGGTATCTGCGCCGATGGCGTGCAATTCCTCCATGGCGATGGCGGCGGAAGGGCCGCCGATACCTGTGGAGCAGACGGAGACCTTCTCACCCAGCAGCGTGCCGGTATAGACGGTGTACTCGCGGTTCTGCGCTACAAACTGGGGATTGTCAAAATGCTGGGCAATGGCGGCGCAGCGACCGGGATCGCCGGGCAGCAGCACATAGCGGCCCACATCGCCCTCTGTGCAGTGGATATGGAACTGTTTTTCAAGTTGCTGCATAATAAAACCTCCAAAATAGAGTACAAGCTGTAATAACTTATAAAAATATTACAAATAGTATACAGAATATAGGGTAAATATCAGTATACACGATGTTTCAAAAAAATGCAACTTACGGCAAAACTTGTCTTACGTTTTTTTGAAAAAAGCTCACATACTATCCTCGGCACGATCCCAAAGAGATCGAGTTGAGAAAAGGATGAAAAAAGGAGGAAGAGGCATGAAGGAAAAACTCGTTGCCTTCGTTTTGGCGGGAATGATGGTGCTGTCCCTGGTGGGCTGCGGTGGGCAGAAGGACAAGGATGACAACATCAACGCCGGTAACGGAGATGTATCTGAAAACAACGGCGGCACCACCAATAACGGCGGCAGCACCAACAACGGCAACACCGACAACAGCGGTGACGACAGCGTTGCCGGTAACGCCAAGGGTCGTACGTGGGATACCGATGTCCGCAGCGGCAACCGTGAGGTCTACGATTACGATTTCGACAACAACCACGGCAGCACTTTTGGCGGCATTGACCAAGACAACACCATCTATGACGGCATGGGCGGCTATCGCACTGACCGCACCGCCACATGGGCACAGATGCTGGAAAACGGCCGCGTCCATGACCGCGACGGCTTCCTGCTGGACGGCGAGAACAGCACGTGGTAACGAGGGCGAAAGAAAGGGGACGGATCACCGTCCTCTTTTACTTAGGAAAGACACCTTTTTCTCCCTGCAAGCATAGAGTGGAAAAGAGGTGGTAAAAATGCAGATCCATATTGTCAAATCGGGGGAGACCCTCTCCTCCATTGCCCGCAATTACGGTGTATCGGTAACGCTGCTGCAGCGGCTCAACGAAGTGCCGCCCTCGGGGGCACTGGCGGTAGGGCAGACGTTGGTGGTGTTTGAAAACGCCCGCACCCGTGTGGTGCGGCCCGGGGAAACACTGCTGTCCATTGCCCGCAGTGAAGATGTACCCCTGCTGACACTGTATCAAAATAATATTTTCCTAAGTGGACGCAGCGACATTGAAGCGGGGGAGGAGCTGATCGTCTCCCTGGGAGAAGAACAACGGGGGACGCTGGGAGTCAACGGCTACGCCTATCCCTTCATTCGCCCTGCCCTTTTGCAGCAGGTGCTGCCCTACCTGACCTATCTCACCCCATTCACCTATGGTTTCTTCCCCTCGGGACAGCTGGTTGTCCCCGAGGATGAGGAGATGCTGCGCCTTGCGCCCCTCTACGGTGTTGTGCCGTGGATGCATCTGTCTACCTTGACGGAGCGGGAAACCTTCGACAACGCCTTGGGCAGCAATCTTTTGCGGAATGTGGAGGCGCAGGAGGCCCTTATCAATTCTGTGGAACGGGTCATTGAGGAGAAGGGCTATCGTGGTCTCGATGTGGATTTTGAATATCTCGACCGCGATTTGGGGCAGGAGTATGCCGCCTTCATCACCCGTTTAACGCAGCGGCTTAATCCCAAGGGCATCCCTGTGCTGGTAGCCCTTGCTCCCAAAACCTCGGCAAATCAGCAGGGTCTCCTCTATGAAGCCCACGACTATCGCCTTTTGGGGGAGGCCGCCAATGCGGTACTGCTGATGACCTACGAGTGGGGCTATACTTACGGCCCGCCTATGGCAGTTTCCCCCATGCCGCAGGTACGGCGGGTGCTGGACTACGCCTTGACGGAAATTCCGCGAGAGAAAATTTTCTTGGGCGTGCCCACCTACGGCTACGATTGGCCCATCCCCTATGAGCAGGGGCGGACAAAGGCGGTGTCAGTGTCTCCCAATGAAGCCCTGCGCTTGGCGCGGCAGTACGGGGCGGAGATCTTCTACGATGAGCGCTCCCAAGCCCCCTATTTTCGCTATACTACTCCCAACGGCATGGCCCACGAGGTGTGGTTTGAAGATGCGCGGGCCTCTCTTGCCAAGTTCGCCTTGGCACAGGAAAATGGGTTACAGGGAGTGGGACTGTGGAATCTCATGCGAAACGCGCCCCAGACCTATTTGGTGCTTCACGGCGCGTTCAAAATCGAAAAACTGCCATAAAGCAAAATAAGTCGGGTCTGCCAGCGGCAGACCCGACTTTTCGATGAAAGGAGAGAGAATAACAATGTGTAGACAATACTTCTTTGTCTGAGGATACTATACAATATCTGGGACGGCAAGTCAATAAATGTGGTAGATAATTCACAAAATGTTCACATCACCTTGTATAGGAAGCTCTTGACGGGCACACCATGCTGTGGTACTGTGAATATTATATTGGAAGCATATGCAAATTTGGAGGCGAAAGAAACAATGAAGCTGTTTTTGCCCTACACAAAGGGCTATCGGCTGTGGATGCTGCTGGCAATTATTTGCTCGGTGGGCGAGGCGGTACTGGAACTGCTGCTGCCTCAGGCCATGAGCGATATCGTGGACATCGGCATCGCCACAGGCGATCGGAATTACATTTTAATGATGGGTTTGAAGATGCTCATCTTAGCAGTGCTGGCCTTGCTGTTCGGCGTGGGTGCGGCCCTTGCCGCGGCTCGTGCCGCCATGGGCTTCGGCTCGAAAGTCCGTGCCGCGGAGTACGCTCAAGTGCAGCGCTTCTCCTTTGCTGATTTGGAGCATTTCTCCACCGCATCCCTCATTACCCGTCTGACCAACGATGTGGCCTCGGTGCAGGGAACGATCTTCATGGCTACCCGCATCTGTGTCCGCGCACCTGTCCTGCTGGTTACGGCACTGGTGCTGGCGCTGCGGATCAGCCGTGAGTTGAGCCGTGTGTTCTTAGTGACCATCCCGCTCCTTATCGTGGCAGTTGCCATCGTCATTGCGGTGGTGGGCCCCTTCTTTACGAAGCTCCAGCGCTCCACCGATGCCCTGAACTTGGTGGTGCAGGAGAATGTCAACGCCGTGCGCGTGGTGAAATCCTTCGTCCGCGAGGGTGAGGAGAAGGAGAAATTCCGCCTCCGCAGCGAAGATCTGCGCACTACTGCCGAGCGGGCCTTCGGCTTTGTGGTGTCCTTCATGCCCCTTATTACGCTGTTGATGGGCGGCACCATTACGGCGCTGATGTGGATCGGCGGCCACTATGTGGCGGACGGCATCATGCTCTCGGGCGATTTGATGGCCTTCTTCACCTACGCCACGGAGATTTTGGCCTCCTTGATGATGGTGTCCATGGTGCTGATGATGCTGACCCGCTCCATCGCCTGCGGCAAGCGTATTGCCGAGGTGCTGCGCCATAAGCCCTCCATGACGGAGGATACCGCTTCTGAACTGACGGTGGAGAACGGCGACATCGACTTTAACCATGTCTATTTTAAATATCACGCTGATAGCGAGGAGTGGAATCTCCGCGACATCGACCTCCATATTCAAAGCGGCATGACCGTGGGTATCCTCGGTGGTACAGGCAGCGCCAAGTCCACGCTGGTGAGCCTTATTCCCCGCCTGTACGATGCTACGGAAGGCAGCGTCATGGTAGGCGGTCACGATGTGCGGGAATACTCTTTGGAGCAGCTTCGTGAAGGCTGCGCCATGGTGCTGCAGAAGAACACCCTCTTCTCGGGCACAGTGGCGGAGAATCTCCGCTGGGGCAGCGATACCGCCACCGATGAAGAGCTCCGCGAGGCGGCGAAGATCGCCTGCGCCGCCGACTTTATCGAGGCCATGCCCGAGGGGTATGACACCCACATCGAGCAGGGCGGCACCAATGTGTCGGGCGGTCAGAAGCAGCGTTTGTGCATTGCCCGCGCCCTGCTTCGCAAGCCCAAGGTGCTGATCCTCGATGACAGCACCTCCGCCGTGGATACGGCTACCGATGCCGCCATCCGCGAGGGGCTGCGTACCACCTTGCCCGACAGCACGAAGATCATCATTGCCCAGCGCATCATCTCCGTGATGGATGCCGATCTCATTTTGGTGCTGGATGACGGCGCTATCGTGGGACAGGGCAAGCATGAAGAACTGATGGAGACCTGCGACATCTACCGCGAGGTCTATGAATCTCAGCAGGAGGGGGTGGAAGGCAATGGCTAAGTCCAACACACCTCCTCGCGGCGGCGGACCTAACAAGCACGGCTTCCAGCGTCCCCGCAATACCAAGCAGACCTTCCTGCGCCTGCTGGGGTATCTGGGAAAATATAAGCTGCTGCTGATTCTGGTGGCGCTGTGTCTGCTGCTGTCCTCCATCGCCTCGGTGGCAACGGGCTATCTTCTCAAGCCCATTTTGAACGACTATATTATCCCCGGCGATTTTCCCGGCCTTTTGAAAATGCTCTTTTTGCAGGGCGGTGTTTTCATCATCTCCGCTCTTTGCAGCTATGTCTACTCCCGCTTGATGGTCTATGTGGCTCAACGGACGGTGGCTACTATCCGTGAGGATCTGTTCAACAAGATGCAGGAACTGCCTGTATCCTATTTTGACACCCACCTCTCCGGCGATATGATGAGCCGCTTTACCAACGATATGGACACCGTGTCGGAGATGATCGGCAACAGCTTTGCCAGCCTCCTGTCCAACGTGCTGACCTTCGTTGCCACCTTCGTGATGATGCTGGTGATGAACCCGCTGCTGACCCTTATTACGGTGGCGTTCCTGTTCTTGATGCTGCTGGTGGTCAAGACCATCGGTGGCAAGAGCCGCGTCAACTTCCAGCGCCAGCAGCAGACCCTCGGTGCCCTCAACGGCTATATTGAGGAGATGATCGAGGGACAGAAGGTCATCAAGGTCTTTTCCCACGAGGAAAAGGCCATGGAGGCTTTCAGCAAGCTCAACGAGGACTACCGCGTGGCAGGCACCATGGCTCAGTCCTATGCCGGCGCTATGATGCCCGCTATGGCAAACCTCAGCCGCATCGACTACGCCATTACCTGCTGTGTAGGCGGCCTTCTCGCCATTCGCGGCGTGTTCGATGTGGGTTCGCTTGGTGCATATTTGTTGTACGTTAAGCAGGTGAGCCAGCCCATCAATGGCATCTCCCAGCAGGTGAATGTGATCCTTGCCGCCGCTGCCGGTGCCGAGCGCATCTTCGATATGATGGATGCCCCGCCCGAGACGGATGCAGGCAAGACCGTCCTTGTCCGCGTGGAGAAAGACGGCGACACCCTCACCGAGACACAGCGCCGCACAGGTCACTGGGCATGGAAGAAGCCCGATGGGGCACTGGTGGAGCTGCGGGGCGATGTCCGCTTCCACGATGTCACCTTCTCCTACGACGGGGAGAAGACGGTGCTGCATAACATCTCCCTCTTTGCCAAGCCCGGACAGAAGATCGCCTTCGTGGGCTCCACCGGTGCAGGCAAGACCACCATTACCAATCTTATCAACCGCTTCTACGATGTGCAGGAGGGCACCATTACCTACGATGGCATTGATGTCAAGGACATCGCCAAGGATTCCCTCCGCCGCTCCCTCGGTATGGTGCTGCAGGAGACCCAGCTCTTTACAGGCACCATCGCCGACAATATCCGCTACGGCAAGCCCGACGCCACCGACGAGGAAGTCCGCGCCGCGGCACGCCTTGCCAATGCCGACACCTTCATCCGCCATCTGCCCAAGGGCTACGACACCATGCTGACAGGCGGCGGCAGCGACCTCAGCCAAGGTGAGCGGCAGCTCCTCAGTATCGCCCGCGCCGCCGTGTCCGACCCGCCGGTGCTGATTCTCGATGAGGCCACCTCCTCTATCGATACCCGCACGGAAAAGCTCATTGAAAAGGGTATGGACTCCCTCATGGAGGATCGCACCGTCTTTGTCATCGCCCACCGTCTCTCCACCGTCCGCAACGCGCAGGCCATCTTGGTGCTGGAAAAGGGCGAGATCATCGAGCGCGGCGACCATGAGGCATTGCTGGAGGAGAAGGGTAGATATTATCAGCTCTACACCGGCAGCGCAGAGCTGTCGTAAGAAAGGAGTTTCCCTATGACAAAACAGGAACTTTGTCAAAAGGCCATCAAGATGATGGACATGGCCTATGTGCCCTATTCCCATTTCCCTGTAGGCGCTGCCTTGGAGTGCAGCGACGGCACCGTGTTCACCGGCTGCAATGTGGAGAACGCCGCCTACGGCAGCACCATCTGCGCCGAGCGCACCGCTATCGTTAAGGCTGTCAGCGAGGGACACCGCGACTTCGTCCGCATCGCCATCGCAGGCAAGTCCAGGGATTTCTGCGTTCCCTGCGGCTCTTGCCGTCAGGTAATGATGGAGTTTTCCCCCGAAATGGAGGTCATCTGCCTCAACGGAGCAGGGGAGAGCAAGACCTTTGCCCTCCGGGAGCTGCTGCCCTACGGATTTGACCACACTTGGCTGTAAATTTTCCTTTACAGGGACGAAAACATCGTGTAAAATGGAGAAAAGGCGCTGATTGAAGCGCAAAAGAAACAAATTTAAGGAGGCATAGCAATATGGGTAAGTTTGTTGTCAAGGAGACCAAGACCGGTTTCGTGTTCAACCTGAAGGCCGGCAACGGTGAGGTCATCGCTGTTTCCGAGGTGTATTCTTCCGAGGCTGCCTGCATGAAGGGCATCGAGTCCGTCCGCAAGAACGCTGTCGAGGCCAAGGTGGAGGATCAGACCGTGGCTGAGGTGGCGGCCGTTACCAACCCCAAGTTCGAGGTGTATACCGATAAGGCCGGTGAGTTCCGCTTCCGCCTGAAGGCTCGCAACGGTGAGCCCATTGCCGCCTCCGAGGGCTATAAGGCCAAGGCTTCCTGCATGAACGGCATTGAGTCCGTCCGCAAGAACGCTCCCGACGCCGACGTTGTGAAGGAGTAAGTGCTACAGTAAAAAAAGACCGCCGTATGGCGGTCTTTTTTGTTGCAGTTTTATGCCTTTTTCTTTTCGAACTTCTCGCCGGGGCAGCGGCACAGGGGGCAGATATAGCCCTCGGGCATATTGTCGTCGGGATAGTGGTAGCCGCAGATGGGGCAGACCCAACCCTCGTCGCTGCGCATGGTGCGAACAACGGAGGCGGTGGGAGGTGCGGCGAACTTGCCCTTCTCCAAAAACTCATCCATGGTCAGCAGGCGGCTGTCGCTAATGAGCTCGCCCTCCACGGCGTCGCAGACGAAGAGGTAGAAATTGCCAACCACCACTTTCTCCACCACCTTGAGGCTGACCCATGCAGCGCCCACATCGGGGAGATAGGGGTTGCCATTGCCGTCGCGCTCCACCTTGAGGCCGGCGAACTTATCAGCCACGCGACCGGACTTATAGCCGAAGGTCTTCAGCACATCCTTGTCAGCGGCCTCTGCCACCATGGTGACGGCGACAGTGCCGGAGGCGAGGATGGCATCGGCAGTGCGGTTATCCTTATTGACGGTGATGGTGCACTTGCGGGGATTGCCGCTGGTGACCTGTGCGAAGGAGCTGACAAGGCAGCCGTAGTCCTTGCCGTCCTGCTGCACGCCCAGCACATAGAGGCCATAGTTCAACTTTTCAAATACTGCTCTGTTCATAATTCTTCTCCCTTCCGTATGTAAAAAATCGTTGTTTCTTGCTTTGTGGGTTTATTATGCCACGATTTGCCTGCGATAAGAAGTCGTAAATGCAACACTTGCAAAATTTTTTGCGGCGGGGTAGAATACAAAGCAAGAAATTGAGAAAAAACAGGAGGTGCAGCGTATGTTTCAGGGCTTTACGGACGCGACGGTGGATTTCATGTGGGGCATCCGCTTCAACAACGAGCGGGGTTGGTTCATGGAGCATAAGCAGGTGTATCAGGAGGCCCTTTTGCAGCCTGTGAAGGAACTGGGGGCAGAGGTGTACGAGGCTGTCCATGAGATGCTGCCGGACGAGCCGCTGATGCTGAAGGTGTCCCGCATTTACCGCGATGCGCGGCGCTTGTTTGGCCGCGGACCTTATAAGGATCACCTGTGGTGGTGCATTCGCACGGGGGATAAGGATTGGACGGGGCGGCCTACCTTTTGGTTTGAGATCGCGCCGGAGTATTATAGCTTCGGCTTGGGCTTTTGGGCACCTGCTCCCGCGCTGATGGAGGCGTACCGCAAGCGGATCGACGCCCATCCCGAGGAACTGCTGGCACTTTCGCGGCAGTTGGAGAAGGATGGCGTATTTTCCGTGCAGGGCCCCGAGTATGCCCGCAGCCGCGGCGAGGTCTGCGAGGAATTGCGGCCTTGGTATCAGAAGAAGAGCCTGTCCGTGGGTTGGGAAGGGCCGCTGGATGAGCGGATCTTCTCGCCCCAGCTGGCGCAGGATATTATTGCGGGCTTTAAGTCGTTGCTGCCCCTGTACCGCTATTTCAGCGTCATCCACGCATCCGTCCCTACGGAGCAGTTGGAGAAAAATCGGGATAAATAAGAAAAAATCCGACAGAGCTTGCTCTGTCGGATTTTGCTATTAGAAATCAATGGTACCGTCCAGCACGCGGAGGTCATAGGGCTCGTAGACCACCTTGCGGTAGGCATCTACGTCCATCATCACGCCCGTCCAGTCGGAGTGGATGTCACCGTTCTGCTTAATGAGGACATCATAGAGGATGTCGTAGGTGACGCCGTTCTCGTCCGTCTCCACGATGGTGGAGTAGGGCAGGGTCTTGTGGTAAGTCATGTGGAGACCCTTGTACTCGAAGTGGAAACCGTTGCGCATACGGCAGCCGTCGAGACCGCGATAGGTGAACAACCGCTTGAGATCCTGCAGAATGGGGTCATTCTCCTCCTCGTACAGATTCTCGGGGGTGGTCTCAGTATAGTCGTAGCGGAACTGGATGGGGATACCGTAGGGCAGGAAACGCTCCACATAGGCGGGCAGCTGCTCTGCGGGATACTTCTTGTACAGCACGCAGTTGATGCGGGTGGGGCAGGCGATCTTGGCAATCACCTCGTCGGGGGACTCCTCCACATACTTCTGCAGGTGGCGGGAGATGTTCATGCAGGTGATCTTATCCTTATTGCGCTCGGTGAATGCCAGCATCTCCTCCAAGGAGATATGCTCCTGCACGGGGAAGGTGGTGTTGATATACACCTTGTGGGTGGAGGGGATGGCATCCAGCATGGTCTGCAGAGAATCCAGATTGGCCAGAGGCTCACCGCCTGTGAACACGAAGTCACAATAGGGGGTAATGGCGTCCAGCGTGTGGATGGAGGCAACGATCTTCTCTAAAGAAAAACCGCTGCAATCGGCATATTCTTTTTTATTGATGCAGAACGGGCAGTTGTTGCGGCAATCGTAAGGAACGAACACCGTGACGGTCGCGCCGCCCTGTCGGGTTTTATAGGGATTCATAAAGACAATTGGCCTTTCTGATAAACATTCACCGAATCATTGTATAACGCGACGGGAAAAAAAGCAAGGGAAAGTTCGCTTTTTCTGCGTTTTTCCCGCAAGAATCAATACGTATCGTCCTGTAGCTCGCGGCGAATAAGGGCGAACGCCTCCTCCTCGCCCTTGTCCTTCAAAAGCTCCAGCCACCGCTCCAGCAGCGCTGCCGTATCCTCGTGCATGAAGCGGGAGGCATCGGTATGCTTCAAATCCTTGGCACGCTGATAGTAATTCCACGGGGAGGCGTCGGTATACTGCTCCTTTTGGTACACGCGGCAGGCGGCGATACGGTCGCAGAACATCTCAGCCACATATTTCTTGGGCATCTTGCACCCGCCGATGTACACGCTGCCGTCCTCGCGGAGACAGTAGTCGATCCAGTACTCAAAGTGGTGACGGTTGCGACCCTTGTGGTGCAGCCAGGAAAGGCTCACGCCGTTTTGAATGCGCTCGGCATCATTGGGGCTGCGGTAGCCCTGATAGAACTTGATGCCCCGCAAAAATTCGGTAGGGGAGTATTTGCTCAGGTCATGGAGCAGACCTTGACGATATAGGCCCAGCTTGAAGCAGTAGCGGCGCACCCAGCGGCGGTGGGTGTTGACGGTTTTCAAATGTGCGCGAAAGGGCATCCCTGCCACCTCCTTGGGGAAGATTGCGTATTTGCACTATTATAACACAAAAATCTGCGCCTGTATAGAAAAAGAACCGCCCGAAGGCGGTTCTTTTTAATTAGGAGAAAAACAATTTCAGCCCGAAGAGAGGACTTACAGGTTCTTCTCGTAAGACTCGATCATCTTCTTGACCATCTGGCCACCGACGGAGCCGGCCTCACGGGAGGTCAGGTCGCCGTTGTAGCCCTGCTTGAGATTGACGCCCACCTCGTTGGCGGCCTCCATCTTGAACTTGTCCATTGCGGCCTTGGCCTCGGGGACGTTCAGCTTGTTGCTGTTCTTGCTAGACATGGCTTATTTGCTCCTTTCTTGCGTCATCACGCATCCGCTATCGATTGGTGGATGCGTGTCGATTGGGTATCGCAACCATAGAATTTCCCGAATGGAGCGGAGATATGCAAGAAAGTGTGTTGGGAAAATTTGTTTGTTGCGGCAAGAAAAGGGGTTTACTTTTTGAAAGAGAACGCTTATCCTACAGGTAAGAAAAAATAACAGGAGGGCGTAGTATGGAACTGAGAGAGGCAATTCTGCAGCGCCGGTCGATCCGCGGCTTTTTGAAAAAGGGCGTGTCCCGCGATACCTTGGAAGAAGTGCTGAAGCTGGCGCAGAGAGCTGTGTCCAGTAAAAATTCCCAGCCTTGGCTGGTACATGTGGTGACAGGTGACCTTCTGCAAAAATTGGGAGCAGACAATGTTGCGCGACTGCGGCGGGGAGAGCCGACCGTCACCTCTGAAGTACCGCTGTCCGGCGTTTATCGTCAGCGGCAGGTCAACGTGGGAAAACAGCTCTTTGGCGTGATGGATATTCAGCGTGAGGATAAGGAAAAGCGGGATGCATGGACAGAGCGGGGCTATCGGTTCTTTGACGCGCCGGCGGTGATCCTCGTTTGCATGGAGAAGAGTCTGAGTGATGCTTACCGCTTTGATCTGGGCTGTTTTGTGCAAAATCTCTGCGTTGCCGCCATGGAGTACGGCTTGGGCACATGCGTGGAATATCAAGCGGTATATTACGAGAACGGCCTGCGGGAGTATCTTGCCCTGCCCGAGGAGCAGATCCCTGTTGTGGGCATTGCCATCGGCTATCCCGACCCGACGTTCCCTGCCAATGCTGTAATTACGGAGCGTGAGGCTTTGGAAAACTTCGTCTGCTGGTACGGCGATGAGAAGAAGTAAGAAAACACAGGAGAGTATCATATGAAAACGCCACAAATCCATCCCTCTACCTTTGTTGCGCCCAATGCCACGGTGCTGGGCAATGTTATGATCGGCAAAGAAAGCGGCATCTTTTTCGGCGCGGTGATCCGCTCCGAGAGTTCCCCCATCACCATCGGTGACCGCACCAATATTCAGGATAATTGTATTCTCCATATCGATGAAGAGTTTCCGCTGGTGGTAGGCAACGACTGCACCATTGGTCACGGCGCTATTCTCCACGGCTGTACCATCGGCGACAATACGCTGGTGGGCATGGGTGCTATCGTCCTTAACGGCGCGGTCATCGGCAGAGATTGCATCGTTGGGGCAGGTGCGCTGGTGCCACAGGGCGCAGTGATCCCCGATGGAACTATGGTGCTGGGTATGCCCGCCAAGGTGCGCCGTGAGGTGACGGAGGAAGAAAAAGCGGCGAACACCGACAGTGCCCGCCGCTACAAAGAAGAAGCCGCTCATTATATCGCGTATTTTGCCCAGAAGTAATCAGCCCTCAAAGCCTACCAACAATCCGCCCGTCTCCGTGTAGAAGGCGCACAGGCCGCCGTTATGGCTGATTTCCACGCCGCAGGAGGGGAACTCCTCGTGGATCAGCGCCATGAGGCGCACGGCGGCGCGGGGATTGTAGGTATGGGTGATGCGTACCTTGCCGCCGCAGAAGCCCAGTTCTTTCATGGAGTGGTACAGCTGCACCAGCGCGCTCTTTTCACCGCGGCACTTGTGCATGGCCTCCAGCGTGCCCTCGTCGCTGGCCTTGCCCACCACGCGGATGCCCAAAAGACCTGCTGCCTTGGCAAGGACGGGGCTGCAGCGGCCATTTTTGGCAAGGTTATTGAGAGACTCCAAGGAGAACAACAGGTGGGTGTGCTTGCTGTACTCCCGCACGCCGCGGCAGATGTCCTCGAAGGGAAGGCCTTCGTTAAGAAGCTCCTGATACTTCTCCATCAGCAGATGGAGTTCAGGGCCTGTGGTGAGAGAATCCAATACATACGCTTTTTTGCCGCTGTTGTCCGCCATGTACGTGTTGGCGGCGATGGCGGCAGCGTTATAGCAGCCGGAAACGCCGCTGGAGATGGTGGCGGCGAAGACCTCGTCGGCATCGCCGAAAGCATCCAGCCAATCCTGCACGCCGGGGCAGGCAGAGCCGGACTTGCCCTTATATTCCCGAAGATCCTCCAGCATGGCGGCGGTGTCCAACTTGGCATCGTCCACATATTCGTGGTTGCCCAAGCGCACACGCAGCGGCACAGTGTCAACACCCTGCGCCATAATGGCGGGGTTGGCGGAGGAGTCGGTGATCAGTTTATAATTTCTCATATTGTTTTTCCTTTTAAATCGTCTCAGTTTATGTGTTAAGGAGCAGGAGTATCGTAACACAGGCGCTTTCCACTGTCAAAATAACAAATTGTTAACTCTTTTTTCTACAGCTTCGTCAATAGGGTTATCGTTGACAAAAGGATGTGGCGCGTACTACAATATGTTGTATCTTGCCAATGTGAGGTGACATAGATGTTGATCCAAGGTTTGCAGAAGCTGACGCTGCTGGATTTCCCCGGGCGGGTGGCCTGCACCGTGTTTTTGGGTGGCTGCGATTTTCGCTGCCCTTTTTGTCATAATAGTTCGTTGATCGCCGGCGGCGAGGCTGTCATGGATGATGAGGCGCTGCTGCAGTTCTTAAAAAAGCGGCAGGGTCTGCTGGATGGCGTGGCTTTTACCGGCGGTGAGCCCCTGCTGCGCCGCGATCTTGCCCCCTTGCTGCGGGAGATCCGCGCTTTGGGCTTCGCCGTGAAGATGGACACCAACGGCAACCACCCTGATGTGCTGAAAGCACTGGTAGGGGAGGGGCTTATCGACTATGTGGCCATGGATATTAAGAATTCCCCCGAAAAGTACGCCGAAACCATCGGTTTGGAGACCTTTGATACAGCGGCGGTGGCAGAGAGCTTGGCCTTCCTAAAGACGGGCGTGGTGGACTACGAACTGCGCACCACGGCGGTGGCGGAGTACCACACCGACGAGGATTTCCGCGCCATGGCAAAGTGGATCGAGGGGGCGAAGCGCTACTTTATCCAGTGCTACACGGAGCGTGACAGCGTTCTGTGCGGGGGGCTGACAGCGCCTTCTGCAGAGGACTTGAACCGCTGGTGTGAGATCGTCCGTCCCTTCGTGGGAGAAGCCGCTGTCCGCGGTGCAGCCACAGAGTAAATTTGGCTTGTTCACCAACCATATATTGTGTTTTTTGTTGAAAATTTTCCACAAGATATTGTTGACTTAATAGAATATATCGGGTATACTTTGGGGTATGCGGCACAAGATATTGTGTTGCATACCCCAAATGTTATACAACTGCTACCAAATAGTGGCAGATCGAGAATGTGGAAGGAGTTAGAGATATGTATCAGGTAACAAAACGTGACGGCGCTGTTGCCGAGTTCAATATCGCGAAGATCAGCGCAGCCATTACCAAGGCTTTTGATGCACTGAAAAAGCCCTACCATCCCAGCGTCATGGATATGCTGGCCCTGCGTGTCACCGCCGAGTTTGAATCCAAGATCAAGAATGATCTCATCGCGGTGGAAGATATTCAGGACTGCGTGGAAAAGGTGCTGTCCGAGGCAGGCTACGCCGATGTTGCCAAGGCCTACATCCTCTACCGTAAGCAGCGCGAGAAGGTGCGTAATGTTAATAGCGCCCTGTTGAACTACAAGGATCTGGTGGATAACTATCTGCAGATCAACGACTGGCGCGTGAAGGAGAACTCCACCGTCACCTACTCTGTGGGCGGTCTCATTCTCTCCAACTCCGGTGCTATCACCGCCAACTACTGGCTCAGCGAGATCTATGACGCTGAGACGGCAGAGGCACACCGTAACGCCGACATCCACATCCATGACCTCAGCATGCTGACCGGTTACTGCGCCGGCTGGAGCTTGAAGCAGCTCATTCAGGAAGGTCTCGGCGGCGTGGTGGGTAAGATCACCTCTTCTCCCGCCAGCCATCTCTCTACTCTGTGCAACCAGATGGTGAACTTCCTGGGCATCATGCAGAACGAGTGGGCAGGCGCACAGGCCTTCTCCTCCTTCGATACCTACCTCGCTCCCTTCGTGAAGGTGGACAACCTGACCCAGAAGGAAGTTAAGCAGTGCGTCCAGTCCTTCGTCTACGGCGTGAACACCCCCTCCCGCTGGGGTACGCAGGCACCCTTCTCCAACATCACCCTCGACTGGGTGGTGCCTCGCGATCTGGCTGGTCAGCCTGCCATCGTGGGCGGTAAGGAGATGGACTTCACCTACGGTGAGTGCCAGAAGGAAATGGACATGGTCAACAAGGCCTTCATCGAGATCATGATCGAGGGCGATGCCAATGGCCGTGGCTTCCAGTATCCCATCCCCACCTACTCCATCACCCGTGACTTCGACTGGTCTGAGACGGAGAACAACAAGCTTCTGTTCGAGATGACCGCCAAGTACGGTACCCCCTATTTCTCCAACTATATCAACTCCGACATGGAGCCCAACGATGTCCGCTCCATGTGCTGCCGTCTGCGCCTTGACCTGCGCGAGCTGCGTAAAAAGTCCGGCGGCTTCTTCGGCTCCGGCGAGTCCACCGGCTCTGTGGGCGTTGTCACCATCAACCTGCCCCGTATCGCCTACCTCGCCGAGAATGAGGAGGACTTCTATGCCCGTCTTGACCGTTTGATGGACGTTTCCGCCCGCTCCCTCAAGACCAAGCGTACCGTTATCACCACGCTGCTGGATTCCGGCCTGTATCCCTACACCAAGCGTTATCTCGGCACCTTCGACAACCACTTCTCCACCATCGGTTTGATCGGTATGAACGAGGTGGGTCTCAACGCCAAGTGGCTGCGCGCCGACCTGACCGACAAGCGCGTCCAGCAGTTTGCCAAAGAGGTGCTGGACCATATGCGTGAGCGTCTCTCCGACTATCAGGAGCAGTACGGCGACCTCTACAACCTGGAGGCCACCCCCGCCGAGTCCACCACCTACCGCTTCGCCAAGCACGATAAGAAGCGCTATCCCGACATCATCACCGCCAACGAGAACGGCACCCCCTACTACACCAACTCCAGCCACCTGCCCGTGGGCTACACCGAGGACATCTTCACCGCCCTGGACGTGCAGGACGAGCTGCAGACCCGCTACACCTCCGGTACCGTGTTCCACGCTTTCCTGGGCGAGAAGCTGCCGGATTGGCAGGCTGCCGCTTCTCTGGTGCGTAAGATTGCCGAGAACTATAAGCTGCCTTATTACACCATGTCTCCCACCTACTCGGTATGTGCCGAGCACGGCTATCTCACCGGTGAGCATTACATCTGTCCCCACTGCGGTAAGGAGGCCGAGGTATACAGCCGCATTACCGGCTACTACCGTCCCGTCAAGAACTGGAACGATGGTAAGAGCCAGGAGTTTAAGGATCGTAAGACCTACGACATCGAGAATTCCGTGCTGACCCACGAGGGTCCCATGGAGGAGACCGCTCCCGCCGCCTGCGATTGCGGTGCCGAGGCGGAGAAGGCTGTGTCCGACGGCATCTATCTGTTCACCACCGCCACCTGCCCCAACTGTAAGATCGCCACCGCCCTGCTGGATAAGGCAGGCGTGGGCTATATCAAGCTGTTGGCAGAGGAGAACACCCAACTGGTTGCCGATTTCGGCATCCGTCAGGCGCCCACCCTGATCGTGGTCAAGGGCGACGCCTACGATAAGTATGTGGGCGTGTCCGAGATCAAGACTTATATCCAGTCCAAGTAATTTCCAACAAGGTGGGTGGAATCTCCACCCACCTTGTTTTC
>JAFQTS010000045.1 GCA_017408915.1 Oscillospiraceae bacterium | reverse complement strand
GTACTGGACCAACTATCCCTGCCCCGGCTACAACATCTTCACCACCAAGGACAATCAGATCAAGACCCCCGATGATCTGGCCGGTCTGAAGCTGATCACCAGCTCCTCCATGATGGCTCAGTTCATCGAGGCTCATGGCGGTGCCGTGCTGAACTCCCCCGTTACCGACTATGCCACCAACCTGAACACCAGCGTTGCTGACGGCGTTGTCAACCACGCTAACGTGCTTATGGCTTTCGGTTGCATGGACTTCCTTAAGGGTGCTACCGTGTTTGGTGACCAGGGTTCGGCAATGTCTTTGATGATGATGTGCTTCTCCGAGGATGCTTGGAATGCTCTGCCCGCTGATCTGCAGGCTCTGTTTGAGGCTGAGGCAGAGACTTTGCGTGACAACCAGTGCGAGTATGACTACACTTCTCACGCCGGCAATATCGACTACATCCGTGGTAATGGCGGCGCTGTTGTTGAGCTGACCGAAGACGAGATCAAGGTCTGGCAGGATGCTTTCGCTCCCTTCCTGAGCGACTACATCGCTGAGCTGGAGGCCGGCGGCGCTACCGAGGCTCAGGCCATCTATGATGCCCTGCAGGCCAAGCTGGCTGCCTAATTACTAAAAACTTAGTCTTACCTCATAAAAGGACGTGGTCTTGCATTTCGGGGCAAGACCACGTCCTTTTTTTGAGGACAAAAAAGGCCCTTGTACAAACAGGTGAGAGGCGACAGAACGTTCACGCAAAAAAGGTTTACATTCAACGAGGCCCTTTGGGCCTTTTTTTGTTTGAACGATAATTATGATGCAAGACCTCTTAATGCGTCTGGAAGCCGCAGAGAACCGTTTAAGGACCGTTGAGATGGAGCAGATTTTCTGCTACGCCGTTGGCTATGGCGCAAGGCTACAGAGGGAATTAGATGATGTCTCGAGTGAGTTCAGGCATCGATGACAAATAAAAGAGTTTTGTTGAAAATCTCGAAGATAATTTCATTGATCGCTTTCAATCCGATAGTGAATTCAATCGGGTTCTTTTTGCGGACGAAACAAAAAGAATTGTTGGTTGTGACGAATAATTTTACACATATATATGCTATTTATCTTTATTCTTTTTATATATTTGCATGAAATTTTGAAAATGATGCATAAAAATTCCAAATATGCATTGACAGTTTCGGTGAGGAAGCCTATACTGATGGCACGGTTTCGAACACGAGCGGGAGTAACTGTCCTGCGTGTTCTGCTCCGAAATCACAGGTGAGGGATCCCATGAATATTATCGAAATTTTCTCTCAGTACTATGAGTACTTTCTCCGAGGAACCAGAACCACCATCGTGGTGGCATTGGTCACCGTGTTGCTTGGTACGCTGCTTGGCTGCATCATCGCGCTGCTGCGGTTGTCGAAGAGCAAGATCCTCAGTGGCTTCGCCAAGCTGTATATTACCGTTCTCCGCGGTACACCCATGTTGGTGCAGCTGTATATCGTCTATTACCAACTGGACTTTTTACCCTACCCGTCCGGTAGTATCTTCGGTGTCGACTTGGAACGCATCATTCCCTGCATTATTGCACTGGCTCTGAACTCTGCCTCCTATGTAGCGGAGATCATCCGTTCCGGTATTCAGGCGGTGGATCCGGGGCAGATGGAAGCGGCCAGATCCTGCGGTATGACTGCCGGACAGGCCATGCGTTATATCGTGATGCCTCAGGCCGTCAAGAACATTCTTCCTGCTATCGGTAATGAGTTCGTTACCATGGTAAAAGAGACCGCCATCATTCAGTACTTGGGTATCAGTGACTTGATGTACAACAATGGCATCGTGGTCACCTCCACCTACAATCCTCTGCCTTGCTACTACATCTCCGCCACCATCTATCTGATCTTGAACATCGTCCTTGGCAAGGGTATGAACATCTTTGAAAGGAGGATGAAGAGAAGTGAGTACTAACAAGGAACTACTTTTTGACATCAAGGGCCTTTGCAAAAACTTCGGTGAGCTGAAAGTCCTGAAAAATATCGACGAGACCATCTGCAAAGGTGATGTGGTGGTGATCATCGGTCCGTCCGGCTCCGGTAAATCCACTTTCATCCGCTGCCTGAATCTACTGGAGCAGCCTACTGCAGGTACGATTCTCTATAAAGGAGAGAACATAACCGCCAAGGGCTTCAATGAGAATCGACACCGACAGAAGGTGGGAATGGTCTTCCAGCAGTTCAATCTCTTCAACAATCTGAATGTGCTGGAGAACCTCACCATCTCGCAGCAGAAGGTGAAACACACTTCTCTCGAACAGGCGGAAAAAATCGCTATGGAATTGCTGAAACGAGTTGGGTTGGCCGAAAAGGCTACTGCCTATCCCGCCCAGCTTTCCGGCGGACAGAAACAGCGTGTGGCGATTGCCCGTGCGCTGGCTATGGAACCGGAAGTACTGCTGTTCGATGAACCCACCTCTGCTCTGGATCCGGAAATGGTGGGTGAAGTCCTTCAGGTCATTCATGATTTGGCCAATGAAGGCATCACCATGGTGGTGGTCACCCACGAGATGGGCTTTGCCCAGAAAGTAGCCAGCCGCGTGCTGTTTATGGACGAAGGGCAGATTCTGGAGCAGGGAAGTCCCACAGATATTTTTGAGCATCCCCAAAACCCCCGTACGCAGGAATTCCTGTCAAAAGTCATTAATGTCATCTAACGGATCGTATTACCCTTCCGCAAAACAAAAACACTATAACAATGAGAGGTATGTAACATGAAAAAGATTATTGCTTTGATTTTAGCTTTGATTATGGCGCTTGGTCTCGTTGCCTGCGGCGCAAAGGCACCTGCTGATACCGACGCTCCTGCCGACGCTGATTCTTCCGTCGTTTCCGAGACCCCTACCATCGATGCCATCAAGGCCAAGGGTGAGCTTGTTGTCGGTACTTCCGCCGATTATCCTCCTTACGAGTTCCACACTGAGATCGATGGCGTTGATACCATCGTGGGCTTTGATATCGCCATTTCTCAGTACTTTGCCGACGCCTTGGGTGTTGAGCTGAAGGTCGTGGATATGCCTTTCGACAGCTTGCTGATCGGTCTGAACGAGGGTGAGTTCGATCTGGTGATGGCTGGTATGACCGCCAACGACGAAAGACGGAAGGTTGCCGACTTTACCGACATTATCTTCGCCAACGATCAGATCGTCATGATCCGCAAGGAAGATGCTGATAAGTTTACCAAGATCGAGGATCTGGTTGGCCACAAGGTCGGTGCCCAGACCGGTTCTGATCCCTACAAACTGGCTGCTGAGTCCTATGGCGCTGAGAATGTGGTGGGTCTTGTGAAGAACCAGGATCTGGTGATGGAGCTGAAGGCCGGTAAGATCGACGCTGTTCAGACCACCTCCATGACTGCCATTCCCTATGTCACCGCTAACGATGATCTGATGATCCAGGATGTTGGCTTCCCCATGAACGAGGCAGGCTTCTCCGGTGCGATCCCCAAGGATCAGGCCGATTTCCTTGCCTTCCTGAACGAGCAGTTGGCTGAGATGAAGGCACAGAACCTCATTGAGCAGTTTGTCACTGAGGCACAGGCACTGGCTAACGCTGAGTAAGCAGAAAGGGAAAAGATGAGCAACTATCCATATCCTCATCTGTTCAGCCCTATTGAGATCAACGGGCATCGGGTGAAGAATCGCGTGGTCGCTTCCGCGCAGGCTTCTGCCCATGGTGTCCAACCGGGTATGAACGGCTATGATAATGCCTCGGAGTATCAGGCTCAGTATATGGGTCTGTTGGCTCGCGGCGGTGCCGGTATTGTCAACACCGGTCATTTAGGGGTAGACCCCCGCTATCAGCTGGGCGCCCTGCGCTATGCATTCGATTTCTTTTCTGATCGGCTGCACAACCATCAGCTGCCGATCCTGCATCTGATGAGCGATAATGTCCACTGCTATGGCGCACTGGCCAGTTTGGAACTGAACCACGGCGGCGATATGTCCACCCCCTTTGAAGGCAACAAGGTGTTAGGCCCCATGTACGAGGAAAAAGCAGACGGCCGCATTGTTGTCCCCATGGATGTTCCTGAAATGGAGCGGGTCGCAGAGTATTTCGCTAATGCCGCTTATGTGGCTAAGCTGGGGGGCTTCGACATCATCAATATTCATGCAGCCCATAACTGGCTGCTGGGAAAGTTCCTTTCTCCCATTGCCAATAAGCGTGAGGATGATTTCGGCGGTACGCCGGAAAATCGTGCCCGTTTTGTCGCTATGGTCCTCAAGGCCATTCGTGATCGGGTAGGCCCCGATATGCTCCTCTCCATGCGCTATTCTGTGGCAGAATTGGTGGAGGGAGGCGCCACGCTGGAAGAATCTATTCGCTCTATCAAGGTGCTGGCTCCCTATGTGGACATTATCCACTGTTCCGCAGGTAAGGTGGACAACATCCAGTCCAGTAATTTCCTGTTCCCCTCTGCATTCGTCAGCCATGGCGTCAATGCCTATCTGGCCCGCGAGGTGAAGAAACACTTCCCCGACAAGGCTGTGGAGGCCATCGGCGGTATCAGTGATCCTGCCATGGCGGATAAACTGATCGCCGAGGGTGATTGCGACATGGTGGCTATGGCTCGTGCCGTTATCGCCGATAACGATTGGGCAGCCAAGGCACACAACGGTTGTGCTGAGGATATCCGTCCCTGCATCCGCTGCCTGCGCTGCCTGTCCGAAAGCGTCAATTTTGCCGGTCATCGTACTTGCTCTGTCAATCCTGCCCGTGTTCTGTATCAGACGCTGCCTCAGAGTCCTCTGCCCCAGACCAAAAAGAAGGTCGTAGTGGTGGGCGGCGGCCCTGCCGGTATGCAGGCCGCCAATGAACTGGCACTGAAGGGACATGAAGTCGTGCTGATGGAGAAAGGGGAGAAGCTGGGCGGTCGTCTGAGCTTCGCCGACCATGTGGGTTTCAAGCATGACCTCCGCCGCTACCGCGATTATCTCATTACGCAGGTGAATAAGCGTGAGAATGTTACGATCTGCCTCAACACCGAGGCGACTCCCGAGAACATTCTTGCCCAAAAGGCAGATGCCCTGGTGGTAGCTGTGGGCGCTCCCAACTTCTATCCTGCCATTCCCGGTGCAGATCTACCCGGTGTTCTCCATTGCTCCGATCTGTTCGGCAACGAGGACAAGGTAGGTCACCACGCCGTCATCGTCGGCGGCGGTACCGTTGGCTGTGAGGCAACTATTCAGCTCCACACCATGGGACATGAGGTGGATCTGGTGGAGATGGGCGAAGAACTGATGGAGGCCGACAAGTTCGACTATCCCGATCAGCGCGACATCACCCTCTACTATGTGAACCATGAGTGGGACATGTCCAGCAAGAGTACAGTGGAAACACCGGAAAAGGAAAATGTCCATATCCATACGGCTACCCGCTGCGTCGCCATCTATGAAAACGGCATCGAGGTGGAAGATAAGGACGGCAATCGCCGCTTCATCAGCGCGGATACTGTTATTCTCGCCACCGGCCTCAAGCCCGACAAGAAAGCATTGGCTGCATTCGAAGGTTTGGCTCACGATGTCATCTTCATCGGTGACTGCAAGAAGCCCGGTACCATTTATAACACCTCTACTACAGGTTATTATGCCGCCATGCAGGTGTGAGTCCGTATCTTATAAACGAGTATAGGACAACGGAATGTTAAATGAATAAAGCCCAGTTCAGTGAAATACTGAGCTGGGCTTTTACATGCAATGTTAAACTGCCTAAAAAACACCTTGTATTTCCACAGCAAAAGGTGTACAATAGTAACCGAAATAAATACAGGGGAGCTTGTAGATGCAGGCTGAGAGGAAGTAACCGAACTTCGACCCTATCACCTGATGCGGATAATGCCGCCGTAGGAAGTCACATGGATTTTTTACAGGAGGCATCCAAAGAGGCTGCCTCCTGTTTTTATTTTACAATTTCATACGCGGGGAGCTTGTATGACAGGCTGAGAGGAAGGTACGACCTTCGACCCATATACCTGATTTGGATAATGCCAACGTAGGGACTTGCGACCATCACGGGAAACTTCCAAATCGGAGGTTTCCCGTTTTTTCATGTAAGGAGGTGCAATTATGGTAAAAGTAAACGGCGCAGAGCTGGATATTGCGGGCAAGACGGTAGCGCAATATCTCAGTACAACCAACTACGACCTCAAGCGCATTGCCGTGGAGCGCAATGGCGACATCGTATTTAAGTCCCAGTACGAGGCGACCATTCTCCAAGACGGCGACAGCGTGGAGATCGTCAGCTTTGTGGGAGGTGGTTGAGTGATTCCTACGAAAAAGGAATGGACGGAGGCACTGATTGCCCGTCACGGAAGGGAACTCCACCAGCGGTTTTCCTCGGCAACGGTCGCCATCTGCGGTCTTGGCGGTCTCGGCTCTAATATCGCCATCGCCTTGGCAAGAGCGGGTGTGGGCAAACTGCGGCTGATCGACTTTGACCACGTGGACATCACCAATCTCCACCGTCAGCAATACAAAGCATCGCAAATTGGGCGCTGTAAAGCAGAATCCCTTGTAAGTAATCTGCAGGAGATTTCCCCCTATACGGAGGTAGAAGCTGTGATAGAAAAGATCACAGAGGAGAATTTTGCAGCACTTCTCAAAGATGCGGACATTATCTGCGAAGCCTTCGATAGCGCTGAAGCCAAAGCCATGCTTGTCAACGGCGTTTTGGAGCAGCTGCCCCAATGCTATCTCGTTGCGGCCTCGGGCATGGCGGGGATGGATAGTCCCAACACCATCAAAACACGGAGAATTACGAATCGGTTTTACCTCTGCGGCGATGAAGTCAGCGAGGTAGCGGATACCATCGGCTTGGTAGCACCCCGCGTGATGCTGTGCGCCGCACATCAAGCCCACACTGTCCTGCGAATTCTCGTAGGGGAATATGAAGTATAAAAGGAGAAAGAAAAATGCAAAACGATAAGCTGATTATTGGCGGTCACGAATTTAATTCCCGCTTTATTTTGGGCTCGGGGAAGTACTCCATGAAGCTCATTGAAGCCGCTATCAAGGATGCAGGCGCTGAGATCATCACCCTCGCCGTGCGCCGTGCCAACACCAAGGAGCAGGAGAATATTTTGGACTACATCCCCGAGGGCATCACCCTTTTGCCCAACACCTCCGGCGCGCGAAACGCCGAGGAGGCTGTCCGTATTGCCCGTCTTGCACGGGAGCTGGGCTGCGGCAACTTCGTCAAGGTGGAGATCATGCGTGATAGCAAATACCTGCTGCCCGACAACCAAGAGACCATCAAGGCAACGGGGATCCTCGCCAAGGAGGGCTTTGTGGTCATGCCCTATATGTACCCCGATCTGAACGCCGCCCGCGATATGGTGAATGCAGGTGCTGCCACCATTATGCCCTTGGCTTCTCCCATCGGCTCCAATAAGGGATTGGCAACGCGGGAGTTCATTCAGATCCTTATCGACGAGATCGACCTGCCTATCATCGTGGATGCAGGTATCGGCAGACCTTCTCAGGCCTGTGAGGCTATGGAGATGGGCGCGGCGGCCATTATGGCAAACACCGCCCTTGCCACAGCAGGCGATCTGCCGCTGATGGCCGCGGCTTTCCGTCAGGCAATCGAGGCAGGTAGAAAGGCGTACCTCTCCGGCCTTGGCCGCGTGCTGACCCGCGGCGCTTCCGCCTCTGATCCTCTGACGGGCTTCCTGCGTGATTAAGGAGCGTGACTATGGAAAATCAATTCTTTGTAGATTCCCAGCATCTCTCGCCGGAGGCGCTCGAAAAAAAGCACCGACTGGAAACCGATCCCACCAGCCGCAAGAGCCACATGGAATATCTGCCGGGCATGGAGATCATTGAATCCGATGTCTGTCAGCGGGTGCTGACTCACATGAATTCCTACGACTACTCCGCCTATACCGCCCGCGACGTCCGCGCCGCCCTCGACCATGAGACCTGCTCTATTGAGGACTTCAAGGCGCTCTTATCTCCCGCGGCAGAGCCTTTCTTGGAGGAAATGGCGCAAAAAGCCCGCAGGGAGACCAGCAAGCACTTCGGCAATACCGTCTATCTCTTTACCCCCCTCTACATCGCCAACTACTGCGAGAACTACTGCGTGTACTGCGGCTTTAACTGCTATAACCACATCAACCGCATGAAGCTGAACAGGGAGCAAATTGAGCATGAGATGCAGGTGATCGCCGACTCGGGCATGGAGGAGATCTTGATCCTCACAGGGGAGAGCCGCGCCAAAAGCGATGTGCAGTATATCGGTGAGGCGGTCAAGCTGGCGAGAAAGTATTTCCGCATGGTGGGCTTGGAAATCTACCCCGTGAACACCGATGAATATAAGTATCTCCATGAGTGCGGCGCTGACTATGTCACCGTGTTTCAGGAGACCTACGATGCCGACAAGTATGAGAAGCTCCATCTCCTCGGTCATAAGCGGGTGTGGCCCTACCGCTTTGACGCCCAGGAGCGTGCCCTTCGCGGCGGTATGCGTGGCGTGGCATTCTCTGCCCTCCTGGGTCTTTCCGACTTCCGCAAGGATGCACTGGCAAGCGCCCTCCATGTCTACTATCTCCAGCGGAAATACCCCCACGCGGAAATGTCCCTGTCCTGCCCGCGACTCCGTCCTATCATCAATAACGATAAAATCAATCCCCTTGATGTGGGGGAGAAGCAGCTGTGCCAAGTGCTGTGCGCCTACCGTATTTTCCTGCCCTTTGTGGGCATTACCGTGTCCTCCCGCGAGAGCGAGAGTTTCCGCAACGGTATCGTGAAAATTGCTGCCACCAAGGTGTCCGCAGGTGTGTCCACGGGCATCGGCGACCATGAGAGCAAGTATAGCGGTAAGGAAGATGACGCTGCCAAGGGCGACGAGCAGTTTGAAATTGACGATGCCCGCAGCTTTGAGGCCATGTACCGGGATATGTCCGGTGAGGGCTTACAGCCGGTACTGAACGACTATGTCTATGTGTAAGGAGTAGAATCATGAGAAATTTTGACCCCAGTCTATATTTTATCACCGACAGCACCAACTACACGGAAGAGGAATTCCTGTTCCGCGTAGAGCGGGCCTTGAAAGGCGGCGTCACCTTAGTGCAGCTTCGTGAGAAGAACAGAAGCACACGGGAATATATCGCCCTTGCCGAGAAGGTACACGCCCTCACCAAGGCGTACAATGTCCCTCTCATCATCGATGACCGCGTGGATGTGGCCCTTGCCATGGATGCCGAGGGCGTTCACGTAGGCTCTGAGGATATGCCTGTCGCCACCGCAAGAAAGTTGATGGGGGATGGGAAGATCGTGGGCGCAACGGCGAAAACCGTGCCTTGGGCGCTGGATGTCTATGAACAGGGGGCAGACTACCTCGGCGTAGGCGCGATCTATCCCACCACCACGAAGGTAAAGACGGTGCTGACCTCCACCGACACCCTCCGCGATATTTGCAACGCTGTTCCCATTCCCGTCAGCGCCATTGGTGGGCTCAATAAAGACAATATTGAGGTTCTCGCAGGTATCCCCATTGCCGGTATCTGCGTGGTCTCCGCCATTATGAAGGCGGAGGATCCCAAGGCGGCAGCGGAAGAACTGAAAAATCGGGCAAAAGCGCTGCAACTTATCTAATTTTAAAAGCGGCCTATTGGGGGCACCACCTTATGCCGCTATAAAAAACGATGCTGAACATAAGAAAGGAGTAAAACATGAAAAAGAAAACAGCATTGACCATTGCAGGCAGCGACTGCAGTGGAGGCGCCGGTATTCAGGCCGATCTGAAAACGATGACTATGAATGGTGTGTACGCCATGAGTGCCATTACAGCACTGACGGCGCAGAACACGACCGGCGTGAGAGGAATTCAAGAATCGACACCGGATTTCTTGAAACAGCAGATTGATGCGGTGTTTGAGGACATCTATCCCGATGCAGTGAAAATCGGTATGGTGGCCACAACGGAACTGATCCGCGTGATCGCGGACAGGCTGCGGCACTACGGGGCAAAGAATGTGGTGGTTGACCCCGTGATGGTGGCTACCTCCGGCGCGGCATTGATGAAAACCGATGCCGTAGAGACCTTGATTGCCGAACTGCTGCCCATTTCCACCCTTGTGACACCCAACATCCCCGAGGCCGAAGTTCTCTCGGGCATGAAGATCGAAAGGGAAGAGGACATGGTCGCCGCGGCGAAGAAGATCGGGGATAATTTCCACTGTGCCGTTCTCCTCAAAGGCGGGCACAGCATCAACGATGCCAACGATCTTCTCTATGCCGATGGGGAGATGACATGGTTTGCAGGCAAGCGCATCCCCAATCCCAACACCCACGGCACAGGCTGCACTCTCTCCAGTGCCATCGCCGCCAATCTCGCCAAGGGCTTTCCCCTTACCGAATCTGTCCGCAGGGCAAAGAACTATATCTCCGATGCCCTGTCGGCCATGTTGGAGTTAGGCAGCGGTTCGGGGCCCATGGATCACGCCTTCGACCTGCAGGGCGAGTACGGAAAGGCGGCGCAGTAAGATGAAGGAAAGACGCACTTCCATTTTTGAAAACGGCCTTATTTGGTTCGGCGCTGCCGTCTCCATCGCCGAGATTCTGACGGGTACCTATTTTGCCCCCCTCGGTTTTTCGAAGGGCTTGCTCGCCATTTTGCTGGGTCATGTCATCGGCTGTGCCATGCTGCTCTTTGCAGGGCTCATTGGCGGCAAAGTACGCAAAAGCGCTATGGAAACGGTGAAAATGAGCTTTGGCAGCAAGGGCGCGTTGCTCTTCTCTGTGCTGAATATCCTCCAGCTTGTGGGCTGGACAGGCATTATGATCTACGACGGCGCACTGGCGGTCAACGGCATTTTCGCCATCGGCAACTGGGTGTGGTGCCTTGTCATCGGTGCTTTGATCGTCCTTTGGATCATGATCGGCATCAAGAACTTGGGCAAGGTCAACACCGTCGCCATGGGTGCGCTGTTCATCTTGACCATTATTCTCAGCTTTGTGATCTTCGGCGACGGCAGCGGCTTGAATAGTAGCGGCGAGGGTATGACCTTCGGCGCTGCCGTGGAGCTGTCTGTTGCCATGCCCCTCTCTTGGCTGCCCCTCATCAGCGACTATACCCGCGAGGCGGAGAAGCCCGTCAAAGCCACTGCCGTCAGCGCCGTGACCTACGGCGTAATTAGCTGCTGGATGTATGTGATCGGTATGGGCGCGGCTATCTTTACAGGGGAGTCCGATATTGCCCAAATCATGGTCAAGGCGGGTCTCGGCGTGGCAGGACTTCTCATCATCGTCTTTTCCACCGTCACCACCACCTTCCTCGATGCCTATTCCGCAGGTATTTCCTGTGAATCCCTCTCCACAAAAATCAGCGGCAAGTGGGTCGCCGTTGCCGTCACGGTCATCGGTACTTTGGGGGCGATCTTCCTGCCCCTTGGGGATATTACTGATTTCCTCTACTTCATCGGCTCGGTATTTGCACCCATGATCGCCATTCAGATCGCCGACTTCTTTATCCTGAAGCGGAATCAGGAGGCAAAACACTTCAGCATCACCAACCTGATCATCTGGCTGGTGGGCTTCGTGGTATATCGTCTGCTAATGCGGGTAGATATCCTCGTGGGCAACACCCTGCCCGATATGCTCATCACCATCGCTCTGTGTGTTGTGGTGGGGAAGATCAAAAAGAAATAATCGCCTTGTAAACAAAGAAAGCGCTCTGCTCCTGATTCGGCAGGGCGCTTTCGCCATAATCCAGATAGCAAAGAACAAATTGCATTATAGTTCTCCCTTTGCTATAATGTATGTACTGAAAGACACGACTTTTTTGAAAATCAATTTTGGAGGGATAGAGAAATGAAAGTTTTGGGTATCTGCTGCGGCAGAAAGAACGGCAACACTGAGATTTTGATGAAGGAAGCCTTCAAGGCTATCGAGGCTAAGTGCGGCGCGGAGTGCAATTTTGTCCGTCTGCAGGAAGCTGAGATCCGCAGCTGTGTGGGCTGCGAAAGCTGCATGATCAACCATCTGAAGGGCAACTGGGATTTCCGCTGTGTCCATAAGAACGGCAGCGACCACTTCTATTTCATCGAGCAGCTGATGCGTGAGGCAGATGCCATCATCGTTTCCGCTCCCGCTTACAACCTGCTGCCTCCCGGTATTCTGATCCGCTTTATGAACAAGCTCCACGCCTCCGGCAACTACCGCGATGTGGTGCATAAGGAGCATAAGATCGGCGCTACCTTCACTTTGGGCGGCACCGACTGGACCAACTACACCCTCACCGCTGCCAACATGCTGACCATGGAGCTGGTGGGCGCTTATGATGCCGTGGTGGATAAGTGCCACTTCGATTTCGTCCCCGGTGTGGGCGCTATCGTTCTGGAGGAGGATATGCTGGCTCGTATCCGCAAGCTGGGTGAAAATGTGGCCGATGCGCTGATGGAGAAGGCCAACGGTCAGACCCCCGCCTATCGCGGCGAGGCAGGTCTGTGCCCCGATTGCCACAGCTCCTTCCTTGAGAAGCGGGCCGACGGCTGGTACTGCCCCCAGTGCCTGACCAAGGCTACCCTGACTTGGGCAAACGGTGAGCTGGAGGTTTCCTTTACTCCCGAGGAGCAGGCCAAGAACCGCTGGAGTCCCGCAGGTCAGGAAGTCCATGACAACAACATCCGTAAGGGTCATATGAAGGCTGCCGGTGGCAAGGATATCATCGCCGCCAAGCGCAAGGAGTATGCCGAGTACAAGGATGCAGTGGCACTTCCCGAGCTGGTGAAGGAATAAAGAAAAGTCAATAAATCGTTAGCGGAAGTCCTTGAAAACCAAGGACTTCCGCTTTTTTTCGATTACGATATCAACATTGAATTGCCCAACGCCATGCGCTATAATAAACGTGATAAACCTCAAGAGGGGCGTGGATTATGAAACGCTATACAGTTGAAAAACGGAAGATCCCCTCCACGGGGCGGGATATTAAGATCCTCGTTTTCCGCCCCACCGTGGCGAAGAAGGATGCTGCCCATACGGCGGGTGTCCTGTGGATCCACGGCGGCGGCTACGCCGTGGGCATGGCGGAGATGGCCTACTTCTCCCGCCCGTTGGCGCTGGTGAAGAAGTATGGCGCGGTGGTGGTCTGCGTGGACTATCGCCTCTCGGTGGAGCAACCCTATCCCGCAGCACTGGAGGATTGCCATGCAGCTCTTTGCTGGCTTCGTGACCATGCCGCTGAGTTGGGTGTCAACCCCGCCCAGCTGATAGTGGGCGGCGAGAGTGCTGGCGGCGGCTTGACGGCGGCTCTTTGTATGTATGAACGGGACAAGGGCGGCGTGCAGATCGCTTATCAAATGCCCCTCTATCCCATGTTAGATGACCGCGACACCGACTCCTCCCGCGATAATCACGCCCCCGTGTGGAACACCAAGCGCAATCACGCCGCGTGGAAACTGTACCTCAAGGGTTTGGAGGACATCCCGCCCTATGCCGCCCCCGCGCGGCAGACGGACTACCGCAATTTGCCGCCTGCCTACACCTTCGTGGGGGATATTGAGCCCTTCTACTGCGAAACCCTGACCTATATCGACAATCTCCGCGCCGCAGGGGTAGAGGCCTCCGTGGATGTCTATCCCGACTGGTATCACGCCTACGATATGTTCTTCCCCTTCAAAAAGAAGGCAAGAGCTGCCATTGCCAAATTCGAGGCAGAGTTTGTAAGCGCGACGGAGAAGTATTTTCGGGAGCAGAACAATTGAGAATGTAATAAATAACCCCCTCCTTCGATTCCACGAAGGAGGGGGTCATATTCATAAGGCTTACTTTTTGTTGTAGACCTCAATGCCCTTCTTAAGGATCTCCATGGCACGGGCCAACTTCTCGCTTTCGATGACATAGGCCATGCGAATTTCATTTCCACCCTTGCCGGGGGTGGCATACATGGGGGCGGCGGGGGCGAACATCACCGTTTCACCATTGTCGTCGAACTCCTCCAGCAGCCACTGCTGGAACTTGTCGGTGTCATCCACAGGCAGCGCAGCCATCACATAGAACGCACCACCGGGGATCTCAAAGACGACGCCGGGGATCTCTGCCAGCTTGCTGCAGAGAGTGTCGCGGCGCTTCTTGTACTCCTCGCGGACAGCGGCGAAATACTCGGGGCCTACGTTGTA
Source organism: Oscillospiraceae bacterium (assembly GCA_017408915.1). Taxonomy (GTDB): domain Bacteria; phylum Bacillota; class Clostridia; order Oscillospirales; family Oscillospiraceae; genus Vescimonas. The sequence goes on along the minus strand of JAFQTS010000045.1, from coordinate 16,289 downwards.
GAGATTGGCAGAGGCCACCTGATCCAGCGTTGCTACAGACAGACGTGCCTGGCAGCACTTCATCGCCTGATCCAGCAGCTCATGATTCTTGGTGATGATGCAACCGATACGGGCACCGCAGGCGGAGAAACGCTTGGACACGGTATCCACCACGATGATGTTATCGGAAGCTACATCAGCAAACTCGCCGAAGGACTGGAGTGCCTCGCCGCCATAGACGAACTCTCTGTAAGCCTCGTCGCCAATGAGGAAGAGATTATGCTTTTTGGCCACATCCACCAGCATCTCCATCTCCTCGTGGGTAATCACCACGCCGGTGGGGTTACCGGGGTTGGTGACCATAATGGCGCGGGTATGCTCATTGATGCGTGCTTCGATCTTGCTGCGATCGGCGTAGTGGTAACCCTCCTCGGGGCAGGTGGGGATGGGGGTAATGGTAGCGCCGCACAGGTGTACCATAGTGTTGTAGTTGGGATAGAAAGGCTCGGGGATCATGATCTCATCGCCGTCATCGAGGATGCACTGCATGACGATAGACAGGGCTTCGCTGCCGCCGGCGGTAATGAGGATCTCATCCTTGGCAAAGGGCATATCGAGATCGGCGTAGTACTTCTGAATCGCGTCGATCAGCTCGGGCACACCGGGGGAGGGAGCGTACTCCAACACCGGCTGGGAGAAATTGCGTACAGCCTCAAAGAAGGCCTCCGGAGTTTCCACATCGGGCTGGCCGATATTTAGATGATAGATGTTGATGCCGCGTGCTTTTGCTGCTTGCGCATAGGGGTGGAACTTGCGCATGGGGGACAATCCGCACTTCTGAATCTTACTGGAAAATTTCATAGCTGCCTCCTTTTTTTACTGTTACAGGGATGTTTGTTATATACGGGCAAGCCGCTTTTTTTCATTATTTTACTCCGTTTTTTTCTGAATGCAAGATGTATAAAGAAATTTTATACATGAATCATTAAGAAAACGAAAAAACGGCAGAACTGGTATTTATTTCCTCACATACACGCATCCATCATGGTGAAAACCCCTGTTACACCAACGGTCAGAATCACAAACAAAATCGCGGCAAAAATAAACATATAGCGCTCCTCCTTACAAGTATTCTTCCTGTTTTCACCATACCACCTGAATACATAAAAAGCGACAGTTAATTTCCTTTTAAACAACAATTGTCGTAAATATAAGACAGTAATAGGCGAAAACACCACTCTCGTAGCGTTAAAGCAAATGAGAGTGGTGTTTTTATTGCTTGAGGGCGTTATGCCCGACCTTTTTTAGCTGCCTCTTCCCGCTGGCGGCAGATCTCTGCCCAACTGGGGAGCGTTTTCAGCCTTTCGGTGAGGTCTTGCAGTGCAGCAGGTACATCAATGCTCTGCGGACACATTTTCACGCACTGTCCGCACGCAATACAGGCGGTGGGCTTTTTCTCCTCGGGCAGGAATTCAATGCGCATCGCGGCATTGACATTGGGGGAGAAGCGCATCTCGTTGTAGGTGCTGATGAGGGCGGGAATATCCAGCCCCACAGGACAGCCGTCACAACAGTAGCGGCAGGCGGTGCAGGGAACGGAATCCTTCATACCCTCGGCGATGTCCAACAGGAGGGAGGTTTCTTCATTAGACAAGGGTGCAACCTCCGTAAAGGTTTTGACATTGTCCACCATCTGGGCAAAGTTGGACATACCGCTGAGGATCATCTTCACATTGGGAAGTCCCTGCAAAAACCGCAGACCCCAAGAGGCAATGGAATCCTCACCGCGGAGCGCTTTCAGCTTTGCCTCGTCATCTTCGCTCAATTTCGCCAATCTGCCGCCGCGGACAGGCTCCATGACCCACACGGGGATACCCCGCTCGGTGAGCAACTCATACTTCCCCTTGGCATCCTGCAGCGTCCAATCGAGATAGTTCAGCTGAATTTGGCAGAACTCCATGTCCGCGCCATACTCATCCAAGAACTCCTTCAAACAGGCGGTTTCTGCATGGGAAGAAAAGCCCAAGTGCTTGATCCTGCCTAAACGCTTCTGTTCCTTGAAGTAGTCAATGATGCCCCACTGAGGATCGCGGTACACCTCGATGGACTTTTCGTAGACATTGTGCAGGAGATAGAAGTCGAAATACTCCACGCCGCACTTTTCAAGCTGCTCTTCAAAAATCTCCGCAGGGTTATAGCCTGTGCTGATGATCTGATGGCCGGGGTATTTGGTGGCGAGATAGTAGCTTTCACGGGGATACTTGCTCAATACTCTACCCATGACACGCTCAGATTCCCCGCCGTGGTAGGAGTAGGCAGTATCGAAATAGTTTACGCCATGTTCCATGGCATAGGCCGTCATCTCCGCCACCTGCGCCTCGTCGATAGAACCATCTGCATGGGTGGGCAGACGCATGGCGCCAAAGCCCAACAGGCTCAACTGCTTTCCCTGAAACTCCTTGGTGATCATAGGCGATACCTCTCATCCAAACATTTTACCTGCGTGTTCTTTAAATTTTGCGATCACATCATCGGGGGCGAGGATACGCATTTCTCCCGCGAACTGGAACAGCCATCCCCAAAATACGGGGCTCAGCTGTACCTTCACCGTGGCAACGCATTTTCCCTCGCCGCTGCGCATCATAGGTGTCGCCTCGCCAAAGCGGTCGTAGATGACGCCGATGAGGCTGTCGTTAAACTCCAAGACGATGTCGGCCTCCTCGCCGCCATACATCTTGAAAGCGCGGCCTGTATAGTGCTCCACCTCATCGCGAAGAGCGAGGGTGGCCTCGGAGATGGGCTCATGGAGAATATCCACGCCGTCCATCCTGTCCACGCGGTAGTTGGTGGGGGCATCGTACTTGGTGCTGTAAGCGCGGAGATAGTAATTGTCCTCATTATAAATAAGGGCGATGGGCTCCACCACATAGAAATCGTGGTCACGGCGATAGACCTTCTCGCCCCTTTCATTCAAGCCGAAATAGTGGAAGCGTACCTTCTTCTGCTGCTCGATGGCGTCCTCCAAATAGCCCACATTGTAGAAAATAGACTCGTTGCTGTGCTTGCGGGTGTTGAAGCAGACCATATTGCTCTTTAAGATGTCCGCCTTATGGCTGCCGCCCAAAGCTGCCAGCTTATCCACCAGCTCTGCCGTCTTTTTCTCGGTGATAAAGCTGGCGGCCTGCACCGCGTCGATCAAAATTTTCAGCTCGGGGACGGAGAAGCTGCGGTCGGTGATATAGTAGCCGTACTCCTTGCCCACCCGCTGACACATGACCTCGTAACCGATACTGTTGAGTAGGGCGATGTCCTTGCTGAGGGTACGGCGCTCGCAGGGGAGACCCAGCTCAGTGAGTCGTGCGCAGATGGTGTTGGTGGTGAGGGGATGCTCCTCGTCCGTCTCCTGCTGCAGCAGTTCCAACAGCCGCAGCAGCTTATATTTCTGCCAATTTTCCTTTGCCATGGTGTCCGCTCCTTTCATCGAATCTTCTGCTGTCCGCTGGCGGCATAAACGCGATACCAGTCGGGGCGCTCCAAGCGCAAATCGAGGGCGGCGATGGCCTCGTCCAAACGTGCAAGGCTCTGTCCACCCACGATGGGCAAGGCACCCATGGGATGCTGCATCAGCCATGCGTAGACGATGGTAGCAGGGGAGACACCGTACTTTTCTGCCAGCTCCTCCAATACCGCCCGTGCCTTGGCGTATTCCTCCTCTTCAGAGGTGAACAGCTTGCCGCCTGCCAAAGGCGACCAAATCATGGGACGGATACGGTTCGCCGTCAAATAGTCGGTCATGCCGCTGTTGAAATGCTCAAAGCAGCAGGGGTGGAGCTCGATCTGATTGGTGCGGAGACAGCCATCCATAGCGCGGTTCAGCCCCTCCATCTTGAAGGGATCGAAGTTGGACACACCTGCCTCACGAATCAAGCCCTGCTTTTTCAAGTCCAGCAGTGCCCGACCTGCCTCATAGGGGTCAAGCATGGGATCTTCACGGTGAATGAGGAAGAGGTCAATATACGCGCAGTTCAGCCGCTCCAACGCCGCGTGACAGGCGGAAACGAGATAGTCGTAGCTGGTGTTATAGTAGGAAGTACCTGTCTCAAGATTGCGGCAGATGCCCGCCTTAGTGACGATCTGATAGTCCTCGCGGCGGAAAGCAGGCAGCACACGCCCCAACTGCACCTCACACTGTCCCATACCGTACACGTCGGCAGCATCGAAGGAGGTAACGCCGCGGTCAAGGCAACCTGCGATCATCTCTTTCAGTGCCTCGTCGCTGATGTTCCAACTGCCCGCCTTCGGGCCTGTCAGCCGCCAAAAGCCACGGACAATGCGGGATAAGGTGACTTCACCCATCGATACATACTGCATAATACATCCTCCTTTTCACGGCGCGGTATTTCTATGGAAAGTATAGCAGAACTTGCGCCGTCTTGCAAGAAATAGATGTCGCGGACTTTAGACAGAAGAGGGAGGGAGAGACACTTGCCGCTGTAGCGCAAAAAAATATGTAACGATACAAACGCCTACCTTTTACGAGGCAGGCGTTGTTTTCGTTTTCTTGACATCCTTCAGCATCTTTGCTAAAGTGTAACCATACCGTCAAGAGGATCGCGACGGATGGATTTCAAAGTGCAGGGAGGTAGATAGGCCATGAACCTGAAAACAGGGGAAGATAAGAAAAAGAATCTGAAGCTGGGCATGTTTTTGGTGACCATCGGCATCGTCTACGGCGATATCGGTACTTCGCCCCTGTACGTGATGAAGTCCATTGTGGCGGGCAACGGCGGCATTGGCGGCGTGGATGAGCGTTTTATTATTGGCGCGCTGTCCCTGGTCATCTGGACGGTGACGTTGCTGACGACCGTGAAATACGTCCTTATTGCCTTGAGGGCCGACAATCACGGCGAGGGCGGAATCTTCTCCCTGTATGCGCTGGTGAAGAACTGCGGCAAGTGGCTCATCGTTCCGGCGATGTTGGGCGGAGCGGCATTACTGGCAGACGGTGTGCTGACCCCTGCCGTTACGGTCACCACGGCGGTGGAGGGCTTGCGCAGTATCGAGGTGATGAACCGTTTCCTTGGTCAAGGCCAGTGGAAGGTGGTCATCATTACGCTCCTTATCATCTTTATCCTGTTCTCCGTACAGCACGCAGGTACCAGTAAGATCGGCAAGGCTTTTGGCCCTTGTATGCTGCTGTGGTTTTCCTTTCTGGGCGTCACCGGCGTGTGGATGATTTTCAATCATCCTGCGGTGCTGAAGGCCTTCAACCCCCTCTACGCCATTGAGGTGCTGTTTTCTCCCCACAACAAGGCAGGTCTGATGATCCTGGGCAGCGTCTTCCTAGCCACCACCGGTGCCGAAGCCCTCTATTCCGATATGGGTCATGTGGGCCGTGAGAATATCTACCGCAGCTGGCCTTTCGTCAAGGGCTGCCTCATCCTCAACTACCTGGGGCAGGGCGCATGGATCATTGCCAATATGAACAATACCGCCCTGCAGAACATTCCCGACCTGAACCCCTTCTTCGAGATGCTGCCGGGGATGCTTCGTCCTGTGGCTGTGATCTTGAGTGCCATGGCGGCTGTCATTGCATCTCAGGCCCTCATTACCGGCTCGTACACACTGGTGTCTGAGGCCATTTTGTTGGATCTCCTGCCCCATCTGGAGATCCGCTATCCCGCCGACACCAAAGGACAGCTCTATATTAAGAGTGTCAACAACATTCTCTGGATCGGCTGCAGCCTCGTGGTGCTGATCTTCCGCTCCGGTCATAAGATCGAGTCGGCCTACGGTCTTGCCATTACCGTTACGATGCTGCTGACCACGGTGATGCTTTTCTCCTATCTCCGCTCGGTGAAGAAGCGAAAAGTCCTCTCGTTTGCCGTGCTGCTGGTCTTTGGCTTGATCGAGGTTGTGTTCTTTATCTCCAGCCTTGGAAAGTTCCTTCACGGCGGCTATTTTACCGCCATTTTGACGCTGCTTATTCTCTTTATTATGGTGATTTGGTACCGCGGTACGCAGCTGGAACGAAAATACCGCACGGATCTAAAAATGCAGGATCATGTTGCCTCTCTTTCGGCTTTGTCCAAGGACGAGAGCGTTTATCTGATGTCCCACAATCTGGTGTATTTGGATAATGCAAAGGATATTGAGACCATCGACCGCGATATTCTCTACTCCATTTTGGATAAAGATCCCAAGCGTGCCCAGGCCTACTGGTTTGTCAGTGTCAACGTGCTGGACGAGCCTATGACCATGAATTATCAAGTGGAGACCTACGGCAGCGACTGCATTTTCCGTATTCGCCTGAATCTGGGCTTTAAGTGCAGCCCCCGTGTGAATGTGTACCTGCGCCAAATCGTGCAGGATCTGCAGTGCAGCGGTGAACTGCCCTTACAGGATAAGCGGTATTCCATTTACGGGAAATCCACCGTAGGCAGCTTCAAATTCTGCGTTATCCATAAGTCTGTCCCTACCAAAACGGAGCTTTCGGTGCTGGATGAATTCATTCTGAACGCCAAATACGCCATCCGCCATGTGGCAGGCTCTAAGGTGAAATGGTACGGATTGGACAACTCCTCTCTTATTTATGAGTCGGTACCGTTGTTCGTACTGCACTCCAAGTCTGATGAGCATATCCAACGGGCAGAAGGGGAAAAGAAAGAATAGTGAAGAAACGCCACCCCGTTGTGTCGAGGGTGGCGTTTTTCTGTGAGGCAATACTTGCATGCACCTATTTTCCATTGTATAATCAAAAGGAAATCAGCTCAGGGAGGCGCAGGAATATGAAAGTCTTACTGCTCAACGGAAGCCCCAAGGCCAACGGCAACACCGCACTGGCACTCAAAGAGATGGAGACCATTTTTTTGCAGGAAGGTGTGGAAGTAGAAACGGTGCAGGTAGGGGATAAAGACATCCGTGGCTGCGTCAGCTGCTATGGCTGCGGTGCGGCGGGCAAGTGCGTCTTTGATGACTTGGTCAACGAGGTGGCCGACAAACTCCGTGAGGCCGACGGCCTCGTGGTGGGCAGCCCCGTCTACTTTGCCTCTCCCAACGGAACACTGCTGGCTCTTTTGGATCGCCTCTTCTTCAGCGCTTCCTATGACATGACCATGAAGGTGGGCGCCTCTGTTGCGGTGGCACGCCGCGGCGGCTGCTCCGCCACTTTCGATGCCCTCAATAAGTACTTCACCATCAGCGGTATGCCCGTCGCCTCCAGCCAGTACTGGAACAGCGTCCACGGACGGGACGTGGGGGAGGCGGCACAGGATGCCGAGGGCTTGCAGACCATGCGCACCCTTGCGCGGAACATGACCTTCCTAATGAAGTCCATCGCCTTGGGTAAGGCGCAGTTCGGCCTGCCTGCTATGGAGGAAAAGCAAGCCACCAATTTCATCAGATAAAAGAAAAAGGGCCGCTCCAAGAGCGGCCCAACATGTTTATAATACCATATTCCATCCCGTTTGTCCATTCGCAATGTATCCGATATTTGTTGGAAAATATTGTATACTATTACGTCTTGTCAAAGTACCCTTTTGGGTGTATATTGTAACCACGATAAGGGAGCAACAATCCCCTCGAAAACCGTAGAAAGTAGAGGTTATGTAAATGCTGGAACCCACCTATTTCGTGGAGTAACCCTCGACCGTTGCAGTGAGTAGGCAATGTGTCGAGGGTTACTTCATTTTATACGCTTGTCGGAAGGATCCATGCGCCTAAAGGGCGCTTTTTTTGTTGCGGTGGTTATTGAATCTGCATCGCTTTTGCAGTATGATAAAGAAAAACAAGCAGGAGGACAGCCTTATGGTAGAAGTGGTCGCAGCCCTTGTATGGGAGGGCAACAAGTTCATGATTTGCCAGCGCCCCGCATAAAGCCCGCGGACTCCTGTGGGAGTTCGTAGGGGGCAAAGTAGAGGCGGGGGAGAGCCGCGAGGCTGCCCTTATCCGCGAGTGCCGTGAAGAGCTGGCGGTCACCCTCTCCGTAGGGGAGGTGTTCATGGATGTTGTCCACGAATACCCCGACATCACCGTCCATCTGACCCTGTTCCACGCTACCATCGCGGAGGGCGTGCCCCAAAAGCTGGAGCACAACGACATCCGCTGGATCACTCCCGCAGAGATCCCCCATTACGATTTCTGCCCCGCAGACGAGGAAATTTTGAAGAGAATCATCGAGGTTTACCATGGTTAAAGAATTGATGCACGACCCTATCTTTTTAAGCCTTAAATCCGAACTCGCCACCAAGGAAGACTTGAGCGTAGCGCAGGACTTGCTGGACACCCTCACCGCCCATAAGGACGGCTGCGTGGGCATGGCTGCCAATATGATCGGCGCGAAAAAGCGCATCATCTGCTTTGACAACGAGGGTACCTACATGACCATGTTCAACCCCCAGATCCTTAAGAAATCAGGCCCCTACGACACGGAGGAAGGCTGTCTTTCCCTCTTGGGCGGCCCCCGCAAGTGCAAACGCTATCAGACCATCAAGGTGCAGTGGCAGACGGCGGAAATGCAGACCCGCATTAAGACCTTCACAGGCTTTCCCGCTCAGATCATCCAGCATGAGATCGACCACTGCGACGGCATTTTGATTTAAAGGAGACCGCCTTATGTACGTTTCCACCTCCTCGGCAGACCGTGATACCCTGCTGCGCACCATCCGTTTTGAGCGGCCCGACTACATTCCCATGACCTTCCACATCAACGCCGCCTGCTGGGATCACTATGATCAAGATGCCTTGCAGCAGCTGATGGCGGAGCATCCCCTTTTGTTCCCCGATTTCCAGCCTGCCCCCACGCCTCTCACGGTGGAGTACGATGCCAATGCCCGCGCTGACGCGCCCTACACCGATGATTTTGGCTGTGAGTGGCACACCACCATGAACGGCATCGTAGGCTCGGTGTTGCGCCATCCCTTGGCAGACATGGGGAAGTATCCCGCTTATCAGCTCCCTGACCCCGAGCAGAGCAACGGTCTCGGCGCAATGGACTGGGCGGCTTTTGAAGCAGAGGTAGCACGGCAAGAGGCGGCAGGGGAGATGACCTATGGCGACCTGCGCCACGGGCACACCTTCCAGCAGCTGTGTGACATTCGCGGCTATATGGACACCCTCATGGACTTATCCGACGGGGAAGAGGATACCCTCGACCTCTTGGAGCGTCTGTGCCGGTTTAACCTCGCCCAGATCCACCACTTTTTGAAGGCCGATGTGGACATGGTGCGCATCCCCGAGGATTTGGGGATGCAGACAGGGCCTATGATCAGCCCTGCCTTGTTCCGCCAGTACATAAAGCCCCTCTATCAGCGGATGCTGCAGCCTGTCCGCGAGGCGGGAAAACTGGTGCATATGCACTCCGACGGCGATATCCGCACGCTGGTGGACGATATTATCGACGGCGGCGTGGATGTCATCAATTTGCAGGACTGCGTCAACGGCGTGGACTGGATCGGCGGCAAGTTCCGCGGCAAAACCTGCGTGGATCTGGACATTGACCGTCAGAACATCACCCGCTTCGGTACGCCGAGAGACATCGATACCCATATCCGCCGCTGCATCGAGACCGTGGGCTGCAAAGAGGGCGGCTTGATGCTGATTTACGGCCTCTATCCCGACATTCCCTTGGAAAACGCCAAGGCGGTGATGGATGCCATGGAAAAGTACGCTGACTTCTACAGGTGAACAACAAGGGTTTGAAATCTCGCGATTTCAAACCCTTTCTCTCTTTAAAGGGCGATAAGTTACTTGCTGGTAAGTGGTAAGAATCGTTAAATTTGGGCGAATCATTCGCCGAAAATGGTAAAATTTGTATATTACTATTGACCTAAGTGAAAAAAGGGGTATAATTATAATGTTTATACTCTGCCGGACCAACAAGAAAAGCTCTCCCGTTCGAGAAAACTCAATTTGTGTTTCTCTGACAGACAAAGGCAATATCTATCCAAGGCAAAAACAGGAGAAAACACTATGGACAAGTTACAGGAAGCAAGAAAGATCATTGATGAAGTAGACGCACAAATGGCCCAGTTATTCGTGCGCCGCATGGAGGCGGCGGAGATCGTCGCAGAACATAAGAAGACACACGGTCTGCCCATCTTTGATGCCAACCGCGAGGCGGAAGTCCTTCGCAGCGGCGCAGAGCGCATCGAGAACGATGAGCTTCGCGGCTACTATACGGATTTCCTCCGTGATACCATGGACATTTCCCGCCGCTATCAGCACAAGCTCCTGCAGGGCATGAAGGTAGCCTACAGCGGCGTTGAGGGCGCTTTTGCCCATATTGCAGCCGATAAGCTGTTTCCACAGGCCGAGAAGATCGCCTACTCCAACTTTAAGGCAGCCTATGACTCCGTGGTGGATGGCGAATGTGACGCCGTCGTCCTGCCTTTGGAGAATAGCTACGCAGGCGAGGTAGGTCAGGTCACCGATTTGATGTTCTCCGGCCCTCTCTTCGTCAACGGCACGTTGGCACTGTCCGTCACCCACGACCTGCTGGCGGTGGAGGGCGCTACCCTCGACACCATCAAGACAGTGGTGAGCCATCCGCAGGCCCTTGCCCAGTGTGACGACTACATTACCAAGCACGGCTTGGAGCAGCGCACCTTCAGCAACACCGCTCTCGCCGCCAAGTATGTGGCAGAGCTGAACGACCCCACCGTGGCAGCCATCGCCAGCGCTGAGAGCGCCGAGATGTACGGCTTGAAGGTGCTGGCGGAGAGCATCAATCACTCTCAGATCAACACTACTCGCTTCGTGGTGCTGGCCCGCAGCGAGGATCGCAGCATCAGCAAGAAGCCCGGTGCCCACTTTATTTTGATGTTCACCGTGCCCAACGAGGCAGGCTGCCTCGCCCGCGCACTGAATATTATCGGCTCTTACGGTTTCAGCATGCACGTTATGCGCAGCCGTCCCATGAAGGAGCTGCTGTGGCAGTACTATTTCTATGTGGAGGCCGAGGGCGATGTCCGCAGCTATGACGGCAAGTGTATGCTGGAGGCCATGACCGTGTGCTGCGATAAGATCAAATGTGTTGGCTCGTTTGCTTGAGGAAAAGACTATGGAGATCATTGCTGAATTAGGCAACAATCGCTATCCCATCACCATCCAGCGTGGTGCGCTGCACCATGCCGAAAACTACATGAACTTAAACCGCAAGGTGCTCCTCGTTACCGACAGCGGCGTGCCTGCGGCCTATGCCGAGACCATTGCCGAGCGCTGCGCCGCTCCCACGGTGGTGACCCTACCCCAAGGGGAGGGCAGCAAGAATGTGGAGAATTTTACCGACCTGTGCCGCGTGATGCTGAAAAACGGCTTCACCCGCACCGACTGCGTGGTGGCTGTGGGCGGCGGCATGGTAGGGGATTTGGCAGGCTTTGCCGCCGCCTCCTACATGCGGGGCATCGACTTTTACAATGTCCCCACCACGGTGCTGTCCCAAGTGGACTCTTCCATCGGCGGCAAGGTAGCCATCGACCTCGATGGCATCAAGAACTGCATGGGAGCCTTCTATCAGCCCAAGGCGGTACTGATCGACCCCGATGTGCTGAACACCTTACCCCAGCGCCACATCGCCGCAGGCCTTGCCGAAGCGGTAAAGATGGCAGCTACCTTCGAGGAAGCGCTCCTTGCGCGATTTGAGAAGGAGAATGTCCTTGAAAGCATCGATGAGATCATCGCCGCCTCCCTCCGCATTAAGGCATCAGTGGTGAAAGAGGATGAGAAGGAGAGCGGCCTTCGCCGCGTGCTGAACTTTGGTCATACCATCGGTCACGGCATCGAAACGGCGGCGGGCTTGGATACCCTCCACCACGGCGAGTGCGTGGCATTGGGCATGCTGCCCATGTGCAGCGATTCCCTCCGTCCCCGCCTCAAGGCCATCCTTGAGAAATTAGGTCTGCCCACCACCTGCAATGTCGATCCCGACAGCGTATGGCAGGCCATGTCCCACGATAAGAAGCTCTCGGGGAGCACCATCACCGTGGTGTATGTTGAAAAAGCAGGCAGCTTTGACCTGCGGAAAATGCCCCTGCAGGATTTGAAGGAAACCGTCTATCAGTTTTTGAACGGAAAGGTGTAATCCACCATGAAGAACACATTCGGACAGTATATGGGCATCACCCTCTTTGGTGAAAGTCACGGCGCAGCCATCGGTGCTGTGCTGGATGGCTTATGCCCCGGTACGGTCATTGATGAGGAGAATATCCGCCGCATGCTGCGCCTGCGTAAGCCCCAAGGGGCGATTTCCACGGCGCGGCAGGAAGAAGACGCCTTTGAGATCGTCAGCGGCGCGGTGAACGGCGTGGCTACAGGCACGCCTTTGTGCATCCTCATCCGCAACCAAGATACCCGCAGCGGCGACTATGCCGCCATGGAGACGCTGATGCGGCCTTCTCACGCCGACTATCCCGCCCAGTGCAAGTACCACGGCTATCAGGATAAGCGTGGCGGCGGTCACTTCTCCGGCCGCATCACGGCGGCGCTGGTGGCGGCAGGTGCGATCTGTCATAGCGCCCTGCAGCGTAAGGGCATCACCATCGGCACTCACATCGCCCGCTGCGCTGGCATCCCCGACCGCAACTTTGAAGATTTACCCGCCGATATTGCCGCTCTCTCCGAGAGTTTGTTTCCCGTTCTTGATAAGGCAGCAGGGGAGAAGATGGAGGCGGCTATTTTGGCTGCCAAATCCGAGGGCGACAGTGTAGGCGGCGTGCTGGAAACAGCTATCGTGGGGCTTCCTGCGGGTGTAGGCGAGCCTTGGTTTGACACCTTTGAAAGTGTCCTCTCCCATATGCTCTTCTCCGTCCCGCCGTGAAGGGCGTGGAGTTTGGCGACGGCTTCGCCCTTGCCGATATGCGGGGCAGCGAGGCTAACGATGCCCTGCGCTATGAAAATGGCGCGGTCATCACCACCACCAACCACGGCGGCGGCATTGGCGGCGGCATTACCAACGGTATGCCCGTCCTCTTCCGCTGCGCCGTGAAGCCCACCCCCTCCATCACCAAGGCGCAGGACACGGTGGACATCGCCGCCAAGGAGAACGCCACGCTGGAGATCAAGGGTCGCCATGACCCTGCCATCGTCCACCGCGCCCGCATCGTCGTGGATGCGGTGACGGCCATCGCGGTCTATGATATGCTCTTGGGTCGCTACGGCACAGACTATTTTGCAAAGGATGAATGAACCATGCAGTATGGCTGCATCGGTGAGCATTTGACTCACAGTTTTTCCAAGATCATCCACGGTGAATTGACGGACTACCTCTACGAGCTCCGTGAGATCCCTATGGGGGAGCTTGAGGAGTTTATGGCGGCGCGGGATTTCAAGGCCATCAATGTCACCATGCCCTATAAGCAGGATGTGATCCCTCACCTGAAAGAAGTAGAGCCTATGGCTGCTGCCATCGGTGCTGTCAACACCATCGTCAACCGTGGCGGCGACCTCTACGGCTACAATACGGACTTTGGCGGCATGGCTGCTCTCATTGCGCGGACAGGTATCGACATGACGGGCAAAAAAGTGCTGATCCTCGGCACAGGCGGCACCTCCAACACCGCCATGGCGGTTGCCAAGCATTTGGGTGCAGCGCAAGTTTACAAGGTGAGCCGCAGCGCTAAGACGGGCGTACTGACCTACGATGAGGTGAAGGCACACCACTTGGATGCCCAAGTCCTTATGAACACCACGCCCCGCGGCATGTTCGCCCAAGAGAAGGGTATGTCTATCGACCCCGCCCTGTTTCCCCAGCTTGAAGGCGCGGTGGATGCAGTCTATAACCCCCTCCGCACCGAGTTTATCCTCGCCGCCCGCAAGCAGGGGGCACGCGCCGCAGGCGGCCTCTACATGCTGGTGTGCCAAGCGGTACTGGCCTCGGAGATTTTCCTCGATACGAAGTACCCCGAGGGCACGGCAGAGCGCATCTACCGCAAAATTAAGTCCGGCAAGGAGAACATCGTCCTCATCGGTATGCCCGGCAGCGGCAAGTCCACCGTGGGTAAGCTGCTCTCTGAGAAACTGGGCAGACCCTATCTCGATGTGGACACTCTCATTACCGAGAAAACAGGCAAGACCCCCGCTGAGCTTATCTCCGCAGAAGGGGAGCAGGCCTTCCGCAATATGGAGTCGGAGGTGATCCGCTCTATCGCCTTGGAAACCGGCGCAGTCATCGCCACAGGCGGCGGCGCAGTCCTCCGTGAGGAGAATTGTAATGCCCTTCGCATGAACGGCAAGATCTTTTTCTTAGATCGCCCTGTGGCGCAGCTCTTGCCCACGAAAGATCGCCCTCTTTCCTCTACCAAGGAGGCGATCCTGCAGCGCTATCACGAGCGCTATGATCGATATGTTTCTACAGCAGATGTTGTGATCGACAACGCCGCTTCGGCGGAAGAGGCGGCACAGCAGGTGGAAAGGAACTTTTTACCATGAACATTTTGGTGATCAATGGCCCGAACTTGAATATGCTGGGCATCCGTGAGCCTGCCCTCTACGGCACGGGCACCTATGCGGCCCTCTGCGAGAAAATCACGGCTTACTGCGCCCAAAAGGGTGTTGCTGTCAGCTTTTATCAGTCCAATCACGAGGGCTGTTTGATAGATCGCATCCAAGAGTCCTATTCCGATGGCACGGATGGCATCGTCATTAACCCCGCCGCCTATACCCACACCAGTATCGCCCTTCTTGATGCGGTGAAGGCAGTGGGCATCCCCACAGTGGAGGTACATATCTCCAAGGTGGAGGAGCGGGAGGACTTTCGGCAGGTAAGCTATATCCGGCAGGCCTGTATTGCCACCATCACCGGCAAGGGCTTTGACGGCTATTTAGAGGCAATTGACACATTAATGGAGAAGAAACTATGAACGTTACCATTCAACCCGGTCGCGCCGTAGGCTATGTGACCGTCCCCTCTTCCAAGAGCATGGCACACCGTATGCTCATCTGTGCAGGACTGTCCGGCGGCACAAGCCAAATCGGCGGCATTGACCTCAACGAAGATATTTTAGCCACCATCGCCTGCCTCCGTGCTTTAGGGGCAGATTGCAGCGTCAGCGGCGATACCGTCACTGTCCGCGGCGTGGATATGAAGAGCGCTAAGGCTATGGACATCCTCTCCTGCCATGAAAGCGGCAGTACCCTGCGCTTTTTCATCCCCTTGGCACTATTGAGTGGGAATAAGGTCAGCTTTAGCGGCACGGAGAAGCTCCTGTCCCGCCCCTTGAGCATCTATGCCCAGCTCTGCGCCCAGCGTGGCTTTACCTTTACCCAAAATGTCTCCTATGTGGATGTGCAGGGTAAGCTGACCGCCGATACCTACACCGTCCCCGGCGATATCAGCAGCCAGTTTATTTCCGGCCTCCTATTGGCACTGCCCATGGTGGAGGGGGACAGTGTGATTTCCATCATCCCCCCTGTGGAGAGCCGCGGTTACATCGACCTCACCTTGCAGGCCATGGCCTCCTTCGGCGTCCATGCCCACTGGCAGGATGAAGTTACCCTTGTCATCCCCGGCAATCAGCAGTATACTGCTGCTGATCTCTATGTGGAGGGTGATTACTCTGGCGCTGCCTTTTTTGAAGCCCTCAACTTCTTGGGCGGCGATGTGGATGTCGGTGGATTGAACCCCGACAGCCTGCAAGGAGATAAGGTTTATACCGAGCATTTTCAAAGACTTTCCTTTGGCTGCCCTACCATCGACATCTCCAACTGTCCCGACTTGGGCCCCATCCTCTTCGCTGTTGCCGCCGCCAAGCACGGCGCACACTTTACGGGCACTCGCCGCTTGAAACTGAAGGAGAGCGACCGCGCCGCCGTCATGGCAGAGGAACTTTCCGCCTTCGGCACAGAGGTGACGGTAGGGGAGAACACCGTGGACATCGCTGCAAAAGCGTTTCACACCCCCGACCGCGTGCTCCAAGGTCACAATGACCACCGCATCGTCATGTCCTTGGCGGTGCTGCTGACGCGGACAGGCGGCAGCATTGAGGGCGCAGAGGCTGTCAGCAAGAGCTTCCCTGACTTTTTTGAAAAGCTCAAAGATGTGGACATTGACGTGACCACCAAATAAGAAGATTTACTGCGCTCCTCGCGCGTTCCCATAAGAATGGAGGAAGATCCACAATGAATATGGAATTCGTCAGTAAGCTGCCGATCCCTCAGGAGATCAAGGGGCAATACCCCCTCTCCGAGGAAGCAGCCGACATTAAAATTGCACGGGATAAAGAGATCAAGAAGGTGTTCTCCGGCGAAGATGACCGCATGGTGCTGATTATTGGCCCTTGCTCTGCCGACCGTGAGGATGCCGTCATGGAGTACAT
>JAFQTS010000044.1 GCA_017408915.1 Oscillospiraceae bacterium | reverse complement strand
TTTACCGCCTTCCCCCTGTTCGCATGGTTCGGCGGCGGCAAGGGTGCTGTTAAGACCATGTTCCGTCACATTACCCGTCCCGCCGTTGTCTCTCTGGGTACCTGCTCCTCCGTTGCCACCATTCCCACCAATATGGAAGTGGCTGAGGAGACGGGCATCAGCAAGGACGTCAGCGAGATGGTGGTGCCTCTGGGCGCAACCATGCACATGGACGGCTCTTGCTTCAGCTGCGTGCTGAAGATCGCCTTCGTGTTCGGCGTGTTCGGTCAGCATCTCTCCTGGGGGCAGCTGATCCCCATCCTGCTGGTGGCAGTGCTGTCCTCCGTGGGTATGTCCGGCGTTCCCGGCGGCGGCTACATCGGCGAGTATATCATCTGCTCCATCTTCTTCCCCACCCAGATGGAGATCGCCTTCCCCATCCTCGTCATGATCGGCAATCTGGTCGATCCTCCCGCCACCATGATCAACGCTGCCGGCGACTATGTGGTGTCCTACATCGTCTCCCGCTTCGTGGACGGCAAGGATTGGCTGCAGAAGAAGCTCCACAAGGAAACTGTGTAAGGTTTTCCTCTTACACCACTCATACCATAATGAACGGCGTCCTTCGGGACGCCGTTTTACTTTTTTACTTTAGATAGTGAAATTGCCCTTTACTTTCGCAAGTGAAAGTGCTAAAATGTTACCACTGGAAATCCGCAAAGTCCCCTGCAACATTTTTATATTCCACAGGAGGGAACGAATATGGCAATTCGTGCGGCAAAGGCGAAGATCGCCAAGAAGGAAAAGAGCGATCGTCTGTATAAGGCCATCTTGATGCTGGAGACGGAGGAGGAGTGCTACAACTTCTTCCAAGACCTCTGCACCATCCCCGAGCTGCGCAGTATGGAGCAGCGCTACGAGGTGGCGACACTTCTGAATAACGGCCTCATTTACAACGACATTTTGGAGCGCACCGGTGCGTCCAGCGCCACCATCAGCCGCGTGAACCGCAGCTTGATCTACGGTACGGGCGGCTATGAGAGCGTGCTGGAGAAGATGGCAGCTGCCGAGGGCGCAGAGCAGGTGAAGGAAGAAGAATGAACGCCTACGAGACTTTAGCCCGCCGCTATGATGCCTTGACCTATGATGTGGGGTATGAAAAACGGGCGGACTTTATTGAGTGGCTGTTTGGGCGCAGCAAGATCCCTGTCAAGCAGGTGCTGGATCTCGCCTGCGGTACGGGCACCATGACGTGGATCTTCACAGGTCGCGGTTATGAGATGATCGCTGTAGACGCCAGTGAGGAAATGCTCATGGAGGCCATGAGCAAGATGGGCTCTGTGGAGGGCATTACGCCCCTGTTTTTGCAGCAGAAGATGCAGAAATTGGATCTCTACGGTACGGTGGATGCCGCCATCTGCTGCCTTGACAGCCTCAATTACTTGACAGACCCCAAGGATGTGCGCCGCACCTTTGATCGGCTGCGGTTGTTCATCGCGCCCGGAGGACTGCTGGTATTCGACATCAACACAGTGGAGAAGTTAGAGGCGCTGGATGGACAGGTGTTCCTCGATGAGACGGAAGATACCTACTGCGTGTGGCGCACTGAGTATCAGCGTCGGCTGTGTACCTACTATATGGATATTTTTCAGCGCAGCGGCAGCACTTGGCGCCGCAGCGCCGAGGTGCATCGTGAGCGCGCCTACACCACGGAGGAATTGACCCATTGGCTCCATGAGGCGGGCTTTACGGATGTGCGCCTTTGGGGCGACATGGTGCGCCGCAAGCCCCGTGCAGGGGAGCAGCGGATCTATGTGACCGCCATTCGAAAGTGAGGTTTCTTTACCCATGGATAAAATTGTAAGAGCCATTTCCAGCGACGGCCTCGTGCAGGCTGCCGCCATTTGCAGCCGCGATTTGACGGAGCGTGCCCGTCAGATCCACAATGCCTCCCCTGTAGCCACCGCCGCATTGGGTCGTGCCCTGTCGGCGGCCTCCTTGATGGGAAATGCCCTGAAGGGACAGGGGGCAAGCGTCACCTTGCAGTTTAAGGGCGGCGGCCCGCTGGGCACGCTGCTGGTGGTGTCCGATGCCGAGGGCAATGTCCGCGGCTATGCTGTCAATCCTCAGACCGATCTGCCTCTGCGCCCCGATGGGAAGCTGGATGTTGGTACTGCTGTGGGCAGCGAGGGCACGCTGACGGTCATTAAAGACCTCAATATGCGTGAGCCCTATGTGGGCACGGTGGACTTACTGGGCGGCGAGATCGCCGAGGATGTGGCGGCTTATTTTGTGGAGTCGGAGCAGATCCCCACGGCCTGCGGCTTGGGCGTGCTGGTGGATCGTGACCGCAGCGTGAAGGCGGCGGGCGGCTACCTCATTCAGCTGCTGCCCGGTGCAGGCGAGGACACCATCGTGAAGGTGGAGGGCGGCATTATGGCAGCAGGCAGCGTCACCTCCTTCCTGGAGAAGGACGATGACCCCGAGCATCTGCTGCGCCATGTGATGTCCGACTTCGATTTGAAGGTGTTCGACGCCACGGAGGTGGAGTACCGCTGCTATTGCAGCCGTGAGCGTGTGGCGCGCGCCTTGGTGGCGCTGGGACGCGAGGAAGTGGAGAACATCATCCGCGAACAGGGCGGCTGCGAGATGACCTGCCAGTTCTGCGACGCGGTGTATAAGTTCACCGCCGAGGATTTGGAAAAGCTCATAAAAGAGATGTAAGCATAGCAAAACCCACCCCGTCGGGGTGGGTTTTGTTTGTTTATGCGTCAATAGTGGAGACAGGAATGGTGGTCTCCTCCAGCACATCCAGCACGATCCGTGCCGTGTCAAGGGCGGTGAAGGCTGTGACGTTATTCTCCACAGACAGGCGGCGGATCAGGAAGCCGTCCTTGGCCTGATCCATCTCGCTGAGGTCGCGGGTGTTCAGCACATAGGCGATGTGGCCCTGCCGCAATGCGTTGGGGATGTCGTCGCTGCCGGCGCTGATCTTGCCCAGCACGCGGGTACGGATGCCGTGCTCTTTTAAGAACTTGGCTGTACCTGCGGTGGCCTCAATGTTGAAGCCCAGATTGTAGAAGCGGCGGATGAGGGGCAGGACTTCTTCCTTGTCCTTATCTGCCACGGTAGCCAGCACCGTGCCGTAATTCTGCAGCTGGATGCCGGAGGCCTGCAGCGCCTTATACATGGCGCGGTAGAGCTTGTTATCGTAGCCGATGGCCTCGCCGGTGGACTTCATCTCGGGGGAGAGGTAGGCGTCAAGGCCGCGGATCTTGTTGAAGGAGAACACGGGCACCTTGACATACCAGCGCTTCTTCTCATCGGGATAGATGTCGAAAATGCCCTGCTCTTTCAGGCTCTTGCCCAAAATGACGCGGGTGGCGATGTCGGCGAGGGAATAGCCCGTGGCCTTGGAGAGGAAGGGGACAGTGCGGGAGGAGCGGGGGTTGACCTCAATGACAAAGACGTTGTCGTTTTGATCCACAATGAACTGGATGTTATAAAGACCCACGATGCCGAGGCCGAGACCCAACTTCTTACCGTACTCCAAAATGGTGCCCTTCACCTTATTGGAGATGGAGAAGGTGGGATAGACGCTGATAGAGTCGCCGGAGTGGATGCCGGTGCGCTCCACCAGCTCCATGATGCCGGGGATAAACACATTGCGTCCGTCGCAGATGGCGTCGATCTCCACTTCCTTACCCATGATGTAGTGATCCACCAGCACGGGCTTGTCCACATCCACCTCCACGGCGGTCTTGAGATAGCGCCGCAGCTGCTCCTCATTGGTCACCAGCTGCATGGCGCGGCCACCCAGCACGAAGCTGGGACGCACCAGCACGGGATAGCCCACCTCTGCCGCTGCCTTCACACCGTCTTCAATGTTGGTGACGGCTCTGCCGGCGGACTGGGGGATATTCAGCTCACGGAGGATGTGCTCGAAGCGGTCACGATCCTCGGCGTTGTCGATGGCCTCCACGCTGGTGCCGATGATGTTCACGCCGCGATCGGACAGGGGCTGGGCCAGATTGATGGCGGTCTGTCCGCCCAGAGAGGCGATGACGCCCTCGGGCTGCTCAAATTCAATGATGTTGAGGACATCCTCAGCGGTGAGAGGCTCGAAGTACAGCTTGTCGGCGGTGGTGTAGTCGGTGGAGACAGTCTCGGGGTTATTGTTGATGATGATGGCCTCGTAACCGGCGGCCTTAATGGTCTGCACCGCGTGGACGGTGGAGTAGTCGAACTCCACGCCCTGACCGATGCGGATGGGACCGGCACCCAGCACCACGATCTTCTTGCGATCGGTGAGTCGGGAGTCGTTCTCTCCGGTGTAGGAGGAGTAGAAATAGGGGATGTAGGCGTTGGTGTGGCAGGTGTCCACCATACGGAAGGCGGGGAAGAGGTTGTGGGCCTTGCGGAGGGCAAAGACCTCCTGCTCACTGCAGTTCCACAGGCGGGCTACACAGGGATCGCTAAAGCCCATCTCCTTTGCCTGACGGAGAACGGCGACGTCATTGACAGCGGCCTGCAGTGTCTGCTCCATATCCACGATACCCTTGATGGCATGGAGGAAATAGGGGGTGATCATGGTGATCTTGTGGATCTCCTCTACGCTAACGCCGCGGCTGAGAAGCTCGGCGATGGCGAAGATGTTGTCGGAGCGGAACTTGGAAATGTAGTCCAGCAGCGTCTCGCTGTCGGTGCTTTCGAACTTGCTGTGGCGGATGTGGTTGGCACCTACCTCCAGAGAGCGGATGCCCTTGAGGAGCGCCTCTTCCAAATTGGCGCCGATGCCCATGACCTCGCCGGTGGCCTTCATCTGAGTGCCCAGTTCGTTGGTGGCAGCGGTGAACTTATCGAAGGGGAAACGGGGCAGCTTTGCCACCACATAGTCCAGTGCGGGCTCGAAGGCGGCAGTGGTATTGGCAATGGGGATCTCCTCCAACGTCATGCCCACGGCGATCTTGGCGGTGACGCGGGCGATGGGGTAGCCGGATGCCTTGGAGGCCAGTGCGGAGGAGCGGGAGACGCGGGGGTTCACCTCGATGAGGTAGTACTCGGAGGTCTCGGGGTTCAGGGCATACTGCACGTTGCAGCCACCCTCGATCTTCAATGCGCGAATGATCTTCAAGGCGCTGTCGTTGAGCATCTTCAGATCGTGGTCGTTCAGCGTCAGAATGGGGGCTACCACCACGGAGTCGCCGGTGTGGACGCCTACGGGGTCGATGTTCTCCATGCCGCAGATGGTGATGGCGTGGTCGGCACCGTCACGCATGACCTCGAACTCGATCTCCTTATAGCCCTTGACGCTCTTCTCCACCAGCACCTGATGGACGGGGGAGAGGCGGAAGGCGTTGGTAGCCACTTCCAGCAGGTCTTCTTCGTTGTAGGCAAAGCCGCCGCCGGTACCGCCCAGTGTAAAGGCGGGGCGCAGCACCACGGGATAGCCGATCTTCTCAGCAGCTGCCTTGGCCTCGGCGATGGAATAGGTGATCTCGGAGGGAATTACCGGCTCACCGATCTCCTGGCACAGCTCCTTGAACAGCTCACGGTCCTCAGCCCGCTCAATGCTGCTGCTGGAGGTGCCCAGCAGTTCCACGCGGCATTCTTGCAGCACGCCTTTTTTCTCCAGCTGCATCACGAGGTTCAGACCCGTCTGACCGCCGATACCGGGGATGATGGCATCGGGGCGCTCGTAGCGCAGGATGCGGGCCACATACTCCAGCGTCAGAGGCTCCATGTACACCTTGTCCGCAATGGTGGTGTCGGTCATAATGGTGGCGGGGTTGGAGTTCACCAGCACCACCTCGTAGCCCTCCTCCTACAGCGCCAGACACGCCTGTGTACCTGCGTAATCAAACTCCGCGGCCTGTCCGATGACGATGGGCCCTGAGCCGATGATCATGATTTTCTTCAGGTCTGTTCTCTTTGCCATAGTTCTTTCCCTCCGACTATCTAAAAAATTTATTGCTGTTTCATTCTCTGCCCGCTGACCTATAAAAAAATCCGGCCTTCACAAATGTCAAAAGACAAATGCAAGACCGGAATATTTACCATAGGGAAAACGGGGCGCGTCCACAGGGGAAACGAAAACAATGCCGCCGCTGCGTCGTGCCATACGGGTATCGCAGGTGCAGTTCATAGCCGTTTCCTCCTTTTCTGCGAAGGGGTGAGGCGCTTGCCCTCATACCGTCCGCACAAATTATTATCCCGATTACTATACCACAAGGGATGGCATAAAGCAAGGAAAAAGAGGGGGAATTTTGGAGAAATTTGGGAGGGATAATTTCGCGGGTCGATGTGGGCATCGACCCCTACAAAAAGGCGGGCGACGAGTTTTTCGCCGAAGCGCTGCCGGTGGCAGATGAAGCGAGGCGAAAAAAAGGAAGCGGCCCGCGTTCCAAGCCTCAACGAGGTTGGAACACGGCTGCCGCGACGAGAGCAAACGCCCGACCACGCTACCGCGTGGCGGCACGCACGCGGGCATCGAAACAGTCCACCGGACTGTTTCTCTCGCTTCGCTCGTGCCCTGTTGAATGGACAAGGGGGGTGTGTGAGGGGGGACGGAGTCCACCCCTCACCTGTAAAATAAAACCCGCCGCAGGCGGGCAGTTTGCAAAGCAAACTGTAACTCCAAAAAAGAAAATCCCCATCCGAATGGATGGGGATTTCTTTTTTGGAGCGGGCGACGAGGCTCGAACTCGCTACCTCGACCTTGGCAAGGTCGCGCTCTACCAGATGAGCTACGCCCGCATGTGGCACTGACCGTATTCGGTCAGTGCCATGGTGCCTCCGGTCGGAGTTGAACCAACGACACGCGGATTTTCAGTCCGCTGCTCTACCAACTGAGCTACAGAGGCAAATGGCGACCAAGAAGGGGCTCGAACCCTCGACCTCCAGCGTGACAGGCTGGCGTTCTAACCAACTGAACTACTTGGCCATATGTGGTGGGAACAACTGGACTCGAACCAGTGACCCCCTGCTTGTAAGGCAGGTGCTCTAACCAGCTGAGCTATGCTCCCGATTGTCGTCGCCTTCAAGCGACATGGGTTATTATACTCATTTCAAGGCCCCATGTCAACAAAAATTTTCAAATTTTTGAGATTTTTTTGCGGAGGGGAAATTTAAGGGAGGATAGAGGAGAGACGCCGCTGCACCGCAGGGCAGACGATGGCGGCGAGAAGCACCTTCACGGCATCAAAGGGCAGGAAGGGGAGGCAGCCCACCATCATCAAACGGGAAAAGGGGAGATTTTGGTGGAGATAGCCGTTGCAAATCAGCGCCATGTAGGGCAGACCCACCGCGTAGACAACGCCCAAGCCTGCAAGACAGGACACGACCATAGGTTGAGGCGTGGTGCGTTCTCCTGCCACGCGACCAATGACCCATGCGGCGGGGATGAGGGCGAGGACAAAGCCGAAGGTGGGCTGCAGCACATAGCCAATGCCGCCGCCCATGGTGAAGATGGGCAGCCCTAAAAGACCCAACGCCACATAGACCCCTTGGCTCACGGCGCCCCATTTTCCACCCAGCAGCGCCCCTGCCATAGCGGTAACGAGGAATTGCGCCGTCACCGACACCATCCCCAAAGGCAGGCGAAGGAACGCGCCCACAGCCGTCAAAGCGGCGAAGAGCGCCACATAGACCAGTTTTCGTGCTGTCAATTCCCTCACCTCCTTGCAGTAGTTTTACCATACAGGGCGGCTGCGGATTTGTCAAGGGTGGGCGGTTTGCCCCTTTACGGAAACGGGGAATCATGGTAAAATGAAGTGTTATTACAAGAAGGGAGGAGGCAGCTTCTATGGAAATCTATCGCTATGGGGAGGTCACCTCCACCAACGATATTGCCAAGGACTTGGCGCGGCAGGGCATCGATGCGGCGGTGGTCATCGCCGAGAGTCAGAGCGCAGGCCGTGGGCGCAGAGGGCGCAGCTTCCTCTCTCCTGCAGGACGGGGGCTCTATGTGTCGGTGCTGTGGCGTCCCCTGTGCAGCGCCGAGGACTTGCTGCCCTTGACCGCTATGGCGGCGGCATCGGCGGCGGTGGCCATCGAGAAGGCAACAGGGGCGCAGGTGGGCATCAAGTGGCCCAACGACCTTGTGCTGAACGGGAAGAAAATCGCGGGACTTCTCACCGAGCCTGCCCTCAATGGGGACGGAAGCGTTGCCCATGTGGTATTGGGGTTGGGGCTCAACGTGGGGACGAAGGCGGAAGAGTTCACCCCTGAGGTGGCAGCCATCGCCTCCTCTTTGGAGGCAGAGTTGGGCTGCGCTGTGGACAGGGCGGCGCTGGAGCAGGCAGTGGTGGAAGCCCTCCACCAAACGCTGCGGCATCTGTGTGCGCCGGAGACGTATATTGACGAATACCGCTGCCGCTGCGTCACCACGGGGAAGCTGTGCCGCTTGCTGCCGGAGGGCAGGGAGGTGGAGGCGCTGGACATCGATGGGCGCTACGGCCTCGTGGTACGGCACGGCGAGGAGTTGGAGACCATCCGCAGCGGCGAGGTGTCGGTGCGGGGATTGTACGGTTATGTTGATTAAAGGAGACGGACAGTGAAAGAACTGTGGATGTTGCTCATTACCTTTGCCAAGGTGGGGGTAATGACTTTTGGCGGCGGCATGGCTATGCTGCCCATTTTGCAGCGTGAAGTGGTGGAAAATCGCGGCTGGGCCACGGAGGCGGAGCTGGCGGATTATTTCGCCATCGGACAGTGTACTCCCGGCATCATCGCGGTGAATACCGCCACCTTTATCGGGCAGAAGCGCCGCGGGCTCTTGGGGGCTATCTTCGCCACCATCGGCATGGTGCTGCCCTCGCTGGTGATCATTATGGCGCTGGCGGGGATCATCGGTCAGATCTCCCACATTGCGGCGGTGAAGCACGCTTTCGCCGGTATCCGCGTGTGTGTCTGTGTGCTGATTTTCAACGCGGTGGTGAAGCTGTGGCGCAGCGCCGTGAAGGATGGGAAGGCACTGCTTATTTTCGCGGCGGTGCTGGCTCTTTCCCTGCTGACGGATATTACCCCCGTTGTGCCCGTACTGGCGGCGGCACTGGCGGGTATTCTCATCAAGGTGGCGGGAGGTGCGAAGAAATGATCTTCCTGCAATTATTCTATGAGTTTTTCAAAACGGGACTCTTCGCCGTAGGCGGCGGCTTGGCCACGCTGCCCTTTTTAGAGGACATCTCTCAGCGGACGGGGTGGTTTACCTCTGCCCAGCTGGCGGATATGCTGGCTATCAGCGAGTCCACCCCCGGCCCTATCGGTGTCAATATGGCTACCTATGTGGGCTTTGAAACGGCGGGGATCTTGGGCGCTCTCTGCGCCTCGGCGGGTTTGGTGATGCCCTCGGTCATGCTCATTATCCTCGTCAGCAAGGTGCTGGAGAAGTTCCGCACCAACACCTATGTGGAGGCGGCTTTCTACGGTCTTCGTCCCGCCTCTGTGGCCATGGTGGCCTCGGCGGGCATCGGTGTTGCCATGACCACGCTCTTTAACTTGACGGCATCGGGCTTTGGGGTGCTGCGCTGGCGGGAACTGGTGTTGGCAGCGGTCATTGTGGTGCTGACCAATTTTGTGCCCAAGGTGAAGAAGTTCCATCCCATCGTCTTTATCGCGTTGGCGGCGGCAGTGGGTATTATTTTCGAGTTTTAAGTGGGAAAATTAGCTGTTCTTATTGGAGAAATACGATATTTGCAGTTGCAATTTTTTTCCCCGTGGTGTACCATTACCGTGGTATGTATTTTTGTATTTTCTGACAAACTTCACAGATAAAAGGAGAAGAGACAATGCAGATTCTGAAAGACCGCATCCGCCGCGAGGGCAAAGTCCTGCCCGGCAACATTATTAAGATCGACGGCTTCTTAAACCACCGCGTGGACACCAAGCTGCTGGAGGAGATCGCCGACGAGTTTGCCAAGTATTTCGACATCAGCAAAATCACCGTGGTGCTGACGGCTGAGGCCAGCGGTATCGCTCTGGCTACCGCCTGCGCTCAGAAGTACGGCGTGCCCATGCTCTTTGCCAAGAAGGCCAAGAGCGACAACATTGAAAGCGGCCTCATTCAGAGCGAAATCTTCTCCTATACCTATAAGAAGAAGGTGACGCTGCTGGTCTCTCAGGAGTGGCTCAAGCCCGAGGATCACGTGCTGATCATCGACGACTTTATGGCCAACGGCTACGCTATGGGCGGTCTGGTGGATATCGTGAATAAGGCCGGCGCTACCCTCGAGGGTATCGGCGTGGCAGTGGAGAAGGGCTTCCAGGGCGGCGGCGATAAGTTCCGCGCCATGGAGGGCGTGCCCTATCATGCACTGGCTGTTATTGAGAAGGCTGACGAGAACGGAATCGTGTTCCGTGGAGAGGAGTAAAGTATGTACGATTATAAGAACAACGTGCGCCCCGAGGATATGGAGCGTATTACCACCATCGAGCTTGCCAATAAGTTCATTGACGAGCAGGTGGAGGCTATCCGCGCACAGGTGGGCGACAAGAAGGTGCTGCTGGCACTGAGCGGCGGCGTGGATTCCTCTGTGGTTGCCGCCCTCCTCATTAAGGCCATCGGCAAGCAGCTGGTGTGCGTCCACGTGAACCATGGTCTCATGCGTAAGGACGAGTCTGAGGCCGTCATCCGCGTCTTTGGCGAGGCTATGGATGCCAACCTCATCTACATTGATGCTACCGATCGTTACCTCGACCTGCTGGCTGGCGTTGCCGAGCCTGAGCGTAAGCGTAAGATCATCGGCGAGGAGTTCATTAAGATCTTCGGCGAAGAGGCCGACAAGCTGGAGGACATTGCCTTCCTCGGTCAGGGCACTATCTATCCCGACATTCTCGAGTCCAAGGATTCTGTGAAGGCACACCACAATGTGGGCGGCCTGCCTGCATGGATGACCATGGAGCTGGTGGAGCCTGTGAAGCTGCTGTTCAAGGACGAAGTCCGCGTGGTGGGCGAGGCACTGGGTCTGCCCCACAGCATGGTCTATCGTCAGCCCTTCCCCGGCCCCGGTCTCGGTGTCCGCTGCCTGGGTGCCATTACCCGCGACCGTCTCCACGCCCTGCGTGAGGCCGATGCCATCCTCCGCGAGGAGTTTGACAACAATGGTCTGAACCATGTGTGGCAGTATTTCGTGGCTGTCCCCGACTTTAAGAGCGTGGGCGTCCGCGATGGCAAGCGTTACGAGGGTTGGCCCGCCATCATCCGCGCCGTCAACACCGTGGATGCCATGACCGCCACTATTGAGGAAGTCCCCTACGCTGTGCTGCACCGCGTCACCGAGCGTATCACCCACGAGGTGGAGGGCATCAACCGCGTCTGCCTCGACCTGACCCCGAAGCCCATCGGCACGATTGAGTGGGAATAATACCAAAAACGCTGAAAACCCGCATAAACACTGGGTTTTTGAGGTTTCAAAAAGCCTCGTGACAACGTTTTGACAACAATTTCAGATTATTCATAAATAAAGAGCTAACAGATTTTTGTTACAAAGTCTGTTAGCTCTTTTTTATTCTTTTGTCATGCAGGTTGACATTGTTTCTGATACTTTGTCAAGCAATTCTCTATTGAATTTTAGAGAATCAATTGCTGTTTCGTTATCAACAGTATGTTTATCAATGTATTTTTGAACAATTATCGCTGCAAAGCATTGAGACTCAACTGCTCGCTTACGAGCCAAATCATAGTGTATATTTCCGTAACTGTGAGCAGACGGGTTTCGAAGTTCGAAGAAAAGTTTGTAGTAAAAATCTAAATACGACATATTTGCTTTTTCAAATATATCGTCGGGGTCAATACCAATTGTGTCTTTCCAGTGCTGCTTATGTGCAAATACTTTTCCGGGCTTTTTTTGATTTGGTGGTTCACCAATTATAGCTTCAACAGCTCGGCATGATTGAACAACTGCTGTTTCAAGGCTTGGCAACATTTGTGCTTGTTGCCATATTGAGGGTTCTTCTGCTAAATGGTCATGCCAAGGATGCTTACTCATTTCGCAGATTAGACAACAAGAGTGAGTGCAAAATGCAGAAAACACAAGAGAAAGTGCAGTATATGCTTGATCATCTCGTATGAGTAACTCAATTACCGATGCCAATGAAGCAATTTCCGTTGGTTTTAAATGGATTCCTGTCGACATAAATTTTTGCTCAATGCTCGATAAGTTATAAAAAGTAGTGTTGTCAATGGTGGATTTACAAGGATCAAAATAATACATCCATTTATAATCAGGTAGATCGTCCATCGTTGCACACTCGAAACATTTTGCAAAAGACAGGGAGAGCCATATTAGATTGGCTGCCGTTTTCCAATATGGTAATTCTTTAACTGAAAGTTGGGTTTCAGATACCAAAGCAGAATTAACGTTTTTTTGATATGTCCATATGTAAAGGGTTTCAAATCCTATCTGACAAAAATAGTTGTAATCTCCTTCTTTAGGTCCAAAACTGTTCTCTAAAGAATATCCACGGATGAAAGCGTGATTACACACAGTATTAGGTACATCATCAGGATATTTTTCTTTTAACTTTTCCTGGCGCTCAACTTCGGCATCATAGAACGCTTTTAAAGCTGTATACAATGCATCTTTATCTTCCATTTTGTTTTGAATTACCCCTCTTGATCTCGCAGTTCGTCAAGAGCATCCCTTGTGCGTTGTACTTCTACTTCGGGATATGTATAACGCCAACGGTCATATTCCTCTTTACTGATTTCGCCGTTGCGATACTTCTCTGCTTCTTTCTGCCAAGCGGTAAAACGCTCAAGCAAAGAAATGTAAGATGTTCCTCTGTTTTTATCAAGGCGGATGCAAACCTCGTCATCGAGCTTGTCAATCTTCAATCCGTAAATATCCTCTAATGCAAAGAGGGTATGCATAAAGCCGAGATCCGTATCAATATCAGGAACATTCAATGCCATAGTAGAAACGCCCAAAGCATCGGCAAGCGCTTCGGT
>JAFQTS010000043.1 GCA_017408915.1 Oscillospiraceae bacterium | reverse complement strand
TTTGATGTGATGTACCGCGTTGCCGATGTGATCCGCGAGTGTGTGGAGATGGGCGTACAGGTGGGCATCGTTATCGGCGGCGGCAACTTCTGGCGCGGCGTGAAGAATGGCGAGGGCTACATTGAGCGCTCCCGCGCCGACCACATGGGTATGCTGGCCACCACCATGAACTGCATGGCAATGGCAGATGTCTTGGAGCAGAAGGGCGTGGATGTCCGCGTGCAGACAGCGCTGGAGATCCGTGCCGTGGCAGAGCCCTACATCCGTGCCCGTGCCATCCGTCATTTGGAGAAGGGCCGCGTGGTCATCTTCGGCTGCGGCACTGGTAACCCCTATTTTTCCACCGATACCGCCGCTGTGCTCCGTGCAGCGGAGATCGGCGCCGAGGTGATCTTGCTTGCCAAGAACATCGACGGTGTCTATGACAGCGATCCCGCCGTCAACAAGGAAGCGGTGAAGTTTGATGCCATCAGCTATGACGAGGTGCTGGCCCGCCGCTTGGCGGTGATGGACTCCACTGCTACCAGCCTTTCTATGGACAACCATATCCCCGTGCTGGTATTTGCACTGAAAGACCCCTACAACATCGTCCGCGTCATCCGCGGAGAAAAAATCGGAACAATCGTTAAGGAGGATTGACCCCATGCTGAAAGATGAATACAAAGTTTACGAGGAAAAAATGAAGAAGAGCATCGAGTCTGTGGAGAACGACTTTGCCGCCGTTCGCGCAGGCCGTGCCAACGCTTCCGTTCTGAACCGTATCATGGTGGACTACTATGGTACCCCCACCCCCATCCATCAGATGGCTGCCATCGGTTCTCCCGATCCCCGCACCCTGCTGATCACCCCCTGGGATGCTACCACGCTGCGCAGCATTGAGAAGGCCATCCAGGAGTCCGATCTGGGCATCAATCCCTCCAACGACGGCAAGAGCATCCGTCTTGCTTTCCCCCAGCTGACGGAGGAGCGTCGTAAGGAATTGGTTAAGCAGATCCATAAGTACACCGAGGGTGGTAAGGTTGCCATCCGCAACATCCGCCGCGATGCACTGGACAACTTCAAGAAGCAGCAG
Organism: Oscillospiraceae bacterium; assembly: GCA_017408915.1. Taxonomy (GTDB): domain Bacteria; phylum Bacillota; class Clostridia; order Oscillospirales; family Oscillospiraceae; genus Vescimonas. Next base: position 5,835 of record JAFQTS010000043.1, on the reverse strand, counting down.
AAGGCCTCCGAGATCACCGAGGATGAGCTGAAGATGGTGGAAAAGGACCTGCAGAAGATGACCGACGACCGCTGCAAGGAACTGGATAAGCTGCTGGAAAACAAGGAAAAGGAACTGATGTCCGTCTAATGGGCATTTTCGGTACGAAAACGCAGAATACGGCGGGGCAGGTGGACATGAGCCGCCTTCCCCGCCATATCGCTATTATTATGGACGGCAACGGTCGTTGGGCAAAAATGCGGGGTCTGCCCCGCACTGCCGGCCATAAAGTGGGGGCGGAGACCTTCCGCCGTATCGCCAAGCACTGCAAGAAGCTGGGCATCCAGTATCTGACGGTGTACGCGTTCTCCACGGAGAACTGGAAGCGTCCCAAGGAGGAAGTGGATGCCATCATGGGCTTGCTGGGTCAGTATCTCCGTGAGGCGCTGCCCTCTATGGAGAAAGAGAACATCCGTGTGAAGTTCTTCGGCGATCTCTCCGTCCTTGATCCGGAGCTGTGCGCTCTGGCAGAAAAGGCCAATGCCCTCTCCGACACCATCGAGGGTGTGCAGGCCAACCTCTGCCTCAACTACGGTGGCCGCGATGAGATCGTCCGCGCGGCGAAAGCCTGTGCGGAAGCAGGCGTGGAGTGGACGGAGGAGAACTTTGGGAAGTTCCTCTATTCTGCCGATGTGCCCGATCCCGAGCTGGTGATCCGTCCCGGCGGGGAGCAGCGCATCAGCAACTTCCTGCTGTGGCAGTGCGCCTACAGTGAGTTTATTTTTACCCCGACCTTGTGGCCCGATTTTGATGAAAAGACGCTGGAGGAGGCCATTATTGCCTACCAGCAGCGTGATCGCCGTTTTGGCGGCGTGAAGTAAGAGGAGAAGTAATGTTACAGAGAATTTTGGTAGCCGTTGTGGGCATTCCGCTGCTGCTGTTTGTGGTGCTGTGGGCGCCTGCATGGGCAACAGGTGCGTTTTTGTTCGTCCTGTGCGTCATTGCGGCTCATGAGCTGATTTCTGCCGTGTGTGGCAAGGAGAAGGGAAATCGCTGGTTTGGCCTCGCCGGAATTATGGGGATTTGCGTGATTTTGCTGTCCGCCTTTTCCGGTGTGGAGGAGCAGGCCGAGTTTGCCACGCTGGTAAAATGGCTGCTGGCGGCCTTTGTTGTGCTGCTGTTCGTCTGCGTGGTGGTGGAATATGGAAAGCCCCGCGCCATCTCCTTCCTTGATCTTACCACCATTTTGGTGGCGGGCATCGCCATCCCTGCGGCACTGGGCTGCTTGATGCGTCTGCGTATGCTGCCCTACGGCGGCGGTATGCTGCTGATCGTACTGGTGGCGGCCTTCTGCTCCGATACGCTGGCCCTCTTTGCCGGTATGCTGTTCGGCAAGTATAAGCTGGCTCCGAAGGTCAGCCCCAAAAAGACCCGCGAGGGCGCAGTGGGCGGCCTTGTAGGCGGCATGGTGGGCATGATCATTTTCCGCATCGTGTTCTTCCTCGTTACCGAGGTGCAGCTGAACATCGGCTGGTGCGTGCTGCTGGGTCTTGTGGGCGCTGCCATGGGTCAGCTGGGCGATCTGAGCTTCTCCGCCATCAAGCGCGAGTACGGCATTAAGGACTACGGTCGTCTCCTGCCCGGTCACGGCGGCGTGCTGGATCGGTTCGACAGCGTGATTTTCGCCGCACCCATCGTTTGGCTCATTATCAGCAGCGTGACCATGTATTGAGGAACATTCCATGACCAAAACACTGGCATTACTGGGCGCTACCGGCTCTATCGGGCAGCAGACGCTGCAGGTAGCCCGGGAGTTGGGGCTGCGTGTGGCAGCCTTGACGGCCCGCAACAATGTGGATAAATTAGAAGCGCAGGTGCGGCAGTTTTTGCCGCGCCTTGCGGTGCTTTATGACGCAGCGGCGGCACAGGAGCTGCGGCAGCGTGTGGCTGATTTGGATGTGGAGGTGCTGTCCGGCCCCGAGGGGTTGCTGGCAGCCGCTTCTATGGAGGAGGCCGATACGGTGGTGACCGCCGTGGTGGGCAGCGTAGGACTTGCTCCTACCCTCGCTGCTATCGAGAAGGGTAAGCGCATTGCCCTCGCCAACAAGGAGACGCTGGTATGCGCCGGAGAGCTTGTCATGGCGGCGGCGGAGAAGTACGGCGCGGAGATCATCCCCGTGGACAGCGAACACTCCGCTCTTTTCCAGAGTTTGCAGGGCTGCCGCGACAGGGGAGAGGTGAAGCGCCTTATTCTCACCTGCTCCGGCGGGCCGTTCTTCGGCAAGAGCTACGAGGAGTTGGAGCACATGCACCCTCAGGATGCCCTCAAGCATCCCAACTGGGACATGGGCGCCAAGATCACCATCGACTCTGCTACCTTGATGAACAAGGGCTTGGAGATCATCGAGGCCATGCGTCTCTACCGCGTGGGCATCGAGTCTATCGACGCGGTGATCCATCGTCAGAGCATCGTCCACTCTTTGGTGGAGTATCGTGACGGCGCTATGATCGCCCAGCTGGGCACCCCCGATATGAAGCTGCCCATCCGCTATGCCCTCACGTACCCCCACCGCGCCGTGAGCCACGATGAACCCCTCGATTTGCTCACCTGTGGTGCGCTGACCTTCTCCGCTCCCGATATGGAGGCGTTCCGCTGCTTGAAGATCGCCCGTGAGGTGGCGGCAGTGGGCGGCACTGCCTGCGCTGTGATGAACGCCGCCAATGAAGAGGCGGTGTGGGCATTTTTGCGTGGCGATACGGGCTTTAACGGCATCCATCGCTTGGTGGAACGCGCTCTTGACAAGGTTGAGGTGAAATATCAGCCAAGCCTTGCGGATATACTGGAAGCAGACCGTGCGGCGCGTGAATGCGTCAAGGCGGTACTGTAAGGAAAAGGACTATGTAGCCTATGTCAACGATTCTCTATATCTTGGTGGCGGTCGTCATTTTCGGTGTGCTGATCGCCGTCCATGAACTGGGTCATTTCTTAGCTGCCAAAAGCTGCGGCGTGACGGTCAACGAGTTTTCCATCGGTATGGGCCCGAAGCTGTGGCAGAAGGAGAAGGGGGAGACCCTCTATACCCTCCGCGCCATCCCCTGCGGCGGCTATTGCGCCATGGAGGGAGAAGAGGAGGACTCCGATGATCCCCGCGCCTTGAATAACCAAGGCTTTTGGGCGAAGCTCTATATCTTCGTCGCCGGCGCGGTGATGAATTTCATTACCGGCCTCATCATCATGGTGCTGCTCTACAGCGGCGCACAGGGCTTTTATACCCCCACCATTACCGGCTTTGCCGAGGGCTGCCCCTTGGAGAGTGCCGAGGGCTTGCAGGTGGGGGATACGCTGCTGTCCATTGACGGTGAGCGTGTCTATGTCTACAGCGATGTGAGTTTGCTCTTCGGCTTCAATACGGACGGCACGTTCGACTTGGTGGTGCGCCGCAATGGGGAGAAGGTGCGTTTGAACGACTTCCCTATGGAACTGCGGGAATATACCGACCAAGAGGGCAACGCCTACCGTGGCTACGGTCTCTTTTTCGGTGCTGAGGCGGCGGATTTTGGCGACCGCATCAGCTATTCGTGGAACAACACCATGGACTTCGTCCGCTTGGTGCGCTTGAGCTTGAAGATGCTCGTTACCGGCGAGGCGGGCTTGCAGGATCTCAGCGGCCCTGTGGGCATTGTCACTACCATTACGGAGGTAGGCGAGTCGGCAGCCAGTTTTGCTGACGCTATCTTCAGCATCGGCTATTTGGCAGGTTTGATCGCCGTGAACTTGGCGGTGATGAATCTTCTGCCTCTGCCCGCACTGGACGGCGGTAAGATTTTCTTCCTTGTCCTCAATGCCATCGCTATGGCCTTGTTCCGCCGTCAGATCCCCGCAAAGTACGAGAACTATATCCATTTTGCAGGTCTTGTCCTGCTGTTGGGTTTGATGCTGATCGTGTCGGTCAGCGATGTGTATAAACTGTTTACCTAAGCGATTTTCCCAAGAAAGGAGTGGGTATCCATGTCGAAACGTCTGCAGGTTGGTAAGGTTGCCTTGGGCGGCGGTGCGCCTGTGACCATCCAGTCCATGTGTAATACCGCAACGGAGGATGTTGCCGCTACGGTGGCGCAGATCCATGCCTTAGAGGCGGCAGGCTGCGAGATCGTCCGCGTGGCAGTGCCCACTATGGAGGCTGCCCAAGCCATCGGTAAGATCAAATCTGCCATCCATATCCCCTTGGTGGCGGATATCCATTTTGACTATAAGCTGGCTTTGGAGTGCGCCGCGCAGGGTGTGGATAAGATCCGCATCAACCCCGGCAACATCGGCGCACCCGAGCGCGTCCGCGCCGTGGCGGATGCCTGCCGTGAACGGGGCATCCCCATTCGCGTAGGCGTCAACGGCGGCTCGCTGGAAAAGGAGATGCTGCAAAAATACGGCGGCGTCACGGCGGAAGCGCTGGTGGAGAGCGCCATGGGTCATGTGAAGCTGCTGAACGACTGCAATTTCGATGACATCTGCCTCTCTGTCAAATGCTCCCATGTGCCCACCAATATGGCAGCTTACCGCCTCCTTGCCGAGCGCACCGACTATCCGCTGCACCTGGGCGTCACCGAGGCTGGCACGCCGGAGATGGGCCTTATCAAGTCCGCTGTGGGTATTGGCGGCCTGCTGTGCCTCGGCATCGGCGACACCCTCCGTGTTAGCTTGACCGCCGACCCTGTGGAGGAGATCGCCGCCGCCAAGAAGATTCTCTCTGCCAGCGGTGTCCGTCAGACGGGCGTGAATCTCATTTCCTGCCCCACCTGCGGAAGAACCAAGTACGATATGCTGCCCATTGCCCGCGAGGTGGAGGAGCGTTTGCGCGACTGCACCAAGCCCATCACCGTAGCCGTCATGGGCTGCGTGGTGAACGGCCCCGGTGAGGCGCGCAATGTCGATGTGGGCATTGCCGGCGGCGCAGGAGAGGGCTTACTGTTCCGCCGCGGCGAAGTGCTGCGGAAAGTACCGCAGGACAAGCTGGTGGAAGCACTGATGGAAGAGATCGAAAAGCTGTAAGATACGAAACTGAGAGTTACGAACTATGTGTGATAAGATCCCATTTTTTGATTTTTTTGAGCGTTTTGTGCCGCCTCGTGAGATCGGCCTCGCCCTCCACGATGCGGAGGTGCTGGGCGGCTCTTTGGACGCGAAGAATCGCGCCATGGAGGTGGATGTCCGCTGCGGTGAGCCTCTGCCGGAGGCGCTGGTTGCCACCATCCGTCAGCTGTTGATGGACGAGTACGATCTTCGTCAGCTGCGGCTCAATATCCACGGGGGCAACAGCGCAAAGAACAGCGGTAATAACGATGTTGTCATGGGAAAAGCCTTTACAGGCAAAGTGACCCCCATGGAGGAACTGAATCCCAAGATGGGCGGTGTGGTGGTTGAAGGACAGCTCTTCCAAGTAGAGATCTACGAGACCCGCCGTCCCGGACTTTGGATGCTGACAGGCAGCATGACCGACCTTAAAAGCAGCGTTATGCTCCGTCGTTCCCTCAATGAGGCGGAGGCGAAGGCCCTGTCTCAGAAACTGGATGCGGGCATGTGGCTTCGCGTGCAGGGCAAGATGGAGCTGAGCCATGACGGCAAGGAGATGCAGCTGTGTCCCTTCAGCATCATGCGTGGCAAGCGTGAGGAGCGAAAGGATACCGCCCCCAAAAAGCGTGTGGAGCTCCATCTCCATACCCAAATGTCCTCTATGGATGCCTTGACCAACACCAAGAGCGTCATTAAGCAGGCCATCTCCTGGGGACATCCCGCCATCGCCATTACCGACCACGGGGTTGTGCAGGCCTTCCCCGATGCGTGGCATACGGCGGGTGGCA
>JAFQTS010000042.1 GCA_017408915.1 Oscillospiraceae bacterium | reverse complement strand
CGTTTGGAGGATGGCAAGACCGTGTTTGACGTGACGGTGGAGGAGTTTGTGGACGAGGTGGTGGACATGGTGAACGGCGGCGTCCGCGCCGTGGGCGGCTGCTGCGGCACCAACCCCGATTACCTCGCCCAACTCAGCCAGAAGGTGCAGGGCATCGTGCCTAAGAGCGTCAGCGATAAGGCGCGCACCGTCATTTCTTCCTATAACCACGCCGTGTGCTTCGGCGAGGATGAGGCCACCATCGGCAGCTGCATCGAGGACGGGGAGAGCATCCGCGACTCCTTGGTGGACGGCGATGTGGAAGATATCGTGGATGCCGCCCTCGATCTGCAGGACGAGGTGGAGATCATGCACCTCAATGTGGATCTGCCCGAGGTGGATGTTGCCGCCGTGCTGAAAGAAGCGGTGTGCGAGGTGCAGGCCGTGTCGGGTCAGCCCCTGCAGCTGGAGACCGCCCATGCCGCCGCCTTGGAGGCAGCCCTGCGCCGCTATAACGGCAAGGCCATGGTGAAGTGCGCTGCCGAAGATGTGGAGAAGCTGCTGCCTATCGTGAAGAAATACGGCGCGGTGGTGGCTGTCCCTGCCGCAGCCGAGGCGGCTGTTCTGGCCGCTGCCGAGAAGGTGGGCATGAAGAAGAAAGATTTTCTCTTTTCCTGAGAAGTTCCACACCGTGAAAAAGGAGGCGAACACCGTATGAACGTGACCTATCATCGTGCCTATGATTTGGGGCAGAATTTGCTGCCGCTATTTTTGGAATACGCTGCCCTGTTGGGGGAGCGGGGCGGCGAGCCTATGCGCCAGTGCCTCGCCGTGCAGAACTATGACGAGGAGATCCAGCACTTGGAGGAGAAGTACGGTGAGCCCCGAGGCCGCCTCTTCTTAGTCCGCTGTGATGGCAAGGACGCAGGCTGTGTGGCGATTCGCTATCTGGAGGAGGGCATCTGTGAGCTGAAGCGGGTCTACCTGCGCCCCGAATACCGCGGCAGCGGCGTGGGGCAGGACATGATGGAGAAGATCCTTGGCGAAGCCCGCGCTGCGGGATACCACACCATGCGTCTCGACACCACCCCCTATCTGGACGAGGCCTACGGGCTCTATGTGAAGCTGGGGTTCTATGTCATCGACAAATACTATTTCACCAACCCTGTGGAAGAAGCCATCTACATGGAGAAAAAGCTGTAAAAAAAGAAAGACCGGAAGCGTGCAGCTTCCGGTCTTATTTGCTGTGTAAAGATCAGGCGCGATCCATGGACACAGAGCCCTTGATGATAGCGCCGCGAGCCATGGTGATAGTACCGGCGTTGATGTTGCCGTACACGCGGGCAGTGTTCTCCAGCGACAGCGCGCCCTTTACGACGATATCGCCGGTGATAGCGCCGGAGCAGTGCAGCTCGTCGGCATTGATGTTGCCGGTAAGCTCGGAGTTGTCGCTGATGGCTACGCTGCCGGAAACGCTGCAGTCGCCCTTGAGATGGCAGGAGACCAGCGTGAGGCTGGCGGCAGTGATGTTGCAGGTGGCGTCGGCGCGGAGGGTCACATTGCCCTCGGCCTCGATCTCGCCGGTAAACATGCCGGCCAGCTCTACATCGCCCTTGCTCTTGAGCTTACCTTCCAAAGAAGTGCCGGGAGCCAGGAAGGTGGCGGGGATCAGGGAATAGGGGGCAGCATGGGCTGCGTTAGGGGCGGCTACCTCGGCGGTCTGCACCTCGGTGCTCAGGGTCTGCTCGGCAACAGGCGCTTCCGTCTCGGGAGCGTCCTCGGTGACGACCTGTACGCCGCCAACGCCGAACATATCAAAAACGGCCTTGTTGAAGTTTTCTTTCTTATTGACTTGCTTGCTCATTGTGATTTCCTCCCGGCAATGAAGTTGAAAAATGGTTTTACACAGTGGGGGTCAGTTGGAATAGGCGAACAAAACGGGCTTGATCTCGTGGGTCAGCGCCGACACAGAGAAGGCGCGCTCCTTCAGCAGGGCGATGATCCCGGGCAGGGCCTCTACGGTGGTGCTGTGGGTGCCGTCGTCGTGGAGCAGGACGATGGCGCGGTCAAGTCCTGTCAAAGCGTCCTCCACATGGAGCACCAGCTCCTCAGCGGAGAGGCGGGTGCTGCCTGCGCCGCCGTCGGCGGAGAGGTTCCAATCGTAGGGGACGAAGCCGCGGCGCACCATCTCTGCCAGCAGTTCGTGGTAGATGCCGGCGTCATAGCTGTTGATGCTGCCGCCTGCGAAGCGGAACACCGAGGGCTGCACACCGGTGGTCTCCTCAATGTAGGTGTAGAGGGTGGACATATCGGCCAGATAGGCCTCCACCGAGGCGTAGATGGCGGCGGGGTCATTGCTCCAGCTGCCCAGCCCCAGTGTGTGGCCGCCTGCCACGATGGCCCGGAGCAGATCGTCATACCCGGGGTCGTTGGTGAGGTTGCCGTTAACGAAGAAGGTGGCGCTAACGCCCTCGCGGGCCAAAATCTCAAGGATGGCCGCGGTGTTTTCCGAGGGGCCGCCATCAAAGGTGAGATAGGCCATGCCGGAGACGCGCTCGGTGGCGTTGTAGACCTGAGGAGCGTAGAAGTCCTCATAGAGGGTCTGGTATGCCAGCGGATCGCTGTCCAGATTCAAGATGGACTCCACCGAGGCGTTGTATTCCTGCTCCAAAAGGTCTATCGCCTGCCGATAGCGGTGGTGGTAGTACAACGACACGACCGTCAGCGTCAGCACCAGCAGCGCGATCACCAACAAAAGCATGTTTTTATAGAATCGGACAGAGCCGACATAACGAGTTTTTTCCTCCATAGGACCCCCAAAGGTTCAGGATGAGCATAAGAATTCAAGTAATTATAGCACAAAAGCGCCCTATACACAAGGGAAATTTCACGCTATTGTGGAAAAAGAGACATAAAAAGCGAGAAAATATGCAAAGTGGCGCTTTTTAGAGCAAGTGCCGTTCAAAGTGACCGCCGACCTGCACCCCCTCCTGCACAATAAAGAAGGCATTGCTGTCCACCTCGCGGAGCATCTGCTGTGTAGTGAGGATCTCGTATTTATTGAGGCACACGCACAGAACATCCAGTGGCTCGTTGGTATAGCCCCCGCGGCCTTTCCAAAGGGTCACGCCACGGCTCAGCCGCTCGATAATAAAGGCTCTCATCTCTTCAGACTTGTTTTTGGTGAAAATCAGCATCTGCACGGAGATATTCTGCTGATGGGCCCGGTCGAGAAACAGGGAGGCAAACACCGTGTAGATGACGGAGTAGAGGGCGGTGTGGAGGGAGAAAATCAGGGCACAGGCGGCGTAGAGCACCGCATTGAAGGAGATGGAGAACTTACCCACCGTAAAGCGGCTGCCCTTCTTGCTGAGGTACAGACCCAACACATCCAAGCCGCCCGTGCTGCAGCCGCAGGTAAGGATCAGACCGCAGGCAAAGCCGGAGCAGATGCCGCCAATGAGACAGGCGGAGAGCGGGTCGGCAACAATGGGCACGGCGGGGGAGGGGATGAGGGCCAGTGCAATAGAGTCCACCGCTGTACAAACGGTCATGCGGATGACGAAAGGCCGGCCAAAAGAACGCCACGCCAATATGAGCAGCGGGATATTCAGCAAAAGATAGAGAACACCGGCCAGATCTACAGGCGTGACAAGCCCGAATTGCTGCACCAGCAATGTACGAATCACCTGACATACGCCGTAAAGGCCGCCGGAATAAAACCCTTGAGGTACGACAAAAAGATTGATGGCGGCAGCGTGGATCACCGCGCCCAAAAGGCCGGTCAGCAGCCGCAGATATTTGTTGTGAAGCAGCGTCTGAAACATGAAAAAGCCTCCTTAATAAAAACGTGCTTAGCCATCGCCATCATACTCTCGGCCCCACCTCCTTGTCAAGAGGCGGGGCCGCGGGATTATAATGTGAAGCGCAGGGTGCGCAGCAGCCGTCTTTCGGCGCGGGAGAGGCAGCGGGACACGGTGGAGCGGTTCACCGACAGTTCGCGGGCGATGTCGGACACGGTCTTTTCCTCGAAGAAGTGCATCCGCACCATCTCTTTCTGCCGCTCCGTCAGATCCTCCATGGCCTCGGGGAGATAGCGGCGCAAGCGGCGAAGACGCAGGCGGTTATCCCCTTGGGGCGCGAAGGGGTCGTAGGGGGTCAGGTAGCGCTCATCAAAGGGTATATCTCTCATTGCGGTGAAAGCTCCTTTCGTAGTAGTGGGCTGTCAGCAGCTGGAGCTGGCGGCACTGGGACAGCATGGGCTGCAAATCGGCGATACGGCGGTGTAATTGCTGCCGCGTTTCTTCGTCCTCGGCATTCCGTTCCATTTGCCGCAGGGTGCGGATACGCATCCGCAGCAGATGGGCGGAATGGGCGTATTGTTTGGATAGTTCCAGTAATGTCATCAACAAGTCAACTCCTCGTATGTAACACACAAAAAAGAAATGAAAAAAAGAGGGAAAATGAGGCAACTTTTATGTTGACAAAATGGGTTCGGTCTGTTAATATTTATGCGTTGGTTCTTTGCTGGTGTAGCACAGTGGTAGTGCAGCTGATTTGTAATCAGCAGGTCGGGGGTTCGAATCCGTCCACCAGCTCCAAAACTTCATATGGGGGAATTCCCGAGTGGCCAAAGGGGGCAGACTGTAAATCTGTTGTCGACGACTTCGGTGGTTCGAATCCACCTTCCCCCACCAAAAATACCGATTGCCCGTCAGGGCGGTCGGTATTTTTACGTTTAAGGTGGATTCGAAAGGCGGCTCTTAGCAACAGTCCGGTGGACTGTTGCAACCGCCGTGGCTTTTCCGCAGAAAAGCGAATCCACCTTCCTCGTATTACGAAGCACCTAAGTAGTCGGGTTTTATTCTGCGCTACCTTGCGCTTGTCAAAATCTCGTGTTATAGTGGGGAAAAGCGTGGAAAAATCCCCCAAAGGAGGCGCGAGAGGATGAAAGAGAGAACGAAACAGGTGAAATTCTGCATCCATTGCGGGGCAGAACTTCCCCCTGCGGCGAAATTCTGTCCCGATTGCGGCAAGCCCCGCCATGTGGCAGCAAATCGTCCTGCTACGGATAATCCCGTGGTGGCAGGGACGGCCTCGGTGCTGTCCGATCCGAAAAAACGCCGTGTTGCCCTTATTGTGGTGGCGGTGGTGTTTGTCCTCGTTTTGTCTTTTGCGCTGCTGGGCAGCGGCAAAGAAAATCCAAAGGATGACCTGACTCAAGACCCTGTGATCAGCGACAACGCCGATGCTGCCGTACCCGATGACGATAGCAAGGCGGCGCAGGACGATGTCGGCAGCACAGAGGGGCCCGATGACTCCACCGACAGTACTGCCTCCAACGAGAGCGACAAACAGGATACGGAGCAGAAGAATGGGCCTGAGCAGGAAGTCGGCCCGTGGCTGCTGCCCGATCCCAGCCGTATCAGCGGCTATCACTTTGCGCTGAATCCGGACTATACCGACTTTGCCTTCTATACCTCCTCCACCCCCGGTGATGAGAGTATCGGTGAAGCGTATGTAGCAGCACTGGAAGCGCTGGGCTACAAGGTGGTGGACACGGACTACGAAGAATTCGGCAGTGCCGGAGACGTGCAGAAATGGTATCTCCTCCATGAGAATGTCAGCCGCGAAGGGGAAGAGGGTGCCTCCGGCTCCGTGCAGCTGAAACTGCTTCACTTTTTTGACAACCACTATAAAGAATTTACCATTACCTTCAGCGAAGGCATTTCTGTGGACGGCTACGACCCTGAGCCTGCCAACAGCGGCGGTGACGACTTCTTTGACAAGGAAGACTGCGGCTATTGCCACGGCAGAGGCACCTGCAGCACCTGCAACGGCAGTGGACGGGTGCAGAAATACCAGCACGGCATCGGTTGGGAGTGGTACGACTGCTCTCATTGCTCCATGGGCGAGTGCCGCTTCTGCGGCGGCAGCGGCAAGGCCTAACACATAACAAATTTCAACGCGCCTCCCCATCCGTCTTTGGCGGGTGGGGAGGTTTGTCATTTTCCCTCTTTGCTTCAAGTTCCCGTTCCGTGCCCGTCCAGCCCGTTGAAACGATAGAGAGATGCGAGAAAGGGTGCATCCCGCGGCATATCCGCCGCAGATTTTGGATAGACTGTCTGTGGAAGAACAAGTTTCTTGTAAGCAAGTTGATGGTATCACAAGAATCTTGTTTTGTCAACGGGTAAATCACAAGTTTCTTGTTAAAACTATTGACATATCCTGTCGAATTCAGTAGAATAAGGGCAAAGATACCAAGAAACTTGTAAAACGGGAGGGGAACACCATGGCATTTGGTGAGTTGCTGCGCCGAAGAAGGGAAGAGCTGGGCATCAGCCGTGATGGGCTGGCCGCCGCTTTGGGGGTGAGCCGCAGCGCCATCGGCAACTATGAAACGGGTGTGAGCTTCCCTAAGGAGGATGTGCTGCTGCAGCTTTTTAACGCGCTGGAGGTAGACCCCAACTATCTCTTCCGCGGCAGCTTCCGCCACAGCTTTTTTTGCAGCGAAAGTGAGCAGCGGTTGCTGGAGCAGTACCGCGCCCTGCCTCAGGCGGCGCGGCAGACGGTGCGGGCGGTGATGGAGGGTTTCGCCACCGTGGAGCGGGAGGCAGAGCGGGATGTGCCCGCCCGCGAAAGAAAGATGATCCCCCTGTACGCCTCTCCTGCGGCGGCGGGCTTTGCCGCCCCCGTGTTCATGGAGGACTACGAGCTGCTTACCGTTACGGACGAAGTGCCTGTGGGAGCGGAGCTGGCGGTGCGGATCCAAGGCGACTCCATGGAGCCTTACATTGCCGACGGCAGCGTGGTGTATGTGAACCACGATCCTCTGCAGAGCGGCGACGTGGGCATCTTCTGTGTAGATGGGGAAATGCTGTGCAAGCAGTATCATCGGGACGCGCTGGGCATGGTATATCTCTTCTCCCTGAACCGCAAGCGTGCCGCCATGGATGTGGTGTTCGGCGCAGGCAGCGGACGGAGCCTCACCTGTTTTGGCCGGGTGATGATCCATGGATTGCCGCTGCCCGAATAAACAAAAAGAAGCCGCGCCGAAAAACTTCGGTGCGGCTTTAAAAAACGGGTGGGATATTGGAAAGCTTCCACAAGTATCTTACACCTGCGGACGGTTGTTTGTCCATAGGAGATTTTGTCGTGCCCCGTCGAATCGCACAAAAATTTTTGTGGATTGTGAGCGTTTAGCAGAATGTGCCTAAAAGTACTTTTCAACCTTGGCAAAATGTGCTACAATGCACAAAAGGATGAGGGGAACTCCCTCCCCGACCCTTTCAGATATAAGTCCCGTAAGGCAGAAAGGAGCCAACTATGAAGTTCACATTCGCATGCAAGAAGGTCTCTCTCAGCGACAGCATCAAGGAGTATGCCGAGAAGAAGATCGGAAAGCTTGACCGCTACTTTGCTGAGGAAGCGGACGCCTTTGTGACTTTCGCCGTGGAGAAGAAGAACCGCTGTACGGTGGAACTGACGCTCCGCGCTGCCAACGGCACGCTGTTCCGTGCCCAGGAGGAGGATCCCGACGGTGATATGCGCGGTGCCATCGACGGCGCTGTCAGCTTCATCGAGCGTCGTATCCGCAAGAATAAGACCCGCCTGGCCAAGAACCTGCGTCCCGAGGCTGTCGCCCCCGAAGTCCCCGAGTTTGAGGTTGCCGAGGAGGATGTGTTCCATGTGGTACGCACCAAGCGCTTCGATGTCAAGCCCATGACCGTGGACGAGGCTATTTTGCAGATGAATCTGCTGGGTCACAACTTCTATGTGTTCCGCAACACGGCAGATGAGTCCGTTTCCGTGGTGTACGCCCGCAACAACGGCGGTTACGGCATCATTGAGACGGAGAAGAAATAAACGGCAGTATCCATCCCAAACCCCGCCAAACGGCGGGGTTTTTCCTGTTTTAACGAAGTTTTCCCGCGTTCACCCTTGCAAAGAGACGGAAAATTTGATAGGATAGGCTATCTGAGAAAAAGAGAAGAGGTTTCCACGTTATGATCGGCGTTTATGACTATACGGTGATCGCCACCTATCTGGCCACCGTCTTTGGTATCTGCGGTATGCTGCAGGCCATGGAGAACCGCCCTTTGGCGGCCATTATCTGCCTGCTGGCGGCGGGGCTGCTGGACACGGTGGACGGACGCATCGCCCGCACCAAGAAAAACCGCACCGAGCGGGAGAAGGGCTTCGGCATCCAGATCGACTCCCTCAACGATGTGATGTGCTTTGGTGTGCTGCCTGCCCTCATCGCCTATACACTGGCCCGTGAGGAATGGCTGGGGGATGTGCCTGTGTGGTACGCCGCCACGCTGATTTTCTTCGTGTTGGCAGGTCTGATCCGCCTTGCCTACTTCAACGTGACGGAGGAGGAGCGGCAGCGCAGCAGCGCTGAGCCCCGCAAGTATTATCTCGGCCTCCCCATCACTGCCTCCACGCTGCTGTTCCCGCTGCTGTATTTGGTGGCCATGATGCCCAAGAACGGCATGGTGTCGGCCGTGGTGATGACGGTAGGACTGTTCGTGGTGGGTGTTCTCTACATTACGCCCATCCATATCCGAAAACCCGGTTTGCCCGGCCTTGCGGCCATGGGCGTGGCAGGGGCAGCCATCGTGGCGTGGCTGGTGGCGGCACTGATCTAAGAGAAAAAAAGAGAGCCTCTCGGCTCTCTTTTTTTGCGCTTCTTAGTCCTCCAACAGCTCAAGTTCCGCTTCATCCACAATGCGGATGGTCTTTTTACTGATGATCTCGTACATACAGGGCACCACCAGCAGCGTCATCAGCGTGGCGTAGAGGAGGCCGCCGATACACACCAGCGCCACGGGGCGCATGAGGGAGGTGCCTGCGTTCTGTGCCGTAGCGGTGACGATCATGCCGAGGATGGTGGTGAGGGAGGTCATCAAAATGGGGCGCAGACGGGTGCAGCCCGCGTCGATGATGGCCTCGCGCCGCTCCATGCCGGCCATGCGCTGCTGGTTAATGTAGTCCACCAGCACAATACCGTTGTTGACGATGATACCCACCAGCATGACGAAGCCGATGAGGGAGATGATGCTGACTTCCATGCCGGCGATCAGCAGGGCGGCAAAGCCGCCGGTAAAGGCCAAGGGAATGGTAAACATGACGATGAAGGGCTCACGGAGGGACTGGAACTGGGCCACCATGATGAAGTACACCAGTACGATGCCCAGCACCAGCATGAGACCCAGCTGGCCCATGGCCTCCATAATGGTCTCATTCTCGCCGGCGAACTCCACCGTCACATCCTCCGG
This sequence comes from Oscillospiraceae bacterium, assembly GCA_017408915.1. Classification (GTDB taxonomy): domain Bacteria; phylum Bacillota; class Clostridia; order Oscillospirales; family Oscillospiraceae; genus Vescimonas. The sequence continues at coordinate 16,180 of JAFQTS010000042.1, read as the reverse complement.
CAGGGTCAGTGCCTTGACAGCCTTTTCCACATCGGAGGAGACGAGAGTCACGTTATAGCCCTCGGCGATAAGGCCTGTCACCGTGAGGTGGCGGCGCTGCTGGTCGTGGGAGATGGTGTTGAGGGAGACGGTCTCCTCGATCGTAGCCACATCCCCCAGCAGGAAGGAATTGTCCTCCTCCACGGCGGGTTCTTCCTTCTTCTCCTCTTTCTTCTCGTCGTCTTTCTTCTCGCCGTCAGCGTCCTTGTCGTCGCTTTCGCCGCCCAGCATCTCCTCAAAAGCGTCCATGTCCATGTTGCCCATGTCCATAGAGCCGCCCATGCCGCTCATGGAGGACATACCGCCCATAGAGCCCATGGAACTCATGCCGCCGCCCATGCCGGACATGGCGGCAACGGAGGTGTCGGGGTCGATCTTCAGCGTCAGCAGCGTTTCGCGGGTGAGGACGCTGCTCTCGTCGGCCTCGATGGTGAGGGAGAAGTCCTGATTATCCAGCGTGATATCCTGCGCCGTAGAGGCGGTGGACAGAGCCGAGGCGATCTCCATATAGATCTGGGCCACCGTCATGCCGTGCTGCATGGCCTTTGTCCGATCCACCGACACGTGGAGTGCCGGCGCGGCCTCCTCCAAGCCGTCGGAGGCGGAGGCGATGCCCTCCACCTTTTCCATGGCGGCGGCAATGGACTTCGCTGCCGTTTGCAGGTGTTCCATATCGTCGCCGAACACCTGAATGGACACGCCGGAGCCGGTCATCATGCTCATCATGCCGTCCATGACATTGGTGGCGGAGACCTCACATTCCATATCGGCGCACAGCGCGTTGATCTGCCGTCCCACCTCGTTGCCCGAGATGTTGTCGGGCATGGTGACGTAGACGGTGGCGCTGTAACCGCCGCCGCTGAGCATGGCGGCTGCGCCGCCGCCGTCCAGCGTAGCGCCCACGGCGGTGACTTCTTCAATGGTCTGAATGCGGCGGGACACCTCATCGGTGAGGGCCTCCGCCTCTTCGCGGGTACAATCGTCGGGGAGGGTGACGGAGACGTTGACAGAGTTCATGTCCATCTCCGGCATGAAGGTGAAGCCACGGCCTAAGATGGCGGCGGCAGAGGAAAGCAGCAGCACAAGGGATGCCAGCAGCACCAGCGCCTTATGCTCAAGAGACCAGGTGATGGCCTTGCGGTAGGCGGGCATGACCTTATCCAGCAGTCCTGCCTTCTTCTCGGGGATACGCCGCAGCATACCGCAGCCCATGGCGGGCACCACGGTCAGTGCCACCAGCAAGCTGGCCATGAGAGAGTAGGTCATGGTCAGGGCGAGGTCGGTAAAGAGGTCTTTCGTAAAGCCCTCCACAAACACGATGGGCAGGAACACGCACACGGTGGTGAGGGTGGAGGAGACCACAGCGCCCGCCACCTGCTGGGCGCCGGACACGGCGGCTTGAATGACCGTTGCGCCCTTGTCCCGGAGACGGTAGATATTCTCGATGACCACCACCGAGTTATCCACCAGCATACCCACCGACACCGCCAAGCCCGATAGGGAGATCATGTTGATGGTCACGCCGGAGAAATACATCAGCACGATGGCGAAAATGACACTGGTGGGGATGGAGATAAGGGTAATGAGGGTGGGCCGCCAGTCACGGAGGAAGAGGAACAGCACCAGCACGGAGAACAGCGCGCCCCACATAAGGGAGGAGAGAATGGTCTCCACAATGAGGTAGATATAGTCACCCTGATCCATCAGGGGATGGAAGTCGAGGCCGTCATATTCCTCGCTGAGCTGGGCGAGACGGCGGGTGATGTTGTCGCTGACCTCGGCGGTAGCGTAGGTGGACTGCTTGGTAAAGGTGGCGATGATGCCGTTGACGCCGTTTAATTTGGCGTAGATCTCGTCGCCGTTGTCGGTGTAGACCACCGTGGCGATGTCCTCAAGGCGAATGGGGGTCATGTCCCCCAGACCGGGATCGAAGATCACCAGCGCTTCCACCTCTTCACGGGTGGAAAGGCTGTCGCCCACGCTGACCATGTAGCTGATGCCCTCGTTATCGTCGATATAGCCGGCGGGCATGGAGAAGTTCTGAGCCGTCAGCAGCTGTTCCACCATGGGCACAGACAGCATACCGCCCACATCCAGCGTGTCTTTTAAGTTCTTGCGCTCGGATTCCACCGTAGCGAGACCCTGGTCGATCTGCATCAAGGCGTCGTTGAGGCGAATTTCCGCCTCGGTGAGCTGCTGCATACCGTCCATAGCGCCTACCATCATGTCGGAGACGGCATTTTTATCGGACAGCTGGTCAAGGAGCTTATCCAGCTCCTTGAGGGCGTCCTCGGCTTCTTTTTCATTCTTTTCGGCCTCTTTTTCAGCTTCTTCTTCGTTCTTCTTGTTCTCGGATTCTCGAGTGGTGTCGTATTCGGTTACCAAAATATTGTCGATCTCAGCCATCGCGTTCTCGCTGGAAACATTTTGCTGCTCCAAAACGGGAATTTCCAAGCGCATCTGCGCGTTCTGCGTGCGCAGCTCGGTGATGGCATAGCTGAGATCTTCGTTTTGGGAGGTCAGGACGGTGTTTTCGTCATATAGGGCGGCAAGGCGATCGCTTTCCTCAGTAGAAAGACCGAAGGTATTTTTCTTTAGTTCAAGGCTAGCGATTTCTGCATCGTTGAGGGCAATGGCAGCCTCATTGGCGGCGATAGTGTCTTGGTGTGCCTTGATGGTTTCGTTGTTTGCTTCAATCGTTTGATTATAGTTGGTGATGGTCTGCTTATTGGTGGCAATAGAAGTCTCGTAAGCGTTACCCTGTGCAACCAGCACCTGAATCTGCTCTTCCTTGGAGAGTTCCTCGAACTCAGGGGTGTCGAACTCAGGGAGAGCATCTTCATCAAAGTTATCCGGATCGAATTTCTGTACCTCGTCCAGCATATCCCCAGCGCTGGAGGCGGCGCCGGAGATCTCGCCGGCGGCTTCATCAGCCATATCTTCCTTGGCATCGGCGATCTTCTCCTGTGCCTCTACCACCTGCTCACGGGCATCTTTCAGGGTTTTTTCTGCATCATCCAGCAGTTTTTCTGCCTCTACCAGCATCTCAGCGGAGACTTTATCCAGCTTTTCTCCGTCCAGCACCACGTGCATCTGCCGCGCCAGCGTACCGGAGATGTCCACGCTGGCTACGCCGGAGATACCCGTCAATTTCTGCTCCAGCTCCTCGTTGACGAGGTCGCTCAGCTCCTCTACCTCCATGCCCTCATAGCTGATGGCCGCCACCATGACAGGCAGCATGGAGGGGTTGATCTTCATGGTATAGGGGGTGGACACCGTCTCGTCCCAGCCGCCTTCCAAAGCCGTCAGCTTTTGCTGAATGTCGAGGCTGAGGGCGTTCATATCCGTGCCGTCCTCAAACTCCAGCACCACCATGGAAGCGCTATTCTGTGAGGTGGAGGTGATGGTCTTGATATGATCCAGTGTGGCCATGGATTCCTCGATGGGGCGGGTGATCTCCTGCTCGATGCTCTCGGGGCTGGCACCGGGATCGGAGGTCACCACGATGACGTAGGGGAAGTCCATGTTGGGCATCAAGTCCGGCGTCATCTTCATATAGGACACCACGCCCAAGATGACCACTGCCAGCGCAACAACGAACACCGTCAGCGGTTTTTTCACACTAAATTTCGGAATCATACAGTGGCCCCCTGCTTGAGAGAATGTAAAACTGCGACTGTTGTGCCATAGCCTTGACACAACAAACCAGTCTTATTATAATAAACACATGTTGACAATACAACCGACAGATTTTTTCTGTTGGAACAAAAGTCAACACATTTGAAAAATGTGTTGAGGGTTCATAAAAAGTTTACGATTGGAGGGTGCTATGGAGAGGAAAGAGGACCGCAGAGTGACCATGACGAAGCGGATGCTGAAGGACGCTTTCATCGACATGCTGAAGGAGACGGACATCTATCATATTTCCGTGCGGGAGCTGTGCCAGCGGGCGGATGTGAACCGCACCACCTTTTATAAGTACTACGCCAATCAGTTCGATCTCCTTGACGATATGGAGATGGATCTTTTGAACATGATCGAGAAAACCATTGAGGAGGACGAGGAGAAGAACGGCGGCACCATCGAAAAGCTGTTGGTCTTTTTTGAGCGGGAGCGGGCCTTCATCCGCTTGCTCATTAACTCCAATGTGGACACGGAGTTCCCCAAGAAGCTCTTCTCCATGACCATTGTGGAGTCCTCCATTGAGATGATGACCGCCAATGTACCCAAGGCGGAGGCGGAGTATATCAACCGCTTCATGCTGTTCGGCCTGTTTGAGATGCTGCGCTGCTGGATCAACAAAGAGGAGCGGGAGAGCCCCAAGGAGATGGCAAAGATCCTGTTGGAGCGGCTGATGCTGAACTTCGGCAGCGGCCCTAAGGGAAAGTGAACAGAGAAAACAGCACCGCCGCCAAAGCACAGGCTTTCGCGGCGGTGTTTTCCTTATTCCAAAATGCGGAAATCGCCCGCGTGGGCGCGGCGCAGGCGCTCCTGCATGGCTTGCCCGATGGCCTCCTGCAAAGAGACGATGACGGTGTTGGACACCAAAAAGCCCTCTGCCGTCAAGCGCCAGCCCCTTTCCGTCCGCGCGGCGAGGTCGTGGGCTTCGTACTGCACCAGCAGCTTTTCCATAGGGTCGAACCGCTGGCGGTACTGCTGCTCAAAGTAGCGGCGGTCGATGCCCGCCGTGGTGCGGAGGGACAGCATGATGTACTCCTGCATCCGATCACGGGGCGTCAGTTCCTCCTGCTCCGACAGCTCCAAATTGCCTGCCATATAGCTGTGGAGATCGCGGGTGTAGGCAAAGCGGACATCGCCGAAATCGGAGTGAGCCCCCGGGCCGAAGCCTGCGTAGGGCAGCATCTGCCAATACTTTAGGTTGTGGCGGCTCTCGAAGCCGTCACGGGCGAAGTTGGAAATCTCGTACTGATGATAGCCGTGCTGTTCCAAGTAGTCCACCGCCCACAGGTACATCTCCGCCTGCATATCGTCGTCGGGCAGCGCCGCCGTGTCGCGGCGGTCATACAGGGGCGTGCCCTCCTCTACCTTGAGGCCATAGCAGCTCAAATGCTCCACCTCCAGCGCGGCGGCGGTGCGGAGGGTGTCCTGCCACTGCTCCAGCGTCTGATGGGGCAGGCCGTAAATGAGGTCGAGGCTGATGTTCTGAATTTTTGCCATCCGTGCCGCTGCCACGGCATCGGTGACCTGCTCAAACGTATGTACCCGCCCGATCTCGCGGAGCAGGGCATCGTCGGTGGACTGGACGCCGAGGGAGATGCGGTTGAAGCCAGCGCGGCGCAGCTGCCGCAGCGCCTTCCAATCCCCTGCGCTGTCGGGGTTGCACTCCACGGTGATCTCCGCGTCGGGGGCGAGGCGGTAGCGCTTTTTCACAGTTTTCAAAAGGGAAGTGAGCCGTGCCGCCCCTAAGTAAGAGGGGGTGCCGCCGCCGAAATACACGGTGTCCACCGTCATGCCGCTGCAGCGGGGGGCAACTTCTTCCAAGTGGCGGGTGAGGGCGGCGCAGTAAGCGTCCATGTGGGTTTCGCTGCCTGCTAAGGAGTAGAAGTCGCAGTAGGCGCACTTTTGCTTGCAAAAGGGGATGTGGAGATAAAGGCCCAGTGTGTTGTTCATCGGCTGGCCTCCTCGTGGGTGCGGCGGATCATCTCGATGGCGTCCCAAAAGCAGTTCTTTTTACACTTGCCGCAGCCGATGCACTGGGGCTCGTCCACGGTGTAAAAGCCGTCGCTGCGCTGCTGGATGCACCCCATGGGGCAGAACTTGGCGCACCAGCCGCAGGCGGTGCAGCTGATTTCGGAAATGTCGGCATATTGCAGGGGCTTTCGCCCGAAAAGGTTATATTGGGACATGGCGCACCTCCCGTTGGGTGGTTTTTTCTTATAGTATAGCCTCTTTTTTGTTTCTTGGCAATGTATGTTTTTCCTGTGGCTGCGGCACACTATGGGCGAAAGGATGTGTTGCGGCGTGAACATGACCCAGAAGGAATATGGCGACTATGTAAAATCCATCAACCCGCCCTCGCCCATGGGGAAGAATGTGCTGAAGGCATTTTTGATAGGCGGGGCGATTTGCTGCCTTGGACAGGCCATTGGCGATGGGTATCAAGCCCTTGGCTTGACGCAGGAAGATGCTTCCACCGCCGTATCTATGACGCTGGTGTTTCTCTCCACCTTTTTTACGGCGCTGGGGCTTTACCATAAGCTGGCCCGTCACGCGGGGGCGGGGACGCTGGTGCCCATTACGGGCTTTGCCAACGCTGTGGCTTCGCCCGCCATCGACTTTCGGGCAGAGGGCGTGGTGACGGGCACGGCGGTGAAGATGTTCTCCGTGGCAGGGCCTGTCATCGTCTTTGGCACCACGGCAAGTGTGGTGTACGGTGTGATTTATTGGATAACTACCATAATGTAAAAAACAGGCGGTCAATGACCGCCTGTTCAATTTTTATTTTCTTTCTATTTCGGCAATTTCAAACTTCACGGCGAGATACATAAGATTGCTATGGGAATCGGTGCATTCAATCTCTAATAAATATCCACCATCTTTCAACTGTTCAATGCTATCTCCCAACCAATATATATATCTTGAAATGCTTTAAGCATAATAGGCTCTGTAGCATTCATTTTCATACCTGTGATACGATAGTTATATAATGAAATTCTTTTTATATTTGTTTCACACAAGGCGTTTTTGCTATCGAGCAGAATTTCCAAGCAATTTCTTTTTGGATGCTTTTCTTTCCAATTAGGTGCTAATTCCAATTCACAAATAGAGAGGATTATTGCATCGTGTAAGCCATACTTCCAATACCAACTAGGAAACTGCGAATAATATTCTTCGAGTTTTTTTGCCGCAGCTCCTACCCCTTTTTTGCTCATAAAACACCTCATTTTATTTCATTATACCACGCCGCCGACTTTATGTAAATATTTTTCAAAATCACTGTGTCCTATATTGACAGCAGCAGAGGGGTGGTGACAGGCACGGCGGTGAAGATGTTCTCCGTGGCAGGGCCTGTCATCGTCTTTGGCACAACAGCCAGTGTGGTGTATGGGATATTTTATTGGTTGTTGACGAGGTAGGGCCCGTTTTTATCGTCCGCCACAAGGCGGACACCGCACCTATTCACTCTTCACTTTAACTTATAACCTAAAAAAGAGCCCTCGCGGGCTCTTTTTATTTCACCCCCGTTAAATCGAAGGGGGGCGTATATTCCTCTTTTGCGGCGGTGCGCTCCTGTAAAAAGCCGTCCACGATGCCGCAGTTTTCCATATACTGCGCGGCGGCGCGGTACTCGGAGGCCCTTACGCGGCGGGCGAGCAAGCCCTCGGCGTTGGGTTGGGGGGTATACTGGCTCATCAGCGACACCAGCACCTGTCCCGAGGAGAAGGTTTGGCTCACCCAATCCAGCACGCGGCGGGTGTTGTCCAGCTGCCCAGGCAGCACGAGGTGGCGAATGACCACGCCCCGCTGCAGGATGCCGTCCTCCATGACGCAATCCCCCACTTGACGGTACATTTCCTCGATGGCGGCGGTGGCCACCTCGAAATAGTCGGGCGCGGCGGACAGTTTCGCCGCCAGCGCGTTGTCGGCGTACTTCAAATCGGGGAGATACACCTGCACCTTGCCCGCAAGCATGGACAAAATCTCCGCCGACTCGTAGCCGCCGCAGTTCCACACCACGGGGACGGGCAAGGCGGGGGAGAGGCTTTGTGCCACCCACGGGGCGAAGTGGGAGGCGGTGACGAGATTGATGTTGTGGGCGCCCTGTGCAATGAGTTCGGCGTAAATCTCCCGCAGCCGCTCCACGCTCACCGCTTCGCCGAAACAGTCGGTGGAAATCTCGTGGTTTTGGCAGAACACGCACCGCAGAGCGCAGCCCGAGAAGAACACCGCGCCGCTGCCCTGTGTGCCCGAGATGACAGGCTCTTCCCAGTGGTGGAGGGCGGCGCGGGCGATGTGGGGCGTGGTGGGCATTTGGCAAAAACCGCCGCCGTAATTTTCAGTCCGCTCGGCGTCGCAGCGGCGGGGACAGAGATTACAAATCATTTCCGCAGACGGTCAAAGTCGGGGCCTAAGTCACCCGACATCCAGTGGCGGCGGCACAGGCCGATATAGCGGTCGTTGGCACCCAGCACCACCTGCGCGCCCTCTTTCACCACCGTGCCGCTCTCGTCAAAGCGGGCGTTGAAGGCCGCCTTCTTGCCGCACCAGCAGATGGTCTTGACCTCCTCCAGCTTGTCCGCCAGCACCAGCAGGTGATAGCTGCCCTCGAAGAGCTCGCCGCGGAAGTCGGCGCGGAGACCGTAGCAAATAACGGGGATGTTGCAATCATCCACCAAGTGGACGAGGTAATAGACCTCGTCTTTCGTCAAAAACTGCGCCTCGTCCACGATGATGCAGGCATACTGCTGCAATTCCTCGTCGGACATGGCCTGCATCTCGTGGAAGTAGATGCAGGGATGGGTCAAACCGATGCGGGAGCGCACCATGTGCTCGCCGTCACGGGTGTCCAGCTGGGGCTTCACCAGCAGCGTGGCCTGACCCCGCTCCTCGTAGTTAAACCGCGCCATCAAGGCGTTGGCGGTCTTGCTGGAGCCCATGGCTCCGTATTTGAAATATAGCTGTGCCATCTCTTCTCTTTCTCCTACTTGCTCAGTTTTGAAAAGGCGGTGGGCATGGGGTAGAAGTGGGCGTTATACGCATCGCGCCACTGCCACTCTTTCAAGCCGTCGCCCATAATGTCGATGATATACACCGTCATTTCCCATACGATGTGGGTGAAAATGTGCTTCTCCTTCGCTTTTTTCACCCATTTGTGGGGCGTGACGTTCCATTGGGCCAGCTGCGCCGCCGCCTCGGATTCCGTAAGAGTGCCCGCCACGTTAGGGTATTCCCACAGGGAGGCCAGCAGCCCCTCCTCGCCACGGTAGCGCACCGCTTCATACTCGCCGTGGCGGAGGATGAATACCGTTTTTTCCTCCTTGCGCCGCCCCTCTTTCTTCTCCCGCACAGGGAGTGCCGCCGCCGTTCCATGGGCAAAGCCTTGACAGAACGCACGGCAGGGACACGCTTCACACATAGGCGCGGTGTTGGGCAGACACACCGTCGCACCCAGCTCCATTAGGGCTTGGTTAAAGTCCCCGGGGTGGTCGTGGGGGATGACCGCCGCCAAGGCTTCTGTGACGCGGCGGCGCGTGGCGGGTGCGAGAACGTTGTCGTGACAGTCGGTGAGCCGCGCCACCACCCGCAGCACGTTGCCGTCCACGGCGGGAGTGGGCAAACCGAAAGCGATGGAAGCGATAGCCCCCGCCGTATAGTCGCCTACGCCCGGCAGCATACGAATCTCCTCATAGGTCTGGGGGAACTGCCCACCGTGGAAGCCCACGATTTTCTTCGCCGCCAGCCGCAGGTTGCGGGCGCGGTTATAGTAGCCCAAGCCCTGCCACAGGGATAGGAGCGTGGGCTCGTCCACCGCGGCAAGGGCTTCCACCGTGGGCAGGGCCGCCATGAACCGCTCAAAATAGGGGATGACGGCGGCCACCCGCGTCTGCTGCAGCATGATTTCCGACACCCACGTGCGATAGGGGCTCACCTCCTGCCGCCACGGCAGGCTGCGATGTCCCGCGCCGTACCAAGCAAGGAGGGGGGCGGGGAGTTTCGAAAGGGTGGTCATACGATGAACCCTCCGTCGGCGGTGATGACCTGTCCTGTAATGAAAGAGGACTTATCCGATGCCAAGAAAACGGCGAGGTGGGCAATATCCTCGGGTGTGCCAAGGCGGCGCAGAGGCGTTTCCTCCGCCAGCTGGGGCAGCACCTCGGCGGGGAGGGCGTCCAGCATATCCGTCTTAATAACGCCGGGGGCGATGCAGTTGACGCGGATGTTGGTGGGGGCAAGCTCCAAGGCGAGGGAGCGGGACATGGCGATAAGGGCCGCCTTGGTGCAGGAATAAGTCACCTCGCAGCTGGCGCCGCGCAAGCCCCACATGGAGGAGACGTTGATGATGCAGCCCGTATGCTCACGGAGCATGGGGGGCAGGACGGCTTGAATAGCGTGGAAGGCGCCGTCCACGTTCACCGAGAAGTAGCGGTGCCACAGCTCGTCCGTCACATCTTGGAATAGGGCCTGTCCCGCCACACCTGCGTTGTTAATAAGAAGGGACACCGCGCCCCAGTTCTCCTTCACAGCCGCTACCATGGCGTTGACCTCCTCGCGGCGGGACACGTCGGCACCGTAAATCATCGCCTCGCCGCCGAAAGCGGAAATTTCTTCCAGCAAGCTTTCGGCGCAATCGCGGCGCACGCGGTAGTTGATGCAGACCTTCCAGCCCTCGCGGGCCAGTTCACGGGCGATGGCGCGGCCGATGCCGCGGCTGCTGCCTGTTACAAGAGCGATTTTCTCCATAGCCATTTCCTCCCTTAACGGGTATGTTTCTTCCTCTCTATTGTACCGTAATTGCGCCCTAAGTGCAAGGGAAAGAGTAGACAAGGGAGGACAAAGGCGTTATACTGTCTAAAAAGAGAAACATTTCCCGAAGGAGGAAACACTATGCAATTTCTCTACGCCTTGGAGAGTATCCGCGCCCCGTGGCTGGACACGGCTATGTCCATCATTACCCACTTGGGCTCGGAGACCCTTTTTATGGTCATCGCCATTACCGTCTTTTGGTGCGTCAACAAGCGCCACGGCTATTATCTCCTGTCCGTGGGCTTTGTGGGGACGCTCTTTAACCAAGCGTTGAAGCTCATGTTCCGCATCCCCCGTCCGTGGGTGCTGGATGAGAACTTCACCATTGTGGAAAGTGCCCGCGCCGACGCTACGGGCTATTCCTTCCCCAGCGGACACACCCAGAGCGTGGTGGGCACTATGGGCGGCGTGGCGCGGTTTACCAACAAACTGTGGCTTCGCATCGTGTGTATCGTTTTGGCGGCGCTGGTGGCTTTCTCCCGTATGTACTTGGGCGTCCACACCCCCAAGGATGTGCTGGTGTCCCTCGTCATTGCGGTAATTTTGGTGTTCGTCCTCTATCCCGTCGTGGAGCGGGCCGTCCATGTGCCCCGCGTCATGGGGCGGCTGATGATGGTGATGGTGGGGCTTTCGGTGGCGTATCTGCTGTTTACCACCCTCTATCCCTTCCCCGCCGATGTGGATGCCGACAACTTGGCACACGGCATCGAGAGCGGCTGGAAGATGCTGGGTTGCACCGTGGGTATGACGCTGGTGTGGTGGCTGGATGAAAAGGTCATCCACTTTGAGACGGAGGCGGTGTGGTACGCCCAAGTGTTGAAGGTGGTCATCGGCTTCGCCCTCGTCATCGCCGTGAAGTCGGGCCTTAAGCCGCCGCTGGTGGCTCTCCTCGGCGCAGGTGTAGGCGGCGCGGTGCGGTATTTCCTCATGGTGCTGGTGGCAGGCGCCGTGTGGCCCCTGTTTTTCCGCTATTTTGCAAGAATGGGGCGTAAACGCTGAAAACACTACATAGAAAAAGCATCCTCGCGGCGTTGCCGTGGGGATGCTTTTTGTCGTAATTCACTCTTTCAGACCGAAGAAGCCGAAAATCTTGTCGTACAGCCGCAGCTGCTCGTTGTGCCACGGGGTGCGGGGCGGGGCGTCCTCGTGGCGCTCCTCCTGCGCCTCCCGCTCTTCCAGCGCGTGGCAGGCGGCGAGATAGCCCTTGGTCAGCTCCCGCATACGGGAGGACATATACTGCATGATGCTCAGCACCTTGGCGGGACGCTGCTGGAAATAGGCGCCGAAGCTGTCAAAGGTGATGATGGCCACCACCGTTTTTTCCAGCGCCACAGCCGTGGTGTTCTGGGGGCGGGACTCCAAAAAGCCCACCATGCCCAAGAAGCCCTCGCTGCCCACTTCCGTCAGCAGCGTCTCGTTCTCTGTGCCGTAGTCCACATATACCGCCACACGACCCCAGAGGATGTCGTAGATGCTCAAATCCATGTCGCCTTGACGGTAGATGATGTCGCCTTTTTTATAGGTGCGCTCCTGCGCCTCGGTATAGCGTTCCATGGTGGTCTCCTTTCTGTGCGGTTGTTATTTTGCCTGCTTGATGGACAGGGAAATGCGCTTGCCCTCCACCTTCAGCACCACGACTTTTACAATGTCGCCCACTTTCAGCACATCGGAGGGGTGCTTCACGTAGCGCTCGGCAATCTCGCTGATATGGACGAGGCCATCTTGATGGACGCCGATGTCCACGAAAGCGCCGAAGTCGATGACGTTGCGCACCGTGCCCGACAGCACCATGCCGGGGGCAAGGTCTTTCAAATCCAGCACATCGGTGCGGAGGATGGGGGCAGGCAGCTCGTCACGGGGGTCACGACCCGGCTTCATAAGCTCGGCGGCGATGTCGAGAAGGGTGGGCACGCCCACGCCGCATTCTGCGGCGGCCTTCTCCGTGCCGTAAGTTTCCAAGCGGCTTTTCAGCTCGCCAAGGTCAGCGGCGCGGACGGTCTTGGGGTCGTACGCGCAGAGGGTCAGCAGCTTTCGTGCCGCCTCGTAGCTCTCGGGATGGACGGCGGTGTTGTCTAAGGGCTCACGGCTCTCGGCTACGCGGAGAAAGCCGGCGCACTGCTGGAAGGCCTTGGGGCCCAGCTTGGGGACTTTCTTCAGCTGGGCACGGGAGGTGAAAGCGCCGTTTTCCTCGCGGTAGGCCACCACGTTGCGGGCGAGGCTCTCGCCCAAGCCCGACACATAGCTCAAAAGGGAGGGGGAGGCGGTGTTCAAATCCACGCCCACGCTGTTGACGCAGTCCTCCACCACGCCGCGAAGGGAGTCGGAGAGCTGCTTTTGGGGCATATCGTGCTGATACTGCCCAACGCCGATGGCCTTGGGCTCGATTTTCACCAGCTCGGAAAGGGGGTCTTGCAAACGGCGGGCGATGGACACGGCGGAGCGGAGATTCACGTCGAACTGGGGGAACTCCTGCGCCGCCAAGGGGGAGGCGGAGTAGACGCTGGCGCCCGCCTCGTTGACCATCATGTAGCTAAGGCCGCCGCCGAGGGCGCGAATCATCTCCACCGCCATCTGCTCCGTTTCGCGGCTTGCCGTGCCGTTGCCGATGGCGAGATGCTCCACCTTATGCTTTTTCACAAGGGCGGACAGCTTGGTGATGGCCTCGGCCTTCTGCCGCTGTCCGTGGGTGGGATAGACCACGGTGGTGTCCAGCACCTTGCCGTTGGGGTCGATGACCGCCACCTTGCAGCCCATGCGATAGCCCGGGTCGAGACCCATGGTGACATGACCCTTCACAGGGGGCTGCATCAAAAGCTGCCGCAAGTTCACGGAGAAGTTTTCGATAGCGCCTGCGCAGGCGGTGTCGGTAAGGGTGGAGCGGGTCTCACGCTCCACGCTGGGCTGGATAAGGCGATGCCACGCGTCCTCGCCCGCCGCCGCCACAAAGTCGGTGGCGCGGCTGCCCTGCCGCAGCGTAGCGCGGCGGATGATGGCGAGGGCGTCCTCGTCGGCAAGCTCGGCGCTCACCTTCAAAAAGCCCTCTTTTTCGCCGCGGTTGAGGGCCAGCACCCGGTGATTCTGCACGCGGCCTACCCCCTCGCGGTAGTCGTAGTAGTTCTGATAGACGCTCTCTTCCTCCTTCGCCGCCACGGAGGTCAGCACGCCGCGGCGTGTCATGGCCTCACGGAGCTTGGCGCGGATGGCGGCGTTGTCGGAGATGTTCTCGGCGATGATGTCGGAAGCGCCTGCCAAGGCGTCCTCGGCGGTCAAAACCCCCTTTTCCTCGTCGATGTAGCGCTCCGCCAGCACCGTCAGCTCGGGCAGACGCTGACCCTGCGCGTAGAGAAGGTCGGCGAGGGGCTCAAGGCCCTTTTCCCGTGCGATGGTGGCGCGGGTGCGGCGCTTCTGCTTATAGGGACGGTACACATCCTCCACCTCGGAGAGGGTCTTGGCCTTCTCGATGGCGGCGGCAAGGTCGTCGGTCATCTTCCCCTGCTCGGTAATGGAGCGGGTGACCTCCTCCTTGCGCTGGGCAAGGTTGCGGAGATACTGCAAGCGCTCCTCCAGCTTACGCAGCACCGTGTCGTCCATGCTGCCGTGGGCTTCCTTACGGTAGCGGGCGATGAAGGGGATGGTGTTGCCCTCGTCCAACAGGGCGATGACGTTTTCTACATGGGGGACGCTGACGGACAGTTCCTCCGCCAGCAGTGCGGGAATATGGCTCATAGGGACTCCTTGGGATTACAGATTATAGTAGCGGTCAAACTCGGCGGGGGTGGGGATCTTGTTGATCTCTGCAACCTCGGCGCGCTTGGTGGCGATGAACTTCTCAATGAGCTCTGCGGGGAACACGCCGCCCTTTGTGAGGTAGTCGTGGTCGGCCTCGAGAGCGTCGAGAGCGGCATCGAGGGAGGTGGGCAGCTGCTGGAGCTTTGCCTTCTCCTCGGCGGGGAGGTTGTACAGGTTTATATCGAAGGGGCCCCAGCCGTTGGCGGCGGGATCGATCTTGTTGAGAACGCCGTCAAGACCTGCCATCAAAATGGCGGCGTAGCAGAAATAGGGGTTGCAGGTGGCGTCGGGGTTGCGGATCTCGAAGCGGCGCATGTTGGGGGACTTGGCGTAGGCGGGGATGCGGATGACGGCGCTGCGGTTGGAGGTGGCGTAACCCACGGTGACAGGAGCTTCAAACCCGGGCACGAGGCGCTTGAAGGAGTTGGTGCTGGGGTTGGTAATGGCGCAGAGAGAGGAGATGTGCTTTAAAAGGCCGCCGATGAAATAGTGTGCCGTCTCACTGAGGTGGGAGTAGCCGTTATCGTCGGAGAACACGGGCTCGCCGTCCTTCATGAGGAGCATATGGACGTGCATACCGCTGCCTGCCTCGCCATACACGGGCTTGGGCATGAAGGTGGCGCTCTTGCCGTACTTCAAGGCGGTGTTGCGGATGATGTACTTAATCATCATGGTGGCGTCTGCCATCTCGGACATAACGCCCAGCTTGGGCTCCACCTCGAACTGGCCTGCGCCGCCCACCTCGGGGTGGTGGTACTTAATGGAGATGCCTGCGTTCTCCATGTGGAGGCACATCTCGCTGCGGCAGTCGTAGCTGCGGTCGAAGGGGAGAGCGGCGTGATAGTGCTTCTGCTTGGGGACGATGACGCCCTTGCCGTTGACGCCGCTGTTCCAGTGTGCCTGCTCGGCGTCGATGGTCATGCCCATGGAGTCGGTGCGGACATCCCAGCTCACATCGTCGAAGAGATAGAACTCAAACTCAGGCAGGATCAGCATGGTGTCGGCAATACCCGTGGAGCGCATATAGTCCTCGGCGGCGCGGACGATGTTGCGGGGATACTGCGCCAAGGGGCGGTTGTGGGGATAGTCGATAATCATGGCGTTGCCCGTCATGGTGAGGGTGGGCACTTGGCAGAAGGGGTCGATCATGGCGGTGTCGGGGTCGGGGATAAAGACCATGTCGCTCTTCTCCACCACGGCGTAGCCATAGTTGGAGGCGTCGAAGCCGAAGCCGTCGGTCATGGTGCTCTCGTCGAAGTGGCAGGCGGGAATGGTGAGGTGACGGAACTGACCGTTGATGTCCACCATCTTGAAATCCACCATCTTGATGTCGTGCTCACGAATGAGGGCCAGCACATCGGAAACTGTCTTTGCCATTGTTTCTCTCTCCTTTTATGGTAAAAAGTGGTTATGAATATTCCAACATAATATTTTACCACCGTCAAAAGTGGATTGCAATAACTTCCCCTTGCATCGTCTCAAAAATCGCAGTATACTGCTCTTTGTTGAAAAATTTCCCCAAAGGGTGTTTGCTATGCAAGACAAAGAATTTCTCGGCACAGCCCCAGTGGGCCGCCTGCTGGCAAAGCTGGCCATCCCCACGGTGCTGGCCCAGCTGGTCAATATGCTCTATAACATCGTTGACCGCATCTATATCGGGCGTATGCCTCTCGATGGCGACCTCGCCTTGACGGGCGTGGGCCTTTGTATGCCCATCATCCTCATCGTGGCCGCCTTTGCTGCCCTTGTGGGCGGCGGCGGTGCGCCCCGCGCCTCCATCTTCATGGGGCAGAAGCGCACCGAGGAGGCGGAGGAGGCCATGGGCGGCTGCTTTACGCTGCTTATCGCCGTGTCGCTGGTGCTGACG
>JAFQTS010000041.1 GCA_017408915.1 Oscillospiraceae bacterium | reverse complement strand
ATGCAGGTCTATGAGAAGGTCTTGGATTCTCTCATTTCCCGCCGCCGCACCAATGTGGAGGGGCAGATGGACTTCTTCGGCATGGCCTCGATGAGCAGTAATGCCCCCGCCGCCGATATTGACCTGCCCAATGTACCTGAGTATACCGCCACGGAGCGGATGTTCATGGAAAAAGAGACCACGGGCATCTATCTTAGCGGTCATCCTATGACCGACTATCGCCTTGCCGCGCGGCAGGCAGGCGCGGTAGCCATCCACGATGTGATGAACGACTTCGCTTCTGAGGAAGGCCCCGAGCGCTTTGCTGACGGGCAGCAGATCACCGTGGCAGGTGTGGTGGTGTCCAGTAAGACCCGCACCACAAAGAACAATACCCTCATGGCCTACGTGGTGGTGGAGGATGAACTGGCCTCTATTGAACTTTTGTGTTTCAGCCGTACCATCGACCAGTGTGGCAGCTACATGAGCGTCAATACCCCCGTGGTGGTGAAGGGACGGCTCTCCGTCCGCGACGAAAAGCCGCCCCAGATCATGTGCGATACCATCTATCCTCTGAAAACGGAGGTGGGAACGGTACTGCCCCAGCAGGAGAATGCAGTGGATGATTCTGTCATTTATCTCCGTGTTCCCAGCCTCGACAGCCGTGAGTTCCGTCAAATTAAGCGTGTCATGATTATGTTTGAGGGCGAGACCCCTGTGAAGATCCGCTTGGCAGACACGGGTAAATTGGTGGGTACGAAATGCCTCAACCATCCCGCTTTTATTGACGAATGTCGCCTGTGGCTGGGGGCTGAAAATGTGGTCGTGAAGAAACGCAGTTAAGAAAGGAGCGCAAAGAACAATGTCCATGGGATTTATCCGCGAAAGCCTTGAGCTGAAGTGCTTGATTTTATATGTGGCAGCCCGCGCTTCTGAGCCGCTGACGCTGACGGAACTGCAAGGTCTTACCATGATCGATGACGGTGTGGATTATTTCAGCTTCACCCAGTGCCTCAATGAGCTGGTACAGACGGAGCATATCGAGATCGACAGCTGTGAGCGCTATGTCATTACCTCCAAGGGCGTGAAAAATAGTCTCATTACTGCTGACAGTTTGCCCCAGTCCGTCCGCATGAAGGCAGACCGCGTGGTGGAGGAATTTAACCGTGAATTGCTGCGCCGCGCTCAAGTGGGCGCTCGTGTGGAAAAACGAGATAACGGCACCTACACATTGGCGCTCCACCTCAGTGATGATGTGGATGACTTGATGGAGCTTCGTGTGATGGTGAACTCCGAGGAACAGGCCAAGGCGCTGGCAGACAAGTTCCGTGAAACGCCCGAGGAAGTCTATCAAAAGCTGATGGCAGCGCTGTTGGAAGCGTAAGGAAATAAAATCTATCAAAAAAGAGAAACGGCACAGCCGTTTCTCTATTTTTGCATATTGGGGGACGAGCCGTCATAAGGTGGAGTATCAAATGAGCAGGGGAGAGGGTCACATGGAGGATCGCATTACACGGTATGAACAGGCGGCGGCACTGCTGCCACCCAAATGGCAGCGTTTGGCACGGCAGTTGCCCGACTATCAGAAGGCGCGGGCAGAGGAATTGCGCTTGCGAACGGGGCAGTGCATGACGGTGCTGCTGCCCGAGGGGGAGGTGTGGCCTTCTCAAGAACTGCCGCGCCCTGCGGTGACCCAATCCGACCTTGAGCAGCTCTGCGACATTGTCAGCGGCTATTCCCGCTATGCCTCCTCCGAAACGCTGGCACAGGGCTATCTCACGGCGGCAGGTGGCTTTCGCGTTGGCTTTTGCGGCACAGCGGTTCTGCGGGATGGGGAGCGGCGCAATCTCCGCGACATCTCCTCTGCCTGTATCCGCATCGGGCGGGAACAGCCCGATCTTTCTCTGCCGCTGCTGCCGCAGTTGAGGGAGGGGGGCAGCGTTTGCAGCACCCTCATTCTCTCACCACCCGGACTTGGTAAAACCACCTTGCTCCGTGATATGGTACGCACTCTCTCCAACGGTACAGAAGAATTACCGCCCCATCGTGTGGCGGTGGTGGACGAGCGGGGAGAGATTGCGGGTATGTACCGCGGTGTACCGCAGCTGTCGGTGGGCTGCCATACGGACATATTGGATGGCTGTCCCAAGGCGGCGGGTATCTTGATGCTGCTGCGGGCGCTGAACCCGCAGATCATCGCCGTGGACGAAATCACCGCCCAAGAGGACATCGCTGCCATCATAAGTGCTGCCCACTGCGGCGTAACGCTGCTGGCGACACTCCACGCAACAACGGTGGAAGAACTGAAGGGGAAACCCCTATATGCCAAACTCCTTCGCAGCCGCGTGTTCTCCCGTGCTGTGATGATTCGGCGGGAAGGGGAGCACCGTATATACGAGGTGAGTAAGCTGTGACGATGAAGCTCATCGGTGCAGCCTGCATTGCGCTGGCGGCGGGAAAAACGGTGCAGACGCTCTTTTTGCAGCGGAGAAGGGAAGATGCCCTGCTGCGGCATATGGCAGCGGCTCTTGCCACCATGGCGCGGGAGATTCGCTGGCATCACCGCCCCATTCCCGCCATCCTGCAGGAGGTAAAACAGGATGAAATGGTGGGGGAATACTTTGGGGAATTAGCCATATTGCTGGATAGTAAAAACACTTTACAATATACTTGGAACAGCGTATTCAATAGCTTTCCAATTGAAAAAGAAACCATTTTGAACATCCGTGTTGCAGGGGATGAGGAGCAGTTGATTTCATCCTTGGAAAACGCCGTAGAGAGATTGCAGCACGCCTTGGAATTGCGCCGCAGCAAGCGTGGGGAGCAGACGAAGCTCTGCATTGCAGCGGCACTGTCAGCCTCAGGCGGGCTAATTTTACTGTTACTGTGAGGACACACAATGGAAGTTGATCTGATCTTCAAAATTGCCGCCATCGGTATTTTGGTGGCGGTGCTGAATTTAATATTGGTGCGCTCGGGACGGGATGAGCAGGCGCTGCTGACCACATTAGCAGGGCTGATCGTGGTACTGGTGATGCTCTTGGAGCAGATCAGCGATCTCTTCGGTCTGATCAAGAGTCTCTTCTCCCTATGACGGACATATTGTGGAAAGCCATTGCCATTTGTCTGATCGGCGCGCTGCTGGCTGTGTTTTTGAAAAAGACAAGCCCCGATGTGGCCCTCGTGCTGGCGGCCTGTGTCTGCGTAGCGGTGTTGGCAGTCATTGTCAGAGGCTTGGAAGAGGTATGGCAATTCCTCACAGAAGTGCTGGAACGGGGCGGCATGACGCAGGAACTCTTTTCACCCCTCATCAAAATCGTAGGCATTGCCCTCATTACCCGTACAGCAGGGGAGCTGTGCCGCGATGCAGGACAAGGGGCGCTGTCGGGCATTGTGGAGACGGTGGGCGGTTTTGCCGCCATTTTGGTGTCAATCCCCCTCTTTCGCGCTGCGTGGGATTTGTTGGAGGGTTTGCTGTGAAAGGTGCGCTGACGCTGCTTCTTTGCTTTTGGCTTATGGTGTGTTGTGCTACCACCGCATGGGCGCAACTGCCCGAAGAGGTGGAGGAGGCATTGCCCGAGGCAGCGGAGGAACTGCTGGAGGACTTGGGAGAAACGGAAGCCGACACAGGAACGCTGCAACGGGGCTTACGGCGCATGGGAGAGATGGCATGGGACGTGCTGAGCCGCGATTTCCGCGCCAGCCTCCGCGTGGCGATACTGCTCCTGAGCGTGGTGCTGCTCCACGGCATGACGGAGAGCATTTTTGAATCCACAGGCGGGTCGAAAATGGTAAATGTGATCCCATTGGCCTTCGTCCTCGTGGTCACCATGACCACGGCAGGGGATATGCAGACCATGATCGGGACAGGCATGGCTACTATGGAGGAACTGGACGTCTTAGCCAAGGCGCTGCTGCCCACCTTAGCCGCCGCCGTAGCCGCAGGTGGAGCCATTGTATCGGCAAGTGTGCAAAACGTGGCAACGGTATTCTTCGCCAATCTCCTCATTACGCTGATTCGTGAGGTGCTGTTGCCTCTTGTCTATTGTTACATCGCCGCTGTGACCGCCAATGCCATCCTGCCCCAGCAACCCCTAAAAGGCATTGCCACCGTTCTCCGCAAGGGGATTACATGGATTTTGACAGGAACACTGGTGATTTTCACAGGCTACCTCTCCATCACCAGCGCCGCCGCCAATTCAGCGGACACACTGACGCTCCAGCTGACACGCAGCGCCATTTCCACCGCTGTTCCCGTGGTGGGCGGCATTATCTCCCGTGCCACATCCAGTCTTTTGGCAGGGGCGGGGCTACTGAAAAGTTCTCTCGGTGTATTCGGTATGCTGGCGGTATTGGCAACCTGTCTGACACCCTTCGTGTCCATGGGGGTGCAGTACATCCTCTATAAACTGACGGCCTTTTTCGCGGGACTTTCGGGTGGCGGTCGCGTGGTGGAGCTGATTGATGCGCTGGGTAACGCCTTTGGCCTCGTATTGGGAATGGTGGGCGCTTGTGCAGCGCTGTTGCTGATCTCTATTACCTCTTCCATATCGGTGGTGATTGCTTGACATTCTTTCGTACATGGCTTTTTGGCATCGTGGCGGCCTCTATGGCGCTGTCCATTCTCTATGCGCTGCTTCCGAAAGGGGCAATTCTGACAGCGGCAAAATGTGCAGGCAGCCTCATTTTGATACTGGTGATGCTGCGCCCGTTGGTGACGCTGCGGGTGGAGGATTTGGCAGTTCCCTACGATGTGTGGGAAGAGCGCACCGCAGAGCAGACTGAGCAATTGACACAGGACAACCTCTCTTCCATGGAAGCACTCATAGAAGAGGAGTGCAGCGCATATATATCTGAAAAAGCGGCGCAGCTGGGGGTTACGGTAAAGGCTGAAGTACTGTGTGAAGTACGTGACGGCGTGCCCTTTCCCGCAGAGGTGACGCTGGACATTCCGTACAACGAGATGCTTTCCGATACCATTGCCGCCGACCTCGACATCCCTTATGAGAGACAGCATTGGCAGGAAAACTGAGGATGCAACATGAGTAAAACCATCATTGATACACTGAAAAAGTATAAGTTCGTAGCCTTGATCCTCTTGGTTGGCCTGGTGCTGATGCTGCTGCCAAGCGGGGAGAAGGAGCAGCGCAGCGAAAACAACAGCGGTACAGAATCCTTCTCCCTTGCGGAGACGGAGCAGCGATTGGAGGCGTTATTAAGGAATGTGCAGGGGGTGGGGCAAGTCAATGTAATGCTGACGCTGAAGAGCGGCTCGACGCTGGAACTGGCGGAGGACAGCTCCACCAGTATGCGGGAGAGCGAGACAAAGCGGGAGAGTGATGTAGTGACCGTTTCCCGCGGCAGTGGCACGGAAGAGGTGATAGTCACATACGAGCGCTATCCCCTTTATCAAGGAGCGGTGGTCGTCTGTGAAGGCGGCGGCAATAGCGCCGTGCGGCTATCGGTCATCGAAGCAGTTTCTGTGCTGACGGGACTTGGCAGCGATAAAATTACGGTGGTGCAGTGGAAATGAAGAAAGGGGTAACAATGGCTTTGCAGGAGAAGAAGGAAAAACGGAAAGTGGAGAAGAAGGTAAAAACGCCGCTGAAAGGGCAGTGGAAGCGCCATGCGGTGGTCTTGGCAGTCTTGGTGCTGGTGGGTACGTCGGTGTATCTCAACTGGCGCTATGCCGACAATGTAGCCGAGACAGGCAAAATCTTGGGGCAGGCAACGCTGGTGAATCAGAACGGCGAAGGGGTAACCCAAACAGGGGAGAGCGGTGATGCAGTTTCCGTATCGGGAAGCTATTTTGACACGGCGCGCCTCAGCCGTCAGCAGGCACGGGACAGCGCCATCAGCATGCTGCAGGAGGCGGAGATGGACGAAAACGCCACGGAGGATGTGCTCAATGAGGCGAGCCTTGCCCTGCAGGTACTGGCTTCCTACACGGTGGCAGAAGCCCAGATCGAGAGCCTTGTCACCGCCAAGGGTTATGAAGATTGCGTGGTATTTATGGGGGAGGATTCCTGCAGCGTGGTAGTGGCTGACCCCGATGGGGTGGACAGCACCGACGCTGCCCGTATTAAGGACATCGTGATTTCCGAGACCGACTATACCGCCGCACAGATCAAGATCATGGAGGCGGAGTAGAAAATTTAGTGTTGTATTTTCGCGGCATAGATGGTATACTCAAGTGTACGAATGCGAAAAAGTAAGGAGTATATACGATATGCCTGAAAATAAAGACTATATGATCCATCGTGAGGAGCTGGGCTCTATCCAGATCTCCGAGGATGTGGTGGCCAGCATTGCCGCCGGTGCAGCTATGGATGTTGAGAACGTGACGGGCCTGCAGGGCACCAATGTGACCGACTTCATGGGCGGCAAGAAGATGACCGCTCGCGGCGTCCGTGTGGAGAGCGATGGAGAGAACGGCCTCACCGTGAACCTCTATATCACTGTCCGCTATGGCAGCAACGTTGGTGAGGTTGCCAAGAAGGTGCAGAAGGCCGTTGTGACGGCGCTGGAGAACAGCACTGGCTTTGGTGTGTCCGCTGTGAACGTGCAGGTGGGCGGCATTAGCTTTAACTAAGGAAAAAGAGAGAGAGAACATATGACACGCAACACAGCCCGTGAGATTGCCATGCATTTGGCCTTTGAATTGAGTTTCACCGATCTGCCTATTGATGCTTTTCTGAATCATTATCTCTCTGCGGAGAAGTTTGAGGAGCTGGCAACGGAGTGTGAACTCTACGCTGAAGTTCCCAACGCCAAGCAGGATGACTATATCCGCCGTCTCGTTTCCGGTGTCGCCGGTCACGCTGCGGAGCTGGATACGTATATTGAAAAGTACGCCAAGGGTTGGCGCTTTGAGCGCATCTCTCTGGTGGCAGCTGCCATTATGCGTGTGGCCATGTATGAGATTATGTACATGCCCGACATCCCCCATGGCGCGGCTATCAATGAGGCTGTGGAGCTGACCAAGCGCTATGATGAGCCCGAGACCGTGAAGTTTGTCAACGGTATTTTGGGCAGCTTCCTCCGCGAGGAAGTAAAGGCATAAAATCGATAAAAGGCAGGGCTTCGGCTCTGCCTTTTTCCCACAGGAGGTGAGGAAATGTCTGAGCAGCATGTGTTCAGCGTAACGGAACTGAACGGATTTATCAAAAATGTGTTGGAGAGCGTGCCCCATTTGAGTAATGTCCTGGTGCGTGGTGAGCTGTCCAATTATAAAATCTATCCTTCGGGGCATCATTACTTTACGCTGAAAGATGGGGATTGCTCTTTAAAGTGCGTCATGTTCAAGGGCAGCGCCATGAAGCTGCAGTTCCGTCCCGAGAGCGGCATGCAGGTCATTGCCGCAGGCCGTGTGACCGTCTATCCCCGCGATGGTGCCTATCAGCTCTATTGTTCGTCCCTGTCCGCTGACGGCATCGGTGACCTCTATGTGGCTTTTGAGCAGCTGAAGGAGAAGCTCTACCGTGAGGGCTTGTTTGACCCCGCCCATAAGAAGCCGCTGCCCCAGTACCCTCAGCGTATTGCCATTATTACCTCTTCTGCAGGCGCAGCGGTACATGACATGATCCGCATCCTCCGCAGCCGCTATCCGCTGTCGAAAGTATTGCTGCTGCCTGTCCGTGTGCAGGGCGTGGAGGCACCCCCTGAGATCGTAGGTGCTATCCGCTACGCTAACCGCCATAAGCTGGCAGATGTCATCATCACAGGCCGTGGCGGCGGCTCTATTGAGGATTTGTGGGCCTTTAACGATGAGCGTGTTGCCCGCGCCATCTTCGCCTCGGAGATTCCCGTTATCTCCGCTGTGGGTCATGAGCCCGATGTGACCATCGCCGATTTTGTGGCGGACAAGCGTGCTTCGACCCCCTCCAATGCAGCAGAACTGGCTGTTCCCGAGCAGAAGGATCTCCTCAAGCATCTGCAAAATGCCGAGCGCTCTTTGACCAAGAACACGCTGGCAGCTATGGAGAAGGCGGAGCAAAAGCTGAAAGCCATGGCAGAAAAGCGCGTGATGCAAGACCCCATGGCCTTTGTGGATGACCGCAGAATGTACCTGGACAATGTGCAGCAGCGCATAGGCTTGACGGCACAGCGACAGGTGAATGGTCAGATGCAGCGTTTTACCCGCTTGGCGGCCTCTCTGGACGCGCTGAGCCCCTTAAAGGTGCTGGGTCGCGGCTTTGCCATGGCGCAGACAGAGGACGGTACAGTGCTGCGCAGCACCGCACAGGTGCATACAGGTGATAAGATACAGGTGCGCTTGGGGGACGGCTCTCTCGACTGCACCGTGGACCATAAGAAGGAGTGAAGGATATGGCAACGAAAAAGACCTTTGAGGAGAATATGCTCCGTTTGGAAGCCATTGTAGCACAGCTTGAAAAGGGTGAAGCACCCTTGGACGAGTCGCTGAAGCTCTTTGAAGAGGGCACGAAGCTGATCGGCGAGTGCCGCACGGCATTGGATAAGGCTGAGCAGCAGGTGGTCAAGCTGATGAAGGGCGCTGATGGTGAGCCTGTGGAAACACCCTTTGCAAGTGAGGAGACGGTATGACCTACGAAGAACGCTATGGCGAATATCAAGAGGCGATCGAAGCCTATCTCGATGGGTTATTTACCGCCCAAAAGCCCTATTCTCAGCTCTATGAAGCCATCCGTTACAGCATTTTAGGCGGCGGCAAGCGTATCCGCCCCGTGCTGACGCTGGAATTCGCCCGCCTCGGCGGCATTAACTGGCGTTTGGCGCTGCCATTTGCCTGTGCGCTGGAACTGGTGCATAACTATAGCCTTATTCACGATGATCTGCCCTGTATGGACGATGACGATCTGCGCCGCGGTAAGCCTACTACCCATAAGGCCTACGGCGAGACGCTGGCAATTTTGGCGGGTGACGCCCTGCAGCCGGAGGCATTCCGCTTGATTTTGGAAGCGCCCGCCCTGTCCGGTGAGCATAAACTGGACGCCATGCGTGTGCTTTTAAATGCCTGCGGTGCGGACGGCATGGTGGCAGGACAGGTGCTGGATACCCTGTGCCCCATTGAGAACACCGAGCAGCTGCGCCATATGGAGGAGCTAAAGACCGGCTGCATGATCGCCGCTGCGGCAGAACTGGGCTGCGCCGCTTCCGGTATGAACGCAGGGATGCGCAATTTGGCGGTGCAGTACGCCAAGGATCTCGGCCTTGCCTTCCAAATCCGCGATGATATGCTGGATGTGGAGGGAGATGCCGCCGTGTTCGGTAAACCCATCGGCTCTGATAAGGAAGAGGGAAAGTTCACCTTCGTGGACGCACTTGGCATTGAGGGATGCCGCGCTGAGGTGGCCCGACTGACGGAAGAGGCCAAGTCCGTGGTAAGACATTGGGCTGACAGTGACTTCTTGGTGACCCTCGCCGATAAGCTGGCAGGCCGCGTACACTGATAGAAAAGCGTTGTGCTCGAAAGAGTACAACGCTTTATTTACAGATTGTATACAGAATATTATGCATAAACCTGTTGTAAATTTCTTTAAAGTGTGGTAAAATTCTTAATTGCTGAACAGCGGCGCAGTATCCTAGTCAGATCTGCCGTCTCCTAAGAAGGGCCTAAAAATCCTTTAAAGGGCACAACTGTGAAACCTTTGGTGCTTGCTTCTTACGCCCAGTTTGGGGTGGGTGCTGGAGGGAGGCGTGCCAAATGCACGCCTGCGGCTGTAGGGCGCTCCCCAATGGCATGGGGAACCCGACCCTGCTTCCGTGGAGACCTGTTATTGTGCAGAGGCGTACTCCCGATGTGGTCTAAGCGACCTGTGTACGAAACAGATGAATAAACCTGCAATGCGGTGCTACCTGCCTCTTTTGAGGCACGAACGCTGTGTGCAGAGTAGCCTGCCTTGCGTGGGTATGGTGGATAGGGGAGCTGATGCACTAAGTCCCCGGCCAGGGATGACGTGATATTCCCTTGAAACCATATCTGCAAAAGAGGATAAGAGACGGCGTGACTGCAGTGGAAATCACCTAGGCTGTCCATTTTGAATGGGGCCTTGGGAGGATTGCAGTGCGGACTAAGTGGCAGTCGGGTCCTGTGATGCGGTAACGCCGCAGCATGGTACCTAAGGGGAAACCACCTCTATCGGCGACGAGAGGTGTACCGTGGGGAAATCCAACCCGTACCTAAGCCGCAAGATTTACTCTCAATGTTGCCCTGTTCAGTTTTTTCATCGATTACGGAATGAAATGAGGTTATTCTGTTTTGAGTAGCGACAAAGGCAAACCAAAGAAGAAAAAGGACACATGGCCGATTAAGGCGTTCTTTATGGCCATCTGTCTCAGTGCCGTTTTGAGCTTTTTTGCCTCGACGGCACTGGAGGGAACGGGGTATGTGATCGCCGTTTCCGTGCTGTTGATTTTTATTGCACTGGGTATTGTGTTTGATATGATCGGCGTGGCGGTGACGGCTGCCGATCCAAAACCATTTCACTCTATGGCTGCCCATAAGGAGAAGGGCGGACGCGAGGCGATCCGTCTGCTGCAAAGCGCAGAGAAGGTCAGTTCCATCTGTAATGACGTGGTGGGCGACATCTGCGGCATTGTCAGCGGTACGACCTCTGCTGTGATCGTGGCAGCCCTGCTGCGTGATTTATCTACCACCAGTGTGCTGATCTCCATTGGTGTGACGGCCTTGATCTCCGGCTTTACCATCGGCGGTAAGGCGCTGGGCAAGACCGTAGCCATTAAGGACTGCACCGCCGTCGTGTACCGTGTGGCCCGTATTATGCATGCATTACATCTATTCCGCTGAAATGAGGCGTTGAAGTTGATTCTGGAAAACATTCACAGCCCTTATGATGTGAAGCAATTGACCAATGCTGAGACCCGCCGTCTCTGCGATGAGGTGCGCGCTTTTATGGTGCGCAGTGTCGCGGAAACGGGCGGGCATTTGGCGTCTAATTTAGGCGTGGTGGAGTTGACGATTGCCATCCACCGCGTGTTTGATACTGCGCGCGACCGTCTTGTTTTTGACGTAGGCCATCAGTGCTACGTCCATAAGCTGTTGACCGGTCGGCGCGATTCTTTTGCCACCATGCGTCAGTTTGGTGGCTTATCCGGCTTTCCCAAGCCCTACGAGAGCGAACACGATGCCTTTGTGGCAGGCCATGCTTCCGCCGCCGTGTCGGTTGCGCTGGGCATGGCTCGTGCCCGTACGCTGCGCCGTGAGGATTACAGCGTTCTGGCCTTGGTGGGCGACGCCTCTCTCGCCGGCGGCCTTGCGTTCGAGGGTATGGACGATGCCGGAGGCTCCGGTGAGCCGCTGATCGTGATTCTGAACGACAACGGTATGTCCATCAGCGAGAATGTGGGCGCATTGAGCGGGCATTTGTCCCATTTGCGTACGCGCCCTGCTTACTATGAGCTGAAAAAACGGTATCGCAACGCGTTGACCGGCAGTGCAGCGGGTGAGAAGTTCTATCTTTGGAGCCACGATGTTAAGACGGCGCTGAAGAAATCCCTGCTGCCCGGCAGTTCTCTTTTCGAGGATATGGGCTTTTCCTATCTGGGCCCTGTGAACGGTCACGATGTGGAGGAGTTGACGGACGCCCTCCGTTGGGCGAAGGAACAGCGCTGCCCTGTGCTGCTCCATGTCCATACGAAGAAGGGCAAGGGCTATCTCCCTGCCGAGGCACATTCCGAGAAGTTCCACGGTGTGGGCCAGTTCGATGTGTTTACAGGCAAACCCAAGGGCGAGGCAAAAGAGAGCTTTTCCGATGTGTTCGGTCAGACCATGATAGAGCTGGCAGAGGAGGAAGAGCGCGTCTGCGCCATCACCGCCGCTATGATCGATGGCACCGGTCTTACGGACTATGCCGCCGCCTTCCCAAAGCGCCTTTTCGATGTGGGTATTGCCGAGGGCCACGCCGTTTCTATGGCGGGTGGTATGGCAAAGCAAGGCTTATTGCCGGTATTTGCTGTCTATTCCAGTTTCCTGCAGCGTGGCTACGATATGCTGGTGCAGGATGTTTCCCTTGATAATCTCCATGTGGTGCTGGGCGTTGACCGCGCAGGCTTGGTGGGGGCTGACGGTGAGACCCACCACGGCTGCTTTGACGTGATGTACTTAAGCCAGATCCCCCACATGACGGTGCTGTGTCCTGCCAGCTTCGCCGAGCTTCGCACCATGCTGCGCCGCGCCGTGTTCCATACGGAGGGCCCTGTGGCTGTCCGCTATCCCCGCGGTGGTGAGGGTGTATATACCGCCTGCTGCGGCGAGGAGGACTTTACGGTGCTTCGTGAGGGCGGCGAGGGTACGATCATTACTTACGGCGTGCTGGTGAACGAGGCTTTGGCGGCAGCGGAGCTGCTCGCCGAGCGTGGTCACCATGTTCGTGTGGTGAAGCTAAACCGTATCGCGCCTTTGGAGAGCGGTGCTGTCTGCGCCGTACTCGGCGGTGAACAGCCTATGCTGGTGCTGGAAGATTGCATGGGCGTTGGTTGTGTCGGTCAGCGGATCGCTGCAATTTTGGCACAGGGTGGCTGCGCACCCCGTAAGCTGATTTTGAAGAATCTCGGCATGCATGTTGCGCCTCATGGTACGGTGGCGCAGCTCTACGAGGAATTTGAACTGGATGCCGCGTCTGTGGCCTATGCATTGGAGGAGGCACTGCAATGAGCAAGAAAACTCGTTTGGATGTGCTCCTCGTGGAGCGCGGACTTCAAGAGAGCCGCCAGAAGGCGCAGGCTGTCATTATGGCAGGCAGCGTGTTTGTGGCAGGCCAGCGGGTAGATAAACCCGGCACCTCCGTGCCCAATGACGCGGAGATCGAAGTGCGTGGCGGTGGCCTACGGTATGTAAGCCGCGGCGGTTTGAAGCTGGAGAAGGCCATGCAGACATGGCCCATCACCCTCAGCGGCAAGACCTGCGCCGATATTGGCGCCTCCACAGGCGGCTTTACCGACTGTATGCTGCAAAATGGCGCCGAGAAGGTCTACGCCGTGGATGTGGGCTACGGTCAGCTGGATTGGAAGCTCCGCAATGACCCCCGCGTGGTGTGCCTTGAACGTACCAACGCCCGCTATTTGAGCCATGAAGAAGTGCCCGATATGCTGGACTTCGCCTCCATTGACGTGTCGTTCATTTCTTTGAAGCTGATTTTCCCTGCACTCTACGAACTGCTTCGTGAGGGCGGCGAGATCGCCTGTTTGATCAAGCCCCAGTTTGAAGCAGGCAGGGAAAAGGTGGGGAAGAAGGGCGTTGTCCGCGACCCTGCCGTACATTTGGAAGTGCTGGAAAACTTCTTGGTTCATGCAAAGGAAAATAACTTTACAGTCCTTGGTATTACCTATTCTCCCATCCGTGGACCTGAGGGAAATATCGAGTACTTAGGATATCTTCGCAAGTCGGAAGAGGAGGACGCCGTGGTGGATCTCGCCGCCGTGGTAGCTGCCTCCCACGACACATTGAAAGAGGGTGCAAGCGTATGAAAAAAGTGATCCTCTGTCCCAACCCCTATCGCGACAGCGAGTTGAAGGTAGCTAAGCAGTCCCGCGAGATCTTGGAGTCCATCGGTTCTGAAACGGTGGTGTGCCTGCCGTTCCATCGGGATGGCTACGGCGATGAGTTGGGTGTCCCTGTGCTGCAGCTGCAGCAGGAGATCAAGACGGCCGATCTGCTGATCGCCTTCGGCGGCGATGGTACGATCCTCCATCTCTCCCGCACGGCGGCACTCCACCATGTGCCCGTACTGGGCATCAACTTGGGCAGCCTCGGTTTCATGTCGGAATTGGAGGTCCACGAGCTTGACCGCCTGCGTGACTTGAAGAACTGGGACTTCACTGTGGAATCCCGCATGATGCTGGATGTGACCATCTTCCGCGAGGATAAGGCGGTGTTCAGCAACATTGCTCTTAACGATGCCGTTATCTCCAAGGGTGCTGTGGCCCGTGTGGTACGCCTTGATATTTTTACTGAGGAAGGACGCCTCACGAAAGTTACGGGCGACGGCGTGGTCATCGCCACACCTACCGGATCTACCGGCTATTCCATGGCTGCCGGCGGCCCCATTGTGGAACCCACGGCACGCAACCTTTTAATTACGCCCATCTGCGCCCACTCCACGCGCAACAGTTGTTATGTACTCTCTCCCGATCATGTGATCACCGTGGAGACCTCGGACGCCAATCGCAAGTTCGTTTACCTCTCCGCCGATGGCGGAAAAGCGTTTTCCTTGAAGAATGGCGACCGCATTCGCGTGCGTCAATCCAAATTTGATATGGGTCTTGTACGCTTGAGTAAGAAGAGCTTCTGCGAGATCCTGGAGCACAAAATGGGGGCTGTAGACTATGAAAAATAATCGTCAGGAAAAATTGCTGCAGATTATCAGCGAAGAAGCGATTGAGACCCAGGAGCAGCTGCTTCAGCGCCTTGAGGCGCACGGCATCCGCTCTACCCAAGCGACCATTTCCCGCGACATCAAGCAGCTGCATTTGATCAAGGAGCCTACGGGCTTTGGCACCTATCGCTATGCGGTGTCCACCCATCGCACGCGGCTGAACTTTGCTGAGAAGCTGCGTACTATCTTCCGTGAGTGCGTGCTGAGCGTGGATTATGCGCAGAATTTGGCGGTACTCAAGACCATGTCCGGTCTTGCCGCCGCTGCGGCTTCTGCCTTGGATGGTATGGAAAACGAGGAGATCGTGGGCTGCATCGCCGGTGATGATACGGTGATCGTGGTGCTGCGAGATACCCAAAGCGCCGCTGACTTCTGCCAGCAGATGCGGGAGCAGCTGTCTTAACTAAGAAATTTTGAAGAGGGGAGGTGTGTCCCATGTTGGAAATGCTGCATATTGAGAATATTGCTATCATTGAGCGCAGTGAGATTGCCTTTACCCGTGGCTTCAACGCCTTGACCGGTGAAACCGGTGCAGGTAAGTCCATTGTTATCGACTCCATGAGCGCTGTGCTGGGACAGCGTACCTCCCGTGATCTGATCCGCACCGGTGCTGACAAGGCTTTCGTCAGCGCGTGGTTTTCCCATGTGCCTGCCTCCCTCTGCGAGGATTTGGGCATTACCCCCGATGAGGACGGCAATTTGATGCTTCAGCGTGAGATCCACGCCGATGGTAAGAATGTCTGTCGTGTGGGATCGCGCCCTGTGACAGTGTCTCAGCTGCGCCAGTTGGGCAGCCGCTTGGTGAATATCCACGGACAGCATGACGGACAGCAGCTGTTGGACGAGGAGCAGCATCTTACCTATTTGGATCGCTATGGAAAGACTGCAAATGCATTTTCTGCCTATACTGACAAGTATAATGCCTTAACAGAGGTTCGCCGCCAAATGGCGGCACTGCAGATGGATGAGGCGGAGAAAGCACGCCGCATGGATACGCTGCAGTACCAAATCGCCGAACTGGAGCGGGCAAAGCTCAAAGAAGGCGAGGAGGAAGTGCTGGAGAGCCGCCGCAATCTGCTGCGTAATGGCGAGAAGTTTATTTCTGCCGTCTCCGGCTGCGACTATTGCCTCAGTGGCAGTGATGACAGCGACGGTGTGCTGTCGCTGCTGCGCCGCGCGCAGGAGGCCATCAGCACCGTCCGTAATCTTGACGAAACTTTCGCCGCCCTCTACGAGCGCTTGCAGGAGGCTTACAGCGAGGTTTACGACATTGCCGACACCGTCAGCGATCAGCGCGCCAATTTCGATTTCTCTCCCAATGAGTTAGACGAGGTGGAGGGTCGCCTCGATCTGCTGTACCGTTTGAAGAAGAAATACGGTGCAACGGTGGAGGATATGTTGGCCTATCTCGATAAGTGCCGCACGGAGTTGGATCAAATCTGCTACGCGGGGGATACGCTTGAACGGCTGAAGAAGGAAGAGTCCAAGGCCGAGAAAGCCGTTATGGAAGCCGCCCGCGCATTGTCCGAGGAGCGCAAGACAGCAGCGACTGCACTGGAAACGCTGGTGCTGGAGGAGCTGCGACAGCTGGATATGGCGAAGATCCGCTTCTGCGTGGAGTTTACCGATCACGCCCCCGATGCTACCGGCATGGACGGTGTTCGCTTCCTCATGTCCGCCAACGTGGGCGAGGAGCTGAAGCCGATCAATAAGATCGCCTCAGGTGGTGAGCTTGCACGCATTATGCTGGCGCTGAAGAACGTTCTCAGTGAGCAGGATATGGTAGCGACCCTCGTATTTGACGAGGTGGATACCGGTGTCAGCGGTCGCGCGGCGCAGAAGGTGGCGGAGAAGATGGCGCGCATTGCCGGCAGTAAGCAGGTGCTGTGTGTGACCCATCTGCCCCAGCTGGCAGCCATGGCAGATACCCATTTCTCTGTGGAGAAAGGGGAGCGTGAGGGGCGTACCTACACCAATGTGGAGGAATTGCCTCGCCAGCGCCGCAGAGAGGAACTTGCCCGTCTCACAGGCGGCGCCCATGTGTCCGACACTATGCTGCAGGGAGCGGAAGAGCTTCTCCTGCAGGCGGAGACATTCAAAAAAAATCTGTCCGCAAAGGCTTGACAAACCGATTATTTCTGTTATAATGACGGCGAAAACATCATATGTTACCGCGATGATGAGAATCCAGTAACGCGCCGCAAACCCTGCAAAGAGAGCCCCTGTTTGGTGGAAAGGGGAGAGGGTCGGACGTGTGAATTACCTCTCGGAGCAGCCCTCTGAACGGCCTTTGGTCAGTAGGAGTGTGTCGGGTTCGCCCGTTACAGCGATAGGGTGTGATAACGCACCCGACGAGGCCGTATACTGCGAGGTAGCGGCGAATATGAGGTGGTACCGCGATATTGATCGCCCTCTGTCTATGGACAGGGGGCGTTTTTTATTGCCCTCTATGACAAAAACTATTTTCAACAATAGAAAGGATACAACACTATGAAGATTTACGAAGAACTGGTAGAGCGCGGCTTAATCGCACAGGTTACCAATGAGGAAGAGATCCGTGAGATGGTCAATAACGGTAAGGCCACCTTCTACATCGGCTTTGACTGCACCGCCGACTCTCTCCATGTTGGTCACTTTATGGCTCTGTGCCTCATGAAGCGTCTACAGATGGCAGGCAACAAGCCCATCGCTCTCATCGGCGACGGCACCACCCTCATCGGCGATCCCTCCGGCCGCAGCGATATGCGTCAGATGCTGGACGAGACCGCCATCAAGCACAATGCCGAGTGCTTCAAGCGTCAGATGGAGAAGTTTATCGACTTCTCTGACGACAAGGCACTGATGCTGTATAACTCCGAGTGGCTCAAGCCTCTGAACTACATTGAGCTGCTCCGTGAAGTGGGCGCTTGCTTCTCCGTCAACAATATGCTCCGCGCCGAGTGCTACAAGCAGCGCATGGAGAATGGTCTCAGCTTCCTTGAGTTCT
>JAFQTS010000040.1 GCA_017408915.1 Oscillospiraceae bacterium | reverse complement strand
TATGCAGTCCCGTTCCAAATATGGCGCAAAGAAGCCCAAGAAGAAATAATTCTTGGTGTGTCATTGATTAGCTTTGCCGAAAAGGTTATATATACATTATTAAATGTGAGCAAACCTCTTTGGCAGGCAATACACGAAGGAAAGATCCTTCGCGAGTACCTATGAAATCATATTATTATGAAGGAGGGAAGCAAAGTGCCCAGAAGAGGTAATGTTCCCAAGAGAGAAATCCTGCCCGATCCCATGTATAACAGCGTTCTGGTGACCAAGCTGGTCAACAGCATTATGCTGGATGGTAAGAAGGGCGTTGCCCAGAAGGTTGTCTACGGTGCCTTCGACCTGATCAAGGAGAAGACCGATAAGGAGCCTCTGGAAGTGTTCAGCCAGGCTATGGAAAACATCATGCCCAGCCTGGAAGTCAAGTCCCGCCGTGTCGGCGGTGCCACCTATCAGGTCCCCATGGAAGTCCGTCCCGCCCGCCGTCAGACCCTGGGTCTGCGCTGGCTGACCGCTTACTCCCGCGCCCGCGGTGAGCGTACCATGGCCGAGCGCCTGGCCGGTGAGATCATGGATGCTGCCAACAATACCGGCGCTTCCGTGAAGAAGCGCGAAGACGTCCACAGAATGGCCGAGTCCAACAAGGCTTTCGCCCACTTCCGTTGGTAATCATCGCATAGAGAAAAGGAGAACGTTATGCCGAGAAAAGTTACTCTGGAAAATACAAGAAATATCGGCATCATGGCCCACATCGATGCAGGCAAGACCACTACCACCGAGCGTATTCTGTACTACACGGGCGTCAACTACAAGATCGGTGAGACCCATGAGGGTACTGCCACCATGGACTGGATGGAGCAGGAGCAGGAGCGTGGTATTACCATCACCTCCGCCGCTACTACTTGCTACTGGAGCGGTTCTGAGAACCAGTTCCCCCAGCACCGTATCAACATCATTGACACCCCCGGCCACGTGGACTTTACTGTGGAGGTGGAGCGTTCTCTGCGCGTGCTGGACGGCTCTGTGACCGTCATGTGCGCCAAGGGCGGCGTCGAACCCCAGTCTGAGACCGTGTGGCGCCAGGCTGATAACTATCATGTCCCCCGTATGATCTACGTCAACAAGATGGACATCACGGGCGCTGACTTCTATCACGTGCTGGACATGATCGCCGATCGCCTCAAGTGCAACGCTGTACCCATTCAGCTGCCTATCGGTAAGGAAGATACCTTTACCGGCATCATCGACCTGGTGAAGATGAAGGCCGAGGTCTACTATGACCAGCTGGGCAAGGATGTCCGCGAGGAAGAGATTCCTGCAGACATGCGTGACCTGGCCGAAGAGTATCGTGAGAAGCTGCTGGATGCGATCACCATGTTCGATGATGAGATCATGATGATGTATCTGGAGGGTGAAGAGATCCCCGAGGAGAAGATCCGTACGGCGATCCGTAAGGCTACCATCGCTGTGGAAATGATCCCCGTTGTCTGCGGTTCTTCTTACCGCAACAAGGGCGTGCAGAAGATGCTGGACGCCGTGGTGGATTATATGCCCGCCCCCACCGATATCGAAACCATTAAGGGTGTGAACCCCAAGACCGACGAGGAAGAAGAGCGTCCTTCCAGTGATGACGCTCCCTTCGCTGCGCTGGCCTTCAAGATCATGACTGACCCCTATGTGGGCCGTCTGAGCTTTTTCCGCGTGTATTCCGGCACCATCAACGCCGGCAGCGCCGTCCTCAATGCCACCAAGGGCAAGAGAGAGCGCGTTGGCCGTCTGCTGCAGATGCACGCCAACCACCGCGAGGATATTGAGACCGTTTACGCCGGCGACATCGCCGCCGTGGTCGGCCTGAAGAACACCACCACCGGTGATACCCTCTGCGATGAAAAGAACCCCATCATCCTGGAGTCCATGGAATTCCCCGAGCCTGTGATCCGTGTGGCCATCGAGCCCAAGACCAAGGCCGGTGAGGAGAAGATGGGCATCGCCCTGGCCAAGCTGGCCGAGGAAGATCCCACCTTCCGCACCTACACCGACGAGGAAACCGGCCAGACCATCATCGCCGGTATGGGCGAGCTGCATCTGGAGATCATCGTGGACCGCCTGCTGCGTGAGTTCAAGGTGGAAGCCAATGTCGGCGCTCCCCAGGTCGCCTATAAGGAGACCGTCCGCAAGGCTGTGGACCAGGATACCAAGTATGCCCGCCAGAGCGGCGGTAAGGGCCAGTACGGTCACGTCAAGATCCACGTCGAGCCCAACGAGTCCGGTAAGGGCTACGAGTTCGAAAGCAAGATCGTGGGCGGCGCCGTGCCCAAGGAGTATATCCCTGCCATCGATGCAGGTATCCAGGGCGCTATGCTGTCCGGCGTGTGCGCCGGCTATCCCGTTGTGGATGTGAAGGTCACCCTGTACGACGGCTCCTACCACGAAGTCGACTCTTCCGAAATGGCGTTCAAGATCGCCGGCTCCATGGCCTTCAAGGAGGCTATGCGCAAGGCACAGCCCACGCTGCTCGAGCCCATCATGAAGGTCTGCGTCATCGTTCCCGATGAATACATGGGCGATGTCATCGGTGACCTGAACGGTCGCCGTGGTCAGATCCAGAAGTTCGAGATGCGCGGCGGTGCTCAGCAGATCGACGCTTTCGTGCCTCTGGCAGAGATGTTCGGCTATGCGACCGATCTGCGCTCCCGCACCCAGGGCCGTGGTCAGTACACCATGGAACCCAGCCACTACATTGAGCTGCCCAAGAGCCTGCAGGAGAAGCTGATCGCCAAGCGTGGCGGCCGCGAAAATGCGTAAAAGATTGAAATAATCGTTGCATTTCCCGGAGAAATACTGTAAGATAGCAATGTTAGGCAAAAACATTGCACAATGATTTTAATTGCAAAAACGTTAAGGAGGATTTTTCCAAATGGCTAAGCAGAAATTTGAGAGAAACAAGCCCCATGTTAACATCGGTACCATCG
>JAFQTS010000002.1 GCA_017408915.1 Oscillospiraceae bacterium | reverse complement strand
TCACCCTGCGCAAGAGCGGCAAGAAGGAGGGCTAAGAGATGTTTGACTTTGTATCTTTCTTCCCCCGTGCCGTCATGCAGGGTATCCCCCTGCTGTTCGGCAGTACCGGTGAAATTCTGACGGAGAAATCCGGTAACCTGAACCTCGGTATCCCCGGCATCATGTATGTGGGCGGTATCAGCGGCGTTATCGGCGCATTCTTCTATGAGCAGTCCGTGGGCCCCGACGGGGTGATGAACGGTCTGCTGGCAGTGCTGATCCCCTTCCTTTGCTCCCTGTTGGGTTCGCTGCTGATGGGCCTTCTGTACTGCTTCCTGACCGTTACCCTCCGTTCCAATCAGAACGTGACGGGTCTTGCCATGACCACCTTCGGCGTGGGCGTGGGTAACTTCTTCGGCGGCTCTCTTATTAAGCTGACGGACAGTGAAGTGCCCTCCATCGCTCTGGGCCGCACCAGTGTGTTCTTCAAGACGGCACTGTTCGGCGAGACCAACGGCTGGTTCGGTCAGATGTTCCTCAGCTATGGTTTCCTGGCGTATCTGGCCATCATCATCGCACTGGGTGCTTCCTTCTTCCTGAACCGCACCCGTCCCGGCCTGCACCTGCGTGCCGTGGGTGAGAGTGCTTCCACCGCCGACGCTGCCGGTATCAACGTCACCCGCTACAAGTACCTCTCCACCTGCATCGGCTCTATGATCGCAGGTTTGGGCGGTCTGTACTACGTGATGGACTACGCCAACGGCGTGTGGTCCAACAACGCATTCGGTGACCGCGGCTGGCTGGCTATCGCGCTGGTTATCTTCACCATTTGGCGTCCCAGTGCCAGCATCTGGGCCTCCATCCTCTTCGGTGGTCTGTACATCCTCAACATCTACCTGCCTACCGGCGGTCAGATGGCCCTCATGGAGCTGTACAAGATGCTGCCCTACGTCATCACGCTGCTGGTGCTGATTTTCGTGTCCCTGCGTAAGAAGCGTGAGGATCAGCCCCCTGCATCCCTTGGTCTCAGCTACTTCCGAGAAGAGCGCTGACCCTACTGTATCAGTCCCCCGCCCGTTGGTAAGGCGGGGGACTTTTTCACCAACAAGAATCGAGGTATCACTATGGCAAGCTTGCTTATTAAAAATATCTCTCAGCTGATTACTTGTGACGATGCTGACCGCGTGCTTCAGAAGGTGGACATTCTCTGCGAGGATGGGTTTATCAAAACCATCGCTCCCGCCATTGAAGGGGAGGCCGATGAGTTGCTGGACGCCACGGGGATGCTGTGCTACCCAGGGCTTATTAACACCCACCATCACCTGTATCAAATCTTCTCCCGCAATCTGCCTCAAGTGCAGAACATGGAGCTGTTTGACTGGTTGAAAACCCTGTATGAGATTTGGAAAAACCTCGATAGTGACGTAATTCGCCTCTCCTCCATGACGGGTATGGGACAACTGATGAAGCACGGCTGCACCACCGTTTTTGACCACCATTACGTGTTCCCCCACGGCAGCGGCGACCTCTTGGGGGCGCAGAAAGCGGCAGCGGATGCGCTGGGCGTGCGCCTCTACATGAGCCGCGGCAGCATGGATTTGAGCGTGAAGGACGGCGGTCTGCCCCCCGACAGCGTGGTGCAGACGGTGGACGAAATTATGGCTGACTCCATGGCGGCTATCGAGAAGTATCACGACACCTCTTATGGCGCTATGTGCCGCGTGGCACTTGCCCCCTGCTCCCCCTTCTCCGTGTCGGCGGAGCTGCTGCGGCAGAGCGCCATCCTCGCCCGTCAGTATGGCGTGCGGCTCCACACCCACCTGTGCGAGACGAAGGACGAGGAGAATTTCATGCTGGAGCGTGAGGGCTGCCGCCCCTTGGCCTATATGGAGCGTCTTGGCTGGGTGGGCAGCGACGTGTGGTACGCACACGGTATCCACTTTAACGAGGAAGAATTGCGGCTCTTGGCAGCCACACAGACAGGTGTGGCACACTGCCCCATTTCCAACATGAAGCTGTCCTCGGGCATTGCCCGCATCCCCGAGATGCTGGAGCTGGATGTGCCTGTGGGCTTGGCGGTAGACGGCAGCGCCAGCAATGACGGCAACAGCCTTTTGGAAGAGCTGCGGGTGGCGTATCTCCTCCATCGCCTCAACTCCAGCAAGGCCGCCCCCACGGGCTACGACATCCTCAAGATGGCGACTCGCGGCAGTGCCCGCCTCTTGGGTCGCGATGACATCGGGCAGATCGCCGTGGGCAAGTGCGCCGATATGTTCTTCATTGATGAGAATCGTTTGGAGCTGGTAGGCGCAGACTACGATGTAAAGTCGGTGCTGGGCACGGTGGGCGTCCGCGGAGCGGTAGACTACACCATCGTCCACGGGCGCGTCACGGTGCAGGACGGTCGCTTGGTGCAGGTGGACGAGGGCAAGCTGGCTTACGAGGCCAACGATAAGT
Source organism: Oscillospiraceae bacterium (assembly GCA_017408915.1). Classification (GTDB taxonomy): domain Bacteria; phylum Bacillota; class Clostridia; order Oscillospirales; family Oscillospiraceae; genus Vescimonas. Next base: position 53,871 of record JAFQTS010000002.1, on the reverse strand, counting down.
GCCGCGCTTATCTTTCGATGTAACGGAGGCAAAAAAATGGCTGTTTCTATCATGTTAGGCGATATTACGGAATCGAAGGTGGATGCCATCGTCAACGCTGCCAACTGCACATTGTTGGGCGGCAGCGGCGTGGATGGGGCGATCCACCGCGCCGCAGGGCCAAAGCTGTTGGAGGAGTGCCGTACCTTAGGGGGCTGCGAGACGGGTAAGGCGAAGATCACCGCCGCTTACGATCTCCCCTGCCGCTATGTGATCCATACCCCCGGCCCTATTTGGCGGGGTGGCAACAACGGTGAGGCGGCGCTGCTGCGCTCCTGCTACGAGTCCTGCTTGGAATTGGCTCTTGCAAACGGCTGCAAAAGCGTGGATTTCCCCTCCATCTCCACAGGGGTGTATGGCTACCCCATGGCACAGGCGGCACACATCGCCCTCATGGTGCTGGTGGACTTTTGGCGCAAGCACCCCGAGATGGAGCTGCGGATGGTGTGCCACAGTCCCGAAGCCCTGCGGGTCTATCAGGTGGACTGGAATATGTACTACCAAGAGACAAAGCCGCAGCACTAAAAGCGCATAACAAAACCGCCGCACATTTCGTGCGGCGGTTTTCCTATTGAAATCAGATCTTGATCAGCTCATATTCGCAAGTGCCGATGCCCAGCTTTTCACCGTGGGTGAGGCAGGACATCCAGTCGGTGCCGGGGTGCATACGATGGAAGTAGTCGTGATCGTCGTGGTCGCCCTCTTCCAAGACGCTGCCGTGGATCACAGGCTGGGCGAGGACAGCATCGGCACAGGCCTTGTCCAGTGCCACGGGGTCGAAGGAGGCGAACATACCCACATTGGGGACGATGGCGGCATCGTTCTCGCTGTGGCAGTCGCAGTTGGGGGACACATCAATGACGAGGGAGATGTGGAAATGGGGACGGCCATCCAGCACCGCCTTGGAGTACTCGGCGATCTTCTTATTGAGGTTGGTGGTGGTTTCATCCCAGTTCACCACGATGGCATTGCAGGGGCAGATGGCGATGCAGCGACCGCAGCCCACGCACTTGTCGTGGTCGATAGAAGCCTTCTTATCGGTGACGGTGATGGCGCTGTGGGCGCAGATGCGGGTACAAGCGCCGCAGCCAATGCACTTCTTCTGAGAAACATGGGGCTTGCCGGAGTTGTGCTGCTCCATCTTACCGGCGCGAGAGCCGCAGCCCATGCCGATATTCTTCATAGCGCCGCCGAAACCCGCCTCCTCATGGCCCTTAAAGTGGCTGAGGGAGACAAAGACATCGGCATCCATAACGGCGCGGCCGATCTTGGCCTCCTTCACCAGTTCGCCGCCCACTACGGGGACATCCACCTCGTCGTTGCCCTTCAAGCCGTCGGCAATGATGATCTGACAGCCGGTGGTCATAGGGGAAAAACCGTTGAGCATGGCGCTGTCCATATGATCCAGCGCGTTCTTACGACCGCCTACATACAAGGTGTTGCAATCGGTGAGGAAGGGCTTGCCACCCCGCTCCTTAATGAAATCCGCCACCGTCTTTGCCCAGTTGGGGCGCAGGAAGGCCAAGTTGCCGGGCTCACCGAAATGGAGCTTGATGGCTACATATTTCTTGTCAAAGTCGATCTCCCCCATACCTGCCGTGGTCATCAAACGGGTCAGCTTCTGCTGCAAATTCTCACGGTGGGTGGCGCGGAGATCCGCGTAGTACACTTTAGATGCCATAATCGTTTCCCTCTCTGCAAAAAGTTTTTCCGTAATTCTACTCTATCATATTTTCTCGCCGTATGCTATACTGAATTGAGATTTTTTTGAGAGGAGGCGGCTGCCATGCGCCTTTTGACGCTGCATATTACAGAAGAACTGGCTGGGCGGAAGGTTGGACACCTGCTGCGGGGCGAATTGGGGCTGTCCTACTCCCTTGTGAAATCCCTCAAATGGCGGGAAAAGGCCATCCTCTTAAACGGCGAGAAGGTCAACACCGACGTGCGGGTGAAGGCGGGGGATGTGCTGACGGTGAATGTCACCGACCGCGCGGAGGGGACGGCGATTGATGAAACGATGCCCCTGCCCCAAGTGCTGTGGGAGGACGATGACCTGCTCATTATCAACAAGCCCTCGGGCATCACCGTCCACGCCGCGGCGCTGACGGGCAATCCCGTGACGGTGGAGAAGATGGTGGCGCGGTACTTGGGGGTTGGGACGTTCCATCCCGTGAACCGCCTTGACCGTGGCGTCAGCGGCGTGATGGTGGTGGCAAAGAGTGGGCACGCCCACGCACGCACCATGGCTCTTCTCCACACCGAGGACTTTCGCCGTGAATATCGCGCCATCTGCCATGGTGTCCCCTCCCCTGCTGCGGGGGAAATCGACCTGCCCATCGGGCGGGACACCACCTCGGCGGTGAAGCGGAAAATTGACCATGAGGGACAGCCCTCCCTAACGGAATACGAGGTGCTGCAACTTTGCCCCGAGGGGGCACTATTGCGGCTGCGCCCACACACAGGGCGGACACATCAGCTGCGGCTTCACATGGCGGCAATGGGGCATCCCCTGCTGGGGGATTGGCTCTACGGCACAGAGCATCCTGCCCTCCCCCACCGCGTGGCGCTCCACTCCTATGAGCTGTGGCTTACCCATCCCATCACGGGGGAAAAGCTGCACATCACAGCACCGCTGCCGCAGGAAATGGAACAATTATTATAAAAATAATGGGATAAGCACCGCTTATCCCATTATTTTGTTCACTTTTTTCGATTAGGCAGGATGAAGAACACCGCCATACCCGCCATGATAATGACGATGCCGAGAAGCTGCTGGGGTGCAATGGACTCATGGAGCAGGAAGTAGGCGAGGATGCAGGTGCCGATGGGCTCGCCGAGGATGCTCATGGTGACGAAGGAGGCGGGGACATCCTTCAGCAGCACATTGAACACGAAGTGACCGCCGATGGTGCAAATGAGGGCGAGGCCGAGGAAGGCCAGCCATGTGGTGGGGGTGTAGCCCACGAAGGAATCACCACGGATAAGACTGTAGGCGGCGAGGATCACGGCGCTGACACCATAGCTGAGGACGGAATAGGTGACGGTGGAGGTGCGCTGCCGCACGGAGGAGCCCACGAAGAAGTACAGGGAAATCACGCCCGCCGCCAAGAAGGCCAAAATATCGCCCCACAGGCTCAAACCGCTGATTTGGAAGTCGCCCGAGCCGATGATGAAGCAGCCCACCAGCGCGATGGCAACGCCCACGAGGGCGCTGGGGGCAACCTTTTTCCTGCTGAAAAACCGCTCGAAGGCCAAGGAGAAGAGGGGCTGCAAGGAAACCAGCACCGTAGAACTGGCGATGGAGGTGTAGTTCAGCGACTCAAACCACATGACATAGTGGAGGGCCAAGCAAAAGCCCGCCGCCACGATTTGCCCCCATTGCTTGGGCTGCAGCGCCTTAAATTCGGCGCGGCAGCTGCGGCTGCACAGGAAGAAGGGCAGCAGCACCACACCCGCCGTCAACAGCCGATAAAAGGCGATGATGGGGGCGGGGGCATCGGCAATCTTCACGAAAATCGCCGAGGTGGACAGGGCGAACACGCCGATAAAGAGGATGATATAGGTTTTCAAATTGGAATACATAGCGCCTCCAAGGGATGTACTTACCGACTTATTATAACGCCTTCCCTGCTAATAGGCAAGAAAAACCGCCACCAAAGACGGTGACGGTTTTTTATTATGCAAGGTTAATCCAAGACCCACGCATAGACGTTGCGGCGACCCCAAGAGACGCAATCGCTATAACTGGGGAACCACAAATCGAGGGTGTAGCCCTTCACTGCGCCGCCGCAGTCCTCCACCTGACTGACGCCGTAAGTGCGGGTGCCTGCTGTGGACTGAACGAACATACGGGTGTGGTAGGGGAACACCTTGGGATCGGCGGCAATGATGCCCACGCCCACGGCGTGACCTGTTGCAGTCGTCCACGCTGCGCCGTGTTCACCGCCGCTATAGTAGGCAGTGGCACTGCAAACATGCTTGTTGGAGTAGGTCATGCTGTAGCCCGACTTAAAGACGAGATAGCCACCTGTGCTGTTGCCGCCGAAAGGCTGTTCATAGGCGATGGTATCGGTACGCTCCACATCCTTGACCTTGCGGCCGATCTCCACGATCTCCGTCACGGCGCTGCTGTCGCTGCGCCCCACAAGCTCCGTGGCCACCAGCTTGCCGTCACGGTAGACATCGTCATAGGTGTCCACGATCTCGCCGTCTGCGCCCTCCTGTACCACCACGGTCTCGCCATGGGCCAGCAGGTAGTTGGGGATCTCGCGAGTGGTATGCTCCACGGTGGTACGATCCTTGCGGCGGCAGCGGAGCTCGTCGTCGATGTGGATGAGGGTTTTCAAACCCGTCACATTGACGCCCACCATCTCATCCTTGCCCACGGTGATGCCAAGGCGGTCAAGGAGATTCTCCACCGTTTCATCCCAGCTCTCCACCGTCATAACGGTAGAACCGTGGCGCAGGAGCACCTGCTGCCCCTCGGTGAGGATGATTTGGGCATCGGCCATGGTGTCCTCACGGATGCGAAGGCGGTCGCTGTCATAGGTGAAGTCGGGGTATTCCTCTACAGGCGTGACACCCTGCTCGGTAATGACAAGGTAGGTGTACTGGCGATTCTCCTCCGTGCCCACGCAGTAGGGCAGGGCGATCAGCACCATCACCACGGCGAATACGGCCACCCGCAGCCACACATCCGCCTTCAAGCGGCGGAAAAAGCGGCAGAGGAACTGATACTGGGGCAGCTCGTTGACGGCCTTCTTCGTTCTGCGCCACCAGTCGCGGACAGAGCGCATAGGGCGCGTGTTCATAAACCAGCCCCAAAGGAGGCGGAAGAACAGGGCGATCACATCGCCCAAGCGCCACCAAAACAGGCGAAAGGCACGCTTGAGGGCCTGCACCTCGTCGGTGCAGAGGAAGGCCTGCCAGCTGATTTTCATATGGCGCAGGGCGAACTTCACCGCAGGCCAAAAATGTTGTAAACGTTGCTTCATAATACCTCGATCCTACCCGCAAAGGAGAAAAGTTAAACATTCATGGGCGGGCGCAGACAAAATACGCGGAAAATTATAGCATTTTCCCCACTTCCTGTCAAGTTTTGCCCTTTTGCTTGCGACTTACGCTCAGGTGTGGTAGAATGAGGGCAGAAAAAAGGTAAGGAGAACACGGTGATGAAACTGTATGAACTGCTGCAAGTAAAGCCCGGCGTAACGGCCCTCATGGGCAGCGGCGGCAAGACCTCCCTCATGTACCATTTGGCGGGAGAGCTGTCCAAAAAGCATAAGGTGCTGCTGACCACCACCACCCATATCCGTGTCCCCGACCATATCCCGCTGGCTACTACCCGCGAGGAGTTGGACTCTCTCTTTGCCCAGCGCAACGTGGTATGTGCAGGGACACTGTCCGAGGAGGGGAAGCTGACAGCGCCTACCTTCGATGGGTGGGAAACGGCGGCAGAGTATGTGCTGGTGGAGGCCGACGGGTCGCGGAATCTCCCCTTGAAAGCACACGCTGACCATGAGCCTGTGATCCCCGAGGGCTGCCAGAACACCATCTGCGTGGTGGGTGCTTCGGGCTTTCATCAGCCCATGCGGATGGTATGCCACCGTCCCGAGCTCTATAGGAAGCTGGCGGAATGCAGCGAGATGACGAAAATCACCCCCGAGATGGCGGCGAAAGTTCTCGCTGCCGAGGGCGGCTTCGACCGCGTGTTTGTCAATCAAACCGATACCCTGTCCAAGTTTTTAGGCAAGGCAACGGTGAAGGAATTTGCCCGCGCCTTGAAGATGCCCACCGTAGCGGGGTCTCTCCGACAGGGGATGTTCTACAAAGTATAAGACCATTGAAAAAGAGCCGTGTATCGTGTGATACACGGCTCTTTTATGGACGTTTATTCTGCTTTTTGTTCGGAAACAGGGTCTTCTTCCACTACTTGCGCCTGTAAGGCGGCGTTCTCTTCATCCTTGCGGTGGACGAAGGCGCGAAGCTCATTATAGATAATGGAACAGATAGGCACACCCAGCAGCATGCCCAGCACGCCGCCGACGCCGGCACCCACGGTCACGGCGAAGAACACCCAAATGCCCGGCAGGCCGATGCTGCGGCCCACCACATGGGGATAGATGAGGTTGCCCTCCAGCTGCTGGAGGATCACGAGGAACACCACGAACCACACGGCCTTCATAAAGGACACGGGCAAAATCAGCAGTGCGCCGATGACAGCGCCGATCCACGCGCCCAAGATGGGGATGAGGGCGGTGACACCCACCAGCACGGAGATGACGGGGGCGAAGGGGAAGCGGAAGATGGACATACCGATAAACACCAGCACGCCGATGATGACCGCCTCGGTCACCTGTCCCTGCACGAAGCCGGAGAAGGAGGCGTTGGCACGGTGGAGGAAAGCGAGGAAATTGCTGACGCGATCCTCACGGAAGGCGGCGTACAGCAAACGCTTCATATGGCGGCTCAGCTTCTCCTTCTGCGCCAAGACGTAGATGGCGAAGGCGATACCCATCACCAGATTGAACACGGAGGAGAACACGGTGCTCACCACAGAGGTGGTGACATTGATGGTGGTGTCCATCACCAGCTGACCCTTCTCCTTCAAGAACTCCTGCACACGCTCGAGGACACTGCCCACCGTGGTAACAGCGCCCGTCTCGGGATCAACAGCAGGCTTCAGCTCGGGGAGGGTAATGGAGTAATCTGCCAGCCATGCACGGAGCTGATCGTACTTTACATCCAGATCCACCAAGTAGGCAGAGATGATGTTCACCATGTCCTGCACCGTCCGCACAAGATTGGGGACGAGGATGAAGACGATGGCGGCGATAGCGGCCAGCACCAGCACAAAGCTAAGGAGCAGGCATACGGGGCGGCGCAGTTTCGGGGCGATTTTGCCGCCCTCTTTCTTTTCAAACAGCTTGCGCCACAGATTCTCCAGCGGATTCATAATAAGGTTCAGCACATAGGCAATGGACAAGCCCAAAATCAGCGGGGAGAGAACGGTGAACAGCATGGTGATCAGCTTGCCCACCGAGGCGATATTGTTGGCGATCCACCACAGCACGGCGATGCCCACCGCCAAGGCTAAAATACGGAGAATGTTTTTCTTGTTCAGTTCCATCCACAAGCCTCCAAATTCGATACATTTTCTCTATTGCATCGAGTATACCACAATTTGGCGAAAAAAACAGTAAATCTTTTGTGAATAAAAGAAAAAATTTCTATAAATAAAGGGAATATTTATCCCAGCGCCGCCAAGGCGTTGGTGAGGCGGGCGTAGTCCTCCAGCGTCAGCTTCTCACCCCGCACCGTAGGCGCTAAGCCGCAGGAGACGATGACCTCCGTGAGCTGCTCCTTACTGAAGGGATAGGCGCTCTGGAGGGAGTTCGCCAGCGTTTTGCGCCGCAGGGCGAAGCCCCCCTTTACCGTCCGCCACAGGGCTTGCTCCGACACCACCTCCACAGGGGGCGTTTTCCGCACGGGGCAGTGGAGCACCGCCGAGGTCACCTTGGGAGCGGGGAAAAAGCACTCCGGCTCTACCTCGAACATGATTTGGGGGTCGGTATAGTACTGCATCTGCAGAGAAAAGACGCTATAGTCGGGAGAACCCGCCTTGGCGCAGATGCGCTCCGCCGCCTCCTTTTGAATAAGGACGGTGATAGAGTCGAAACAGCGGCTAAGGATGCACTTTTCCAACACAGGTGTGGTGATGTTATAGGGCAGATTGGCGCAGAGAAGGGGGCGCAAGCCGCCGAAATGCTGGGCAACCAAGGCGGGAAAATCCACCGCCATAGCATCGCCCTTCACGAGGGTGAAGTTATCGAACTCACCCATAGTTTCGCCGAGGACATCGTAGAGCCGCTCGTCCAATTCGATGGACACCACCTTGGCGGCGCGGCGGCACAGCTGCTGGGTAAGAGGGCCGATACCGGGGCCAATTTCCAGCACGCCGCAGTTCTCGTCTGCGCCGCAGACCTCAGCGGTATCGCGGGGCACCCAGCCCTCAATGAGGAAATTCTGCCCCATGGACTTGGCAAAACGGAATCCGTGGCGCGTCAGCAGTTCTTCAATTGTACGGCGGTCGCAAAGATCCATTGTGTGAGCCCTCTTTCCCTTTATTTATTCATAGTATAGCAGAGGAATCCCCTCTTGACAAGGAAAACCGATGGCGTTATACTGTAAGAAAGGTAAGAAAAGTTATACTAATATTACGCAAGGAGTGACGGCTATGAGCAGAGATGAACGGTATTTTATGGCATCGGTGAAGCTGGGGCCTAAGGGGCAGATCGTCATCCCCAAGGAGGCGCGGGAGATGTTCGGCGTTGGGCCCGGGGACACCATGGTGCTGATGTGCGACAAGAAAAAGGGCATCGCCCTGCAGACGGCGGACAAACTGAACCCCTTTATGAAAAAGGTCTTTGACAGCCTGCCCGACATGGGCGAGGAGGAGAGCGAATGAACACGCTGGAAGTACGGAATCTCCGCAAGGTCTACCCCGCCTTCACCTTGCAGGATGTGTCCTTCACGGTACCTGCGGGGTCGGTGACGGGTCTTGTGGGCAGAAACGGCGCGGGGAAATCCACCACCCTCAAATCTCTTCTCGGCCTTGTCCATCCCGACGGGGGCGAGGTGCGCTTCTGCGGTATGGATACGGCAGAAAACGAAAAGGCCTTCAAAGAGGCAATTGGCGTGGTGCTGGGCGGCATCGACTTCTATCCCAAGAAGAAGCTGAAGACCATCACCGCCGTGACGAAGAAATTTTATGTTAACTGGGACGAGGAGGCGTACCGCCGCTATATGGCCCTGTTCGCCCTTGATGAACAGAAGCGGGTGGATCAGCTGTCCAACGGTATGCGGGTCAAGTACCTCATTGCGCTGGCGCTGAGCCATCATGCCCGTCTGCTGATCCTCGATGAGCCTACCAGCGGCCTCGATCCCGTGTCGCGGGACGAATTGGTGCAACTATTCAAAACCTTGGTGGCGGATGGGCAGCGGAGCGTCCTCTTCTCCACCCACATTACCTCGGACTTGGAAAAATGCGCCGATGCCATCGTCTACATCAAGGAGGGCAAGGTGTATCAAGCCGCCTCTATGCAAGAATTTATGTCAACTAACGCAGACAAAGGCGCAACGCTGGAGGACATCATCGTTGCTATTGAAAGGAGGGCGTGGGATGAGCGCGCTTTTATATAAACAGTTCCGCTTGGTGTGCCATCCCATGACGTGGGTGTTCGTCTGCTTTGGGGTGATGCTGCTGATCCCTGCCTACCCCTACACGGTGGCCTTCTTCTATGTGACGCTGGGGCTCTTCTTCTCCTTCATGCAGGGTCGGGAGCAGCGGGACACGGATTTTTCCGCGTTGCTGCCTGTGCGAAAGCAGGACACCGTTATCGCCGCCACCGCGTTCTGCGCCATTGTGGAGTGTGCCGCGCTGGTGATCGCCGTACCCTTTGCCGCCATTGGTGCGAAAATCAACCCCCACGGCGGCAATCCCGTGGGTTTGGACTGCAATTTCGCCCTCTTCGCCGCGGCATTGCTGATTTTCGCCGTGTTTAACGCCGCCTTCCTCCCCGCTTTCTATCGCACGGGGTACAAGGTGGGCATTTCCTACCTCAAAGCCATGATTCCCACGGCGGTGGTGATGCTCCTCTGTGAGGCGCTGCCCCACTTCCCCGCCCTACTATGGCTCAACGACACCACAGCGGCGGGCAATCTCAAGCAGCTGCCCTTGCTCCTTGGCGCGCTGGCGATTTATTTCGCCGCACTCCCCCTTACCGCCCGCGTGGCGGCGAGGAGATACGAGAAGGTGGATTTATAAAGATAAAAAGCACCCTTGGGGGTGCTTTTTCTTACACTTCAATCTTCGTTATGTCAACCACTTCAAGGGGCAGGTCGGCAAGCTGGGGAAGGAGTTCTCCTATGGTGTCGGGGGCGGCGATGAGGGTTTCTTTCTGCCCACGGGTAAGGCTCTTTTTGATGGCGTATTCCACTTTTGCCGCCGCTGTCTTTTCGCCGCAGTGCCACGCGGCGGCGATGGCCTCGGGCGGGTGGCTGCGGGTGAATTTCGCGCCCTTGCCGCTGAGATGGAGGCGGTAACGGCGGGCAATATCGGTAGTAAGACCCGTATAGTACACATCGCCGCGACAGCGGAGCATATAGACAAAGTATGCGCGCATGTTCTCCCACCTCCCTCGTTTTCCCCATTTTACCCGAAACTCCTTGCATTGGCAACGGCTGTGTGATAAAATTTTAAGTTGGAAATTTCAAAAGAACGGAGCGCGAACCATGGATTTGTTTGAACGGTCTTTACACTATATGCTGGAGATCATGCAGGGCAAGCGCACGCCGCCCGAGGGCATGAACATCACCGCCGAGGATGAGGAAGAGCGGGCCCGCCAAGTGGGCGAGCAGGCCGCCGCCATGGGCGTGGAGGCTCTTGTCCGCGCCTGCGCCGCGCAGGATGGGGAGGAGCTGCCCGAGGAGCTGTTTCAGCACGATGCCGACGGTATGCCCCTCAGCGATAAGGTCAACGGTGTGCAGTTTTTTGTCAAAAAGGACGGCGGTGAGGATACTCCCGCGCCCGACCCCGACAAGGGCAAGCACGCCTTTGAGGTGTTCCTCGACTGCTTGGCGCTGGAGGACAACTTAATCGTCTACCTCATTGAGGTGCTGAAAAACCGCGATTGGGCGGAGTTTAACAAGCTCTCCCGCATCACCACCAACATGGACTTAGACCCCGAGGAGTTCCTCTACTGGCTGGGACACCGTGAGGACTATGCAGAGGAGGAAGAGCAGGTCTGCGCCGTACTGATGGATCGGTGCTTAGGACGGCTGTTGAGCGAGGGCAAGACGGAGACGGTGGCGGCACTGCTGAGCGGCGACGAGGCCACCTTCAACGCCTTCCGCTGTGAAGCACCCGAATTGGTGCATCTGCCCCAAGCCACCTACGAGTGGTACTGCCGCAACTACTTAGACCGAGATTACCCCGTCCGCGCCCTCATGCGGTGGAACGGCGTGGACTTCGATACAACGAGAGGATAAAATTATTATGTCAACTAACAGCATGTACGCCCAGATGGGCGTTTCGGATAAGGTATTGGCTTTCGGCGAGAAGGTGCTGGAGGAGTTGCGCGGGCAGTTCAGCCGCATTGATGCCATCGCCGAGCATAACCAAGCCAAGGTCATTGCCGCCATGCAGGAGAACAATTTGGCGGCGCGGCACTTCAATCTCTCCACGGGTTACGGCTACGATGACGAGGGCCGCGACAACTTGGAGAATGTCTACGCCTCCGTGTTCCACACCGAGGCGGCACTGGTGCGCCCCCAAATCACCTGCGGCACTCATGCCCTGACGCTGGCTCTCAGCGCCAACCTCCTGCCGGGGGATGAACTCCTCTCCCCTGTGGGTGCGCCCTACGACACCTTGGAGGGCGTGATCGGCATCCGTCCCACGGTGGGGTCTTTGGCTGAGTACGGCGTCACCTATCGACAGGCCGATCTCCTGCCCGACGGCACCTTCGACTATGAGGCCATCGGCAAGGCCATCAATGAAAAGACGAAGCTCATTACCATTCAGCGTTCCAAGGGCTACGCCACCCGTCCCAGTTTCTCCGTGGCGCAGATTGGGGAGCTGATTGCTTTCTGCAAACAGTGCAAGCCCGACGTTATCTGCATGGTGGATAACTGCTACGGCGAGTTCGTGGAGGAGCTTGAGCCCAGCGATGTGGGGGCTGATATGGTGGTGGGCAGCCTTATTAAGAACCCCGGCGGCGGTCTTGCCCCCACGGGCGGCTATATTGCAGGCCGCAAAGACCTCATTGAGCGCTGCGGCTATCGTCTCACTGCCCCTGGTCTCGGTCGTGAGGTGGGCTCGAACCAAGGCATCCTCACCAGCTTTTATCAAGGTCTGTTCCTCGCCCCCACCGTGGTGTCGGGTGCAGTGAAGGGCGCGGTGTTCGCCGCCGCCTGCTATGAAAAGCTGGGTTTCCGCGTCATTCCCGCCTCTTCGGAGATTCGCCGCGACATTATCCAAGCGGTGGAATTGGGCAGCGCCGAGGGCATGGTGGCTTTCTGCAAGGGCATCCAAGCCGCCGCACCTGTGGACAGCTATGTGACCCCCATTCCCGCACCTATGCCGGGGTATGAGTCCGATGTCATTATGGCGGCGGGCGCTTTCGTGCAGGGCTCGTCCATTGAGCTAAGCGCCGATGGCCCCATCCGCCCTCCCTACGCCGTGTATTTCCAAGGTGGTCTCACGTGGTATCATGCCAAGCTGGGTATCCTCATGAGCTTGCAGAAGATGCTGGAAGCAGGGCTCATTGAGTTGTAATTCCATAGGAAAAACCCGCCTCATCTGAGGCGGGTTTTGTGGCTTTACTTTCAATATTATGTTAACTAACTTAGGCTTCCAGTTTATCAAAAATAGGCCACAGGAGGGCTTGGTTCAGCCACGAGAGCATGGCGTAGCCGAAGAGCACCCACATGATGCTCAATACGTACAGCACCGTACCCCACAGGAGGCAGGCGGAGATGGGGATGCCCCAAATGACGAAGATCGCCAGCACCCGGGGCAGGTTGCCGATTGCCAGCAAAAAGGCGTTCTTCACATGGGTGGCGCTGCGGTTTTCATAGCGGGCGCACAGGGGGAACAGCAGCACCGCCACCATGGCGCAGACCTGCAGACCGAGGGTGGCGATCATGCGCCACAGACCCGAGGGGACGACCAACAGATCCACCACGCACAAGGCCACAAAGGGCAGCAAAATGAGCCAAGCGAGGGTGGCGGTCTTAAAATTGGCGGCGAAGGTCTTGAAAAAGAGGGGCAGCAGCTTATTGTCATCGCCCTTTTGCATCTTTTGGATGCAGCCGTAGAGGGCGGCAGAGGATGCGCCGAAGGTAATGACAGGGATGGAGCAAAGGAGGAACAGCACGTTCAGCAGCACCATGCGGCCTACCCAATCCATGGCGCGGGCAAAGACGCCATCGGGGTCAAACAATCCTTTTAACATACCAGTTCTCCAAAGGTGTGGGGGATTTCCTCACCACTGAGGACGCGGCAAGCACCTGCTGCCAGCGCCTCCATCTCGAACTCGCCTGCCATCACCTCAATGGGGGCGATGAAGGAGAGCTTGTCGGTGAGATACGTGGTAACATACTGACTGTGGGCGATGCCGCCGGTGAGGATGATGCGGTCAATATTGCCGCCGGCACCTGCCGCCAGTGCGCCGATGGTCTTGGCAACGCCGTAGAGCATGGCCTCGTAGACCGCCTTGGCCTTCTCGTCACCTTCGCAGATGCGCGCCTCCACCTCTTGGGCAGAGCTTGTGCCGAGATGGGCTTTGAGGCCGCCTGCGCCGCGGACGAACTTCATAAGCTCTGCCTTGGTGTACTCACCGGAGAAGCAGAGTTCAATCAGCTCCTGTGCCGCCAAGCCACCGCAGCGCTCGGGGGCGAACATCAGCTCATCGTCGCGGATGCCGTCCACCATCTTGCCGCCTACAAACAGGCGGACGCTGCCGCCGCCACCTAAGTGGCACACCACGAAGCGGCATTCCTCGAAAGGCTTGTGGAGAATCTCGGCGGCGCACTTCATAGCCATGGCGCGGGTGTTGAGGGTGTGACCCAACATGCGGCGCTGGATCATGGGCATGCCCGTAATACGGGCGGTGTCGCACATCTCATCCACCGCCACACTATCGTAAATATAGGCGGGGATGCCCTGTGCCTTGGCGATGCCATAGGCGATGACGCAGCCGAGGTTGGAGGCGTGGGCAGCGTGGACAACGCCGTAGAGATAGTTGCACATCTCTTCATCCACCACGAATGCGCCGGAGGGGCAAGGGGGAATCTGACCGCCACGGGCACAGACGGCATGGAGACTATCCAAGGCCACCTCTTTCTCCGCCAGCACCTTCTCGATGCAGCTGCGGCGGAAGTCCACCTGATCCATAATGGCGGCGAAGGGGGCTAAGTCCTCGGCGCTGTGGCGCAGCGTCTCTTGGAAGAGGCGCTTTTCCCCTTCAAAGAGGGCAATTTTCGTAGAGGTAGAGCCGGGATTGATGACAAGTACGCGGTAGTCCATGGTCACTGCTCCTTTCTGTGTCTAAGGCTTGCGATTTGGCAGCTTTGCAATAGAAAGAAATACTATTTAATCATTTTTTGCCGCGCTTCGCGTGGCAAAAAATACTTCTCAGAACGCAAACGTGCGCGCTTTGCGCGTGCGCTGCAGCGTTCTGCCTTTTGCGCTAAAACATGGTTTTAGCGCAAGGACTTTTACTGTCCCGTCATGGCGCGCATGACTTCAAACTCCTGTCCGTTCAGGGTCTTCATCATGGAAAGACCCTCATCGATGTCCATGGCAATGATCTCGTTGTTACGGTCGATGACCACCTTGTTGGTGCCGCCCTCGGCGAGGACGCGGACAGCCTCGTGACCCATGCGGGTAGCCAGCACGCGATCCTTGGCGGTGGGGTCGCCGCCGCGCTGAATGTGACCGAGGATGGTGACGCGGGGATCGAGACCCAGCTTCTCGCGGATCTCCTCGCCTACCGCCATGGCAGAGGCCGCACCTTCCGCCACCACGATCATGAAGTTGGTACGACCGCCGAGACGGGCCTGACGAATCTTATCGGCAACATGTTCATCGAAATTGTACTCCGTCTCCGGCACGAGGACGGCGGTAGCGCCGGTGGCAAGACCCACATAGAGGGCGAGATAGCCTGCGTGGCGACCCATGACCTCCACCACGGCGCAGCGCTCGTGGGACTGCATGGTGTCGCGGAGGCGGTCGATGCACTCCACGGCGGTGTTGGCGGCAGTGTCGAAACCGATGGTATAGTCGGTGCAGACGATGTCGTTATCAATAGTGCCGGGGATGCCCACCACGGCGATGCCGTGACGGCTCAAAGCCTGTGCGCCGCGGAACGTGCCGTCGCCGCCGATGGCAACGATGCCGTCGAGGCCCAACAGCTTACAGGTGGCGGCGGCCTTCTTCTGTCCCTCTTCGGTGCGGAACTCCTCACTGCGGGCGGTATAGAGAATGGTGCCGCCGCGATTGATGATACGGCTGACGCTGGAGGAATCCATCTGCACAAAGTCGCCGGTAATGAGACCCTGCCAGCCGCGGCGAATACCGATGACCTCGATACCCCGTGCCAAGGCGCTACGGACAACAGAGCGGATGGCGGCATTCATGCCGGGGGCGTCACCGCCGGAGGTGAGGACGCCAATACGCTTCACTGCATTCTGCATAGTAATCTATCTCCTTCGTAATGGGGAAAAATATCCCTAGTCCAACGGGAATCGAATCCCTGTCGGTTTTCTTCGGGCGGATTTCCGCCCATACATTGTTATTGACCTTGACAATCCGTCAAGGATTCTCTGCGGCCAATGCCGCGTCTGGACGAAAATCCGCTCCGAAAAAACTGCGAAGCACATTCCAGCGAGGAATGTTTGTGGGATTTTGGTCGCAGAGGACGCCGCCTTGCTGACGCAAGGCAAGGACGATAAGGCCAAAAGGACCGAACAGAACCGCTGGAATGCGGCAGGTATTCGACTCCCGTTGGACAAATTTCCAGATTAAGTATACCACGATTTTCCCATCAAGGCAACCGTTGAAATACGGTTGGGATTGTGCTATACTCTCTACAAGAGAATATCCCACAAGGAGGACAAATCATGCATCCCCAGTTTGCAGTGCTGACGCCCCGCTGGTTCAAGCGGGCATACGTATATACAGGCTCTATCGGCGAATTCCGCTACCGCTTTAAGCGTGGCAAGGGGGATGACCCGCTGCAGGTGGCCGTCTACACCAACCTCTGCTATGAGGCCGCCGTGGATGTGGAGGAACGGGAGTTCCCCCTCAACGACGAAGGCGTGGAAGAAGTGAAGGCGTGGCTGCAGGAGAAATACGAGGCGTATTGTCAAAAATGAGTGGGAAAGCGTGTCCGCGAGGACACGCTTTTATTACGCGAAGCGTCTCGCCTCCCTCTGATGAGGGAGGTGGATCGCCGAAGGCGAGACAGAGGGAGAGACAATCTGTTTCCTTTTCTCTCCCCCAGTCACGGCTTACGCCGCGACAGCCCCCTCGTCAGAGGGGGCCAAGGCACCTGCGGTGCAAATATCTATCAAAATTTCTCCCTCTCCCCTCTTGACAGGCGGAGGGGTTTGTGTTACTATACATTTAACATTTAAATTAATTGTTAAATGATTGGAGGCGGTAACGTGGGCTTGCACGATACTATGCGGGCGCTGAGTGACCCCACGCGGCGGGAAATTTTGCAGATGCTGAAGCGCGGCACTATGAGCGCAGGCGACTTGGCGGCGAAATTCGATATGTCGGCGGCGGCGGTGTCGCGGCACTTGGCGGTGCTGAAAGAGGCGGAACTGGTGCGGGATAAGCGTGAGGGAAAATTCATCTACTATACCCTCAACGCCTCGGTGCTGGAGGAAATTCTGCTGTGGGTAAAGGATTTGAGAGGAGATGACGACCATGTGGAAAACCTATAAAAAGACGATTATTTTGACTGTTATTCTCATTCTGCTGCCTATGGTGGTGGGCGTGGTGCTGTGGGACAAATTGCCCTTGCAGATGGTGACACACTGGGGCGTGAACAACGAGCCCAACGGCTGGATGAGCCGCCCTATGGCGGTGTTCGGCCTGCCCATCATCTGCGCGGTGCTGCACCTCTTCTGCATTTTCGCCACCGACAAGGATAAGAAGAAAGAAAATCTCCACCGCAAGTCCGTGGCGATGGTGCTGTGGATCATCCCCGTTGCGTGTTGGGTCTGTTCCGCCTTTACCTACGGTTATGTGTTCTATGAGAAGATCAACGTGGGGCTTATCTGCTGTCTGCTGGTGGGCTTGCTGTTCATCGCCCTTGGCAATCAGCTGCCCCGTCAGATGCAAAATCACGTGTTCGGCATCCGCACAAAGCTGACCCTCTCGGACGAGGATGTGTGGCGGGCAAGCCACCGCTTTGGCGGCTGGGTCATGACCCTCGGCGGCGTGGTGGTGATCCTCGCAGCGCTGCTGCAGTGGTGGTGGATGGCGCTGGTGGTATTTGTGGTGGTATTCGCCGCGACCCTTATCTATCCGCGGTGGTACTACAATCAGCGGGAGAAGAAGTAAAGTGCGATTTTTTTGGCCTCTGCCCTACATGGGCGGAGGCCTTTTTTGTGCAATATTGACGATTTTTTAACACTTTTTTCGTGGCAGTAGCAAGGGGCGGAAAAGGGGCTTTTCCTTGCGAAAGAGGGGTGTTTATGATAGAATAAATAATTGGTGAAATACAGCTTTCTATCGGTAAAGAAAGTGCCAAAAGTATGAAAACAGGAGTTGAGGAACGGCTATGGTCATGTGTATTTTCTTATTCCTTCTCTGGCTCGTGCTGAACGGACGGGTGACGGTGGAGATCTGCCTTATCGGCGTGGTGCTGACGGCGGCGATCTACGCTTTCTGCGTCTATGCGCTGGGTTATCATCCCAAGCACGAGCGGCGGATCCTGCGGCGCCTCGCCATGTACGCGGTGTATGTGGTGATGCTGGTGTGGGAGATCTTCAAGGCCAACATGGCGGTGCTGCGGGTGATCTTGAAAAAGCCCCATCACTATGAGCCCGGTATCGTGCGGCTGCGCGTGCCGCTGAAGGAGAATATTTCGAGGGTGTTCCTCAGCAACTCCATCACCCTCACTCCCGGCACCGTCACCGTGTCCCAAGAGGGGGACGAATATCTGGTCTTGTGCCTCAACAAGGACGATGCCCAGAGTATCCCCGATTGGTCGCTGGTAAAGTATCTTAGAAAAGTAGAGGAGGCGATGGAGAAGTGATCGAACAGGCCTACAACATTTTGTTCACCGTGACGCTGGTGGTATTGGCGCTGTGCGTGCTGGCGTTGCTGGTGTATATCATCCGCTCTCACCTCACGGTGGATCGCATTATCGGCATCAACCTCATTGGCACCATCGTCTCTATCATCATCTGCGTGCTGACGCGGACGTTCAACGAGGGCTATTTGGCGGACATCGCCATCATCTACGTGGTCATGTCCTTCATCGCCGTGATGATGCTGTGCCGCATCTATATTAACCTCTACAATCGGCGAAAGGAGGAGCAGAAAGATGATGTTTCTTGAGTGGCTTCGCTTTATCCTCGTTGCCCTTTGTATGCTGGGCGGTATGTTCACCATGATCGTAGCGATCCTTGGCCTGTACCGCTTTGACTTTGCCCTCAACCGCATCCACTCCGCCGCCATGGGCGATACTCTCAGCCTCTTCCTCTTTGTGCTGGGTCTCGTCATCGCCGTGGGCTGGAACGTGGTGGCCCTGAAGCTGGTGCTGGTGCTGGTGCTCCAGTGGCTCACCTCGCCTTTGTCGAGCCATATGCTGGCACAGTTCGAGTACCATGCCGATGAACATTTGGCAGAACATATCGACCTGTCGCAGGCACAGTTCCGACAGGAATCCGACACGGAGGAGGTGGCGGCACAGTGACAATTTTCCGCATTTTACTGCTGACAGGCCTTTTGGTGTGCGCCATCGCCACCGCCTGCACGAAAAAGCCTATGCAGGCCGTCATCATCTACATGGCCTACTCTGTCATCATGTCGGTGGTGTGGATCTTGCTGGAGTCCCCCGACTTGGCCATTACCGAGGCCGCCGTGGGTGCAGGCGTTACCTCCATTCTCTTCTTCCTCACGTTGCGGCAGCTGAACCTCATTGACCGCGACCAGAAGAAGAAAAAAGACGAGGAACAGGAGGGTGAACATGAATAAAAAAGACACCTTCCTGCGCCGCTGGCTGCGGGGCGAAGTGGAGTTCTCCGCCCTCCTCGCCGAGCCCGTCTATCCCACCCCCGAAGAGGCTGTACCCTACGAGCCTAAGGAGAACAAGCACGTTGCCATCCGCACCCTGCGCCGCAGCCGCACCGGCTACCGCGCGGCGGTGACGGTGTTGTGCATCGTCTTTGCCCTGTTTATGCTGCTGGTCATCGGTAACCTGCCCCAGTACGGCGCAGCCGATGCCCCCACTGTCAACGAAGTGCCCCAGCGCTATGTGGAGCAGGGCATGGAAGAGACGGGCGCTGTCAACTCCGTGGCGGGCATGATCCTCGACTACCGCGCCTTCGATACGCTGGGCGAGAGCTTCGTGCTGTTTACCGCCACCTGCGCCGTGACCCTCCTCATGTGCGCTGCCCCCGGCAAGAAGAAAGAAGAGCATGTGTTCGAGGCGGAAGTGGTGCGCTATGACAACGACCCCATTGTCCGCACCGTGTGCAAGCTGGTGATCCCCATCATTTTGATGTTCGGTATCTACGTGGTGCTGAACGGTCACATCTCCCCCGGCGGCGGCTTCTCCGGCGGCGCTATCATGGCCTCGGCCCTCATTATCTACGCCATCGTGTGGGGCGAGGATAAGGCATCGAGAACCATCCCCAAGAAGGCCATCTCCCTTATCACCCTCTGCGCCTTGGCTTTCTACGCCTGTTCCAAGACCTATTCCTTCTTCACAGGCGCCAACCACATCCACTCCATCATCTCTCCCGGTACGCCGGGCCGCATCTTCTCGGCAGGTCTTATTCTGCCGCTGAACGTGGCGGTGGGCTTCGTGGTGTGCTGCACCATGTATAGCTTCTATATGTACTTCAGAAGGGGGGAGCTGTAAGATGAACGGCATGTTCCAAAACCTTTTGCACAACTACGAAGAGTGCGTGTCCGTCATCCTCTTCTGCATCGGCTTCTGCATGCTCCTCTTTGACCGCAATCTGCTGAAAAAAGTTCTCGGTCTCGACATTATGGACACAGGCGTGTTCCTGCTGCTGGCTGACCGCGGCTATATCGCAGGGCGCATGGCAAACATCATTACCGATGGCATCACCGATGCAAGCTACTACATTAACCCCATTCCCGCAGGTCTTGTGCTGACGGGCATCGTTGTGTCGGTGAGCGTGTCGGCGGTGATGCTGTCGCTGACGGTGCGCATCTACCGCGAGTACCATACGCTGGATATGGACGCGCTGTACCTCATGATGTCTGAAAAGCGGAAGGGAGGGCGCGTATGAGCTTCGTGCAAAACTTCCCCTTCTTTACCATCATTCTCTGCCTCCTCTGCGCCGTAAGTACCTTCGTGGCAGGCGACAAATGGGGTCGGCGTTTGAGCGTTGCCCTGCTGTGTGTCTCCGTGGCGCTGAATGCCAGCGTCCTGTGGTTCTGCGCTTCCAATGACATGAGCTATTCCTACATGATGGGTCATTATCCCGCCCCGTGGGGTAACGAGATCATGGCGGGCGTTATGGAGCCGCTGATGGCGACCTTGTTCTCCGTGGTGATGCTCTGCTCTGTGCTGGGCGGCATGGGGCACATTATGGCGGATGTGCAGGATCACCGCAAGGTGTACTGGATCAACGTGGACATGACGCTGGTCTCCCTGCTGGCTCTTTGCTACACCAACGATATTTTCACGGGCTACGTGTTTATCGAGATCTGCACCATCGGCTCCTGCGTCCTCCTCTCTGCCAAGCAGAACGGGCGCACCCTCATCGCCTCGGCCCGTTACATGATCTTCGCCCTTATCGGCTCGGGTCTGTTCCTCATTGGCGTGGTGCTGACCTATTCCGTGACGGGTCACCTGCTGTTCCCCCAGCTCCACGAGGCAGTGGCGGCAGTGTGGGCTGACGGCAGATACACCTTCTCCATGACGGCGGCCATCGGTCTCATGACGGCAGGTATCGCCATCAAGTCCGGTCTCTTCCCCTTCCACTTCTGGATGCCCGATACCTACGGACAGGCCACCCCTGCCTCCTCCGGTATCCTCTCCGGCGTGGTGTCCAAGGGATACATCTTCCTGCTGATTAAAATCATCTATCGCGCGGTGGGCATTGAGGTGTTCACCGAGAGCGGTATTCAGGCGGTACTGTTGGTGTTCGGTATCGGCGGCATGATCGTAGGTTCTATTTCCGCCATCCGCACCAAGCGCCTCACCACCATGGTGGCCTACTCCTCCGCCGCACAGATCGGCTACATCTACATGGGTCTGGGCATGGGGACGGACGCTGCCCTCTTGGCGGCCATCCTCCACATCTTCGCCCACTCTCTTACCAAGCCTATGCTGTTCCTTGCCGGCGCTGACTTGGCAGATGCCTCCGGCGGCGAGAACGAGTTCCACGCCCTCCGCGGCGCAGGTCACCGCGATGTGATGGCAGGTGTCCTCTTCACCGCAGGTTCTCTCAGCATGGTGGGTATCCCCCTGTTTATCGGCTTTATCCCCAAGCTCCACTTCGCCTCCGCCGCCTTTGCTCTCGACTGGCAGCAGTGGCCTGTGCTGTTGGGTCTTGCCATCTCCACGGTGCTGAACGTGGGCTATTTCCTCTATACCTCCATGGTGCTGTGGCTGCCGGAGAAAGAGGGCGTGGGCTATCGCGGCGAAAAGCGCTGTCCCTGCCACTATGTTCCCGCCGTGGTGCTGCTTATCATTGCCATGGCAATCGGTATCTACTCTGCACCCCTCACCCGTCTCATTGAGCAGGGTCTTGCCCTGTTTGTGAAGTATTAAGGAAAGGAGACATGCGCAACATGATATTGTACGTTATTGTCCTTCTTCCCGCACTCTTAGGGTTGGGTTGCATGTTTTTCAAACCCGGCGGCAGCAAAAAGCAAACCGCCTTCATGCTGGCAGTACAGGCAATCACTCTTATCGTCACGCTGATTGCCGTTTGCGGTGATCAGGAACTGTCGACAGCGCCCCTATATTTCACCGAGAGTCTTTCCTTTTCTCTGATGATGGATAAGTTGGGCGGTTTCTTCTGCCTGCTGACAGCGGTGTGTTGGCTGCTGACGATCCTGTATGCTTATGTGTATATGAAACATGAGGGAAAAGAACCGCGCTTCTATGCCTTTCTCTTCCTGACGGAGAGCATGGTGCTGGGTTCTGCACTGGCGGCGGATCTGGTAACGCTGTACCTGTTCTTTGAGCTGACCTCCCTTCTGTCCTTCCCGCTAGTGCTCCACTCCCAGACGCACAAGGCACTGTTGGGTGCTACCAAATATCTGTACTATTCTGTGGGCGGTGCTTTTGTAGCACTGTTCGGTATGGCGGTGCTGGCAAGCAACGCCTCCCTTACCTTCACCGCAGGCGGCCATCTTACGGCAGGAGACCTGACCCCCACAATGATGCTGGCTATCTTCCTGATGATCCTCGGCTTCAGCGCCAAGGCAGGTCTGTTCCCCCTTCACAACTGGCTGCCCTCTGCCCACCCCGTGGCACCGGCTCCCGCCCACGCCCTACTCAGCGGCATTATCGCCAAGGTCGGTGCTGTGGCCGTGATCCGCATTATCTACTGCATCGTAGGTGTAGAGTTGCTGCAGGGTTCGTGGTTGCAGACAACTTTTATCGTACTGGCTCTGGTGACTATCTTCATGGGTTCGTTTATGGGTTGCACGGAGAACGGACTGAAAAAACGTCTGGCCTATTCCAGTATTTCTCAGATCTCCTATGTTCTCCTCGGTGTCTTTATCATGACGCCGTTGGGTCTGGCAGGTGCGCTACTGCAGTTGATGTTCCACGCCGTGGCAAAGATTGGCGTGTTCCAGTCGGCAGGAGCTATCATCTACCTGACGGAGACGGAAACCATCGACGGTTTTCCCGCTTTGGGAAAGCGGCTGCCTACCACTCTGCTCTGCTTTACGCTGCTGTCCCTTTCTCTGGTGGGTATCCCGCCCTTCGGCGGCTTCCACAGCAAGTGGTATCTGGCCATCGGCGCACTGGATGCTTTCCCCGATGCAATGGGTTATGTGATCCCCGCCGTTTTGTTGGCCTCGGCACTGTTTACGGCCTATTATCTCTTCGCACCGATTGTGCAGGCCTTCTTCCCCGGCAAGGATCATCCTCCGGTCCAGCGAGTGCATGAACCTCCTGCCATGATGCTGTCGTTGGTTATGTTCTCCGCAGCAGTTTTGCTGCTGGGTCTTTTCCACAACGGCGTGGTCTCGACAATCCTCTCGATTGCCGAGAGTCTGATGTAAGGAGGTGGCTGCATGAACGGACTATTACTGATTCTCGCGGTGCTTCTGCCCATCGTGGCAGGTATCGCCTCCTATGTGCTGCCCCTGAGCGAAAAGACGCGGCGCATCTTCTGCAGCTGCGCCATCTTCGCTACCACCATCATCGGCTGGCTGGCCATCCTCACCTGCAGCGAGGAGAAGGTGGTGCTCTTCTCCTTCACCGACAACCTTATTTTCTCCCTCCGCATGGATGGTGCGGCAAAGCTGTTTGTAGGACTTTCGGCTACCCTGTGGCCCTTCACCACGGTGTATGCGTGGGACTACATGAAGCATGAGGGACATCTTCCCATGTTCTGGGCGTTCTTTACGGCATCCTTCGGCATTACGCTGGGTATCGCCACCGCCTCCAACATGGTGACCATGTACCTCTTCTATGAGCTGCTGACCCTGTCCACCATTCCCCTTGTCATGCACGCCATGCACAAAAAAGCCATTGCCGCAGGTATCAAATACGCCCTCTACTCCATTGCGGGCGCGGCGCTGGCCTTCGTGGGATTGGTATATCTCATCGTCAACGATGCACAGGACTTCGTCCTCGGCGGTCATTTCGCCAATTTCAATGGCAACATGACGGTGTTGCTGACGGTGTTCTCCCTCGCCTTTGTGGGCTGCGGTGTCAAGGCCGCTATTTGGCCTATGCACAGCTGGCTGCCTACGGCGGCAGTTGCCCCCACTCCCGTGACGGCACTTCTCCACGCGGTGGCAGTGGTCAAGGCGGGCGCTTTCGCCTGTATCCGCTTGGTGTACTACGCTTTCGGCGTGGATGTGCTCCGCGGTACGTGGGGACAGTATGTGGTCATGTGCCTCGCCATCATTACGCTGGTGTTCGGCTCGGCTATGGCGCTGAAGCAGACACACTTCAAGCACCGCTTGGCCTACTCCACCGTCTCTAACCTCTCCTACATCCTCTTTGCCTGTGCCTTGATGACGCCCGAGGGCTTGGTGGCCTCGTGGGTGCATCTCATCGTCCACTCGGTGGTGAAAATCATGGCCTTCTTCTGCGCGGGCAGCGTGCTCCACTATGCCCACCGCGAGTATGTCCATGAATTGGACGGCCTTGCCAAGCGGATGCCTTTGACGTTTGCTGCCTTTACGGCGGCGGCCTGCGCCTTGACGGGTATCCCTCCCTTCAACGGCTTTGTCAGCAAGTGGTACATTGCTCTGTCCGCTATGGGCGAGGGCAGCATTTGGGCCACCCTCGGCTTTGTGGGCGTCCTCATTTCCGCGCTGCTGACGGCGATTTACATGTTCCAAGTGGTCATTAAGGCGTGGTTCCCCGCCAAGGATGTGCCTGCCATTGAAGCGGGCAGCGCCCATGAGGCAGGGCCTATGATGACGGTGCCCATCCTCATTCTCGCGGCGGCGTGTCTGCTGATGGGCTTGTTCCCGCAATGGCTCCTTGACATTATTAGAGAGGCGGTGATGCTGTAATGGTATGGTTTGTGATTTTCTTCCCTGTCCTTGCAGCTCTCGCCACCGTGTACCTCGCAAAGCGGGGTGAAAAGGCGCTGGGTCTGTGGGCGGTCATCGCCACGGGCGCAACGCTACTCGGCATGATTATCGCCGCAGTCAGCGGCTTTGGCGGTGTGTATACGCTGCCCATCGTCCACCTCACGGTGGCGCTGGATGGTTTCCGCTGCCTCTACGGCATCGTGGTGTGCTTCATGTGGTTTGTGGCCGCCATGCTGTCGCCCCAGTATTTCCGCCATCACCATAATTTGGGGCGGTATTACTTCTTCTTCCTGCTCTGCCTCAGCTCCACCGTAGGCGTGTTCCTGTCCGCTCACCTCTACACCACCTTTATGTTCTTCGAGATGATGTCCATCGGCTCGTACGTGTGGGTGGCCCAGGAGGAGACGGAGGGCGCGATGGATGCGGGCAAGACGTACCTCACCATTGCGGTGCTGGGCGGCCTTGTGACGCTGATGGGCCTGTTCCTGCTCCATAATGTGACGGGTACGCTGCTGGTCAGCGAACTTCGCGAGGCCTGCATGGCTACTGCGGAGCGTGACAAGCTGTGGGCGGCAGCCCTCTGCATCTTCTTTGGCTTTGCCGCCAAGGCAGGTCTCTTC
The DNA here is from genome assembly GCA_017408915.1 of Oscillospiraceae bacterium. Taxonomy (GTDB): domain Bacteria; phylum Bacillota; class Clostridia; order Oscillospirales; family Oscillospiraceae; genus Vescimonas. Next base: position 28,698 of record JAFQTS010000002.1, on the reverse strand, counting down.
CCCTTGCACATCTGGCTGCCTAAGGCACACCCTGTTGCTCCCGCGCCTGCTTCTGCCCTCCTCTCGGGCGTGCTGACTAAGGCGGGTATCTTCGGTGTCCTCACCATTACGGCGCAGATTCTCGTGGGCGAGGCCACATGGGGCTACATCCTGCTGGTGCTGGGTGCTATCACCATGGTGCTGGGCGCGGTGATTGCCGTGTTCTCCACCAACCTCAAGTACATCCTCGCCTGCTCCTCCCTCTCCCAGATTGGCTTCATCACCGTGGGCATCTCCATGATTTGCCTGCTGGGCGAGGAAAACGCCTTGGCTGCCAACGGCTCGGTGCTGTACATGATGAATCACTCGCTGGTAAAGCTGGTGCTCTTCCTCTTTGCCGGTGTGGTGTACTTTAACACCCACGCCCTCGACCTCAACGACATTCGCGGTTTCGGTCGTGGAAAGCCCTTGCTCCACGTGATTTTCCTCAGCGGTGCTTGTTCCCTTGCGGGTATCCCTGGTTTCTGCGGCTATATCAGCAAGACGCTGGTGCATGAGGCCATCGTGGAGTACGCACACCATAGCCATCTGTGGACGATTACGGCGGTGGAGTGGCTGTTCCTCTTCTCCGGCGGTCTGACGGCGGCGTATCTCACCAAAATCTACGTGGCGGTCTTTTGGCAGAAGGGTAAGGACTTCGGCAAGTCTTGGGGTACGCCTCTTAGCAAGGCAGCACTGTGCATCGCCGCGGTGACGCTGCCCGTCATCGGCCTCACTCCCCATGTGCTGGCGGAGAAGCTCAGCGGTCTGACCCTCGACTTTACGGGCGGTCATCCCTTCCACCATGAGGTGCACTACCTTGCGTGGGTGAACCTCAAGGGCGTGGTCATCTCCCTGTGCATTGCAGCGGTGGTCTATTGCCTCTTTATCCGCAAGGTGCTGATTGCCAAGGATGGCACTTACCGCAGCGTGTGGCCCAAGTGGCTCAGCTTGGAAGACAGCGTGTATAAGCCCTTCTTCCGCGCATTGTTCGCCGTCATCCATGTCCTGTGCCGCCTTGTGTGCGACATTCCCGACCTCCTTATTCTGGCAGTGCGTAAAACGGTGCTACGGGATAGCAGAGCGAAGGTCAAGACCGACCCCTATCCCCGCTTGGTGCGGATGTTCTCCCGCTTCGGCGACGAGAGCGCCCAGCGCCACGCCGACATCACCGCCACGCGCAAAGATGTGGTGTCCCGCTTCACGGGCTCTTTGTCCTTCGCACTATTGATGACTTGTCTTGGTCTTTGCATCGCTCTGTGCGTCATGATCTTGACAGTTTTCTGATGAATCCACCCTTGTCAACAGCATGGTACACTGGTATAATGGTGCTGTTGACTACTCCGCAGTGTTGCGGCAGATACTATATCCGAATCAATTTCAAAGGAGAAACACTATGAAAGTCCTGGTTGTGAACTGCGGCAGCAGCTCGTTGAAGTATCAGCTGATCGACTCCAAGTCCGAGAGCGTGCTGGCCTCCGGTCTGTGCGAGCGTATCGGCATTGATGGTGTCCTCAACCATACCCCCGCCGGTCACGATAAGATCGTCATGACCGATCCCCTGCCCGATCATCAGACCGCCATCTCCAAGGTGCTGGCAGCCCTGACGGATAAGGAGTACGGCGTGATCGCCTCCCTCGATCAGATCGAGGCTGTGGGTCACCGCCTCGTCCACGGCGGCGAGAAATTTGCCTCCTCCGTGGTCATCACCGACGAGGTGATCGCCGAGGTGGAGAAGTGCTCCGACCTCGCTCCCCTCCACAATCCCGCTACCCTCATCGGCGTCCGCGCCTGCCAGGCCATTATGCCCGGCGTGCCTATGGTGGGTGTGTTTGATACCGCCTTCCATCAGACCATGCCTCCCAAGGCTTATCTCTACGGTGTGCCCCACGAGTACTATGAGAAGTACAAGGTGCGCCGCTACGGTTTCCACGGTACCAGCCATAAGTTCGTCTCCCAGCGTCTCCATGAGCTGGCAGGTCTCGACAGCAGCGATTCCCGCGTGATCATCTGCCATCTGGGTAACGGCGCTTCCATCACCGCCGTCCGCAACGGTCAGTCTGTGGATACCTCCATGGGTCTTACCCCTCTGGAGGGCCTCATGATGGGCACTCGCTCCGGCAGCCTCGACCCCGGAATCATCGAGTATATCGCCCATAAGGAGAACCTGACGCTGGAGGAAGTCATGCGCGTGCTGAACAAGGAGTCCGGCGTGCTGGGCCTCAGCGGCGTGTCCAGCGACTTCCGCGACCTCATTGAGGCTCGCAAGCACGGCAACAAGCACGCTGCTGACGCAGTGGAGGCTTTCTGCTATCGCGTGGCTAAGAAGATCGGCTCTTATGTTGCCGCCCTCAACGGCGTGGATGCCATCGCCTTCACCGCAGGTATCGGCGAGAACTCCGCTCCCGTCCGCAAGATGGTGTGCGAGTATCTGGGCTATCTGGGCGTGACGCTGCTGGAGGCCAACAACGAGCTGCGCGGCAAGGAAGTCCGCATCTCCACCGCTTCTTCCAAGGTGGCGGTCTACGTCATCCCCACCAACGAGGAGCTGGCTATCGCACGCGATACCGCCGCGCTGGTCAAGAGATAAACTCTCAAAAAAGTGCATAAAAAGTCCCCCATCCACGTGGATGGGGGACTTTTTTGTGCATTTATCTTACTTGTAGAGATAGCTGTACTGATCGCGGATGCGGAGGATAAAGACCTCAAGGTCGGCAGGCAGACCGTTTTTGCTGTCGGAGAGGTCGTAGTCCTTGGGCTCGCCAAAGAGACGGACGCGCACCTTGTCGCCGCCGAGGAACAGCACGCCTGCGTTCTTGGAATCCACCATATCCTCTGCCGTCTGGAAGAGGGTGAACTTATCAAGACTGGGGGCGGAGTCATAGGGGCAGAACTGGGTGCAGTTGCCGCACTCGTTGCACATCTTATCCACATGGAGGATCTGATGCTTGCCGTCAGCCATGGCGATGGCGATGTTGGCGCGGTTGGGGCAGGAATCCACGCAGTTCTCGCAGACGGTGGCGCACTGGAGGCAGCGCTCGGACTCGCGGCAGGGATAGCCTGCCATACGGAGGACGCCCTTCTTGTCGCTTGCATCGGCGATGGTGGTGTAGGCGGCGGCGGGGATCTCATAGACATGAGGTGCGCCGAGGACGACTTCTGCGAAAGCGGCGGCGTCGGCAATACCCTCCACCACGGTGGCGGGGCCCCGCATAGCGTCGCCTGCGGCGTAGACACCCTCCACGTTGGTCTTGAAGGCGGGGCGACCCTTCTTATCCAGCTCCACGCCGTTTGCACCCAGCAGGGCATCGTCCACCTGCTCACCAACGGCGGAGATCACCAAGTCGCAGGGGATGGTGAAGTACTCACCCGTACCCACGGGGCTGCGGCGACCGCTGGCATCTGCCTCGCCCAGCACCATTCTTTCGCAGGTGAGGAGGCCGTCGGCCTGCTTCACGGGAGCGGCAAGCTCGGCGAAGTTGACACCGTCGGCGATGGCGAGAGCCAGCTCGTGCTCATCGGCGGGCATATACTTCTTGGTGCGGCGATAGACGATGGTGACGGACTCAGCACCGCTGCGCTTGGCAAGGCGGGCGGCATCCATGGCGGTGTTGCCTGCGCCAACCACGGCGACACTACCTGCAACGGCGATATTGCCGGCCTTGACACCCTTCATCCACTGGATGGCACCGGCAACGGCGCCCTCGATGTCGAGGCGACCGGCCTTCCATGCGCCAACGGCGAAGAGGATGTGGGTGTAGCCCATAGCCTTCAGCTCAGCAACGGAGGGTGCGGGTGCGCCGCAGCGTACCTCCACGCCCTGCTTTTCCATGAGGGCGATGTCCTTCTCAATGGTCTCCTCCGCAATGCGGAAAGAGGGGATCACGTGGCGGGGCACGCCGCCGAGGGTGGCCTCACGCTCGAAGATGGTGGTCTCCACGCCGCCGCGGGCGAGGAAGTAGGCAGCAGACATACCGGTGGGGCCGCCGCCGATGATGGCGGCCTTCTTCCCTGCCACCTTCTTGGCGGGCTTCATGGAGGCCATCACCGTCTCGAAGCCCTTCTCCGCAGCAACCAGCTTGGCATCGCGGATATGGACGGACTCGTCATAGAAGTTGCGGGAGCACTTATTCTGGCAGCGGTGGGAGCAGATAGTGCCGGTAATGAAGGGCAGAGGGTTCTTCTCGGTAATGAGTTTCAGAGCAGGGCCGTACAGTCCCTTGCTCACCAGCTCGATGTACTCGGGGATATCCTGTGCGATGGGGCAGCCGCCCTTACAGGGTGCGGAGAAGCAATCCAGCCAAGGCACCTTCTTCTCACTCTTCCGCTTGGGGATGGGCTTGATGGGCTTGACATGGTGATAGTCGGTGTGAGAGGCGGTGGAGAGTTCGCAAATAGCCTCGGTGTCCGTGCCGCAGAATGCGCGGTAGGGCATCTCCTCCACCTTCTCCACCATCTGATAGAGGCGATTGTAGCCGCCGGACTTCAAAATGGTAGTTGCCACGGTGATGGGCCAAATACCGGCATCGAAGAGCTTGTCGCAGTTGAAGTACTCCGCGCCGCCGGCGAAGGAGATACGCATCTTGCCCTTGAACTGGCGGGAGATGCGGTGGCACATCTCGATGGTAAGGGGATAGAGGGAGCGGCCCGACATATACATCTCGTTGTTGGGCAGCTCGCCGCGGGTAGTATCCACGGGGAAGGTGTTGGAAAGCTTCAGACCGAACTCGAGGCCGCGGGAGTCAGCCAGCGCCTGCAGACGCTCGAACATGGGCACAGCATCGGCCCACTGGAGATCCTCGCGGAAATGATGATCGTCAAAGACGATGTAGTCGTAACCCATGCTGTCGAGGGTACGGCGTGCCGTCTCGTAGCCGAGGATGGTGGGGTTGCACTTCACGAAGGTGTGGAGACCCTTCTCCGTCAGCAGATAAGAGGCAATGCGCTCGATCTCATCGGGGGGACAGCCGTGGAGAGTGGAGACGGTGACGGAGCGGGAGACGCGGGGAGAGATGGCGTCAATATAGTCGCTCTCGGCGGGGAACAGCTCCTTCAACACCGCCTTGCACTCGGCAAAAATGGCGGTCTTGTTGGCATCCATCATGCCATCTAAGTAGGTGTTCACCTTCTCGCCCTTGATGCCCTCCAAGTCATAGCCCACGGACATATTGAACACGAAACCATCGGGGTCGCCGAGACCGTAGACCTTGGACATGACCTTCAAGGCGCACCATGCCTTGATATACTCGTCCATAGCCTGCGGCACCGTCAGCTCCGTAGACCACTCCTGATTGTAGCCCTCGTCATTGGCGAGGATGCAGGGGCGGGGCACACAGGCGGCCAGCTCTTCGCCGTCCATCTTCTGCACCGTCTTGACCTCGAAGAAGCGGGCACCGGCAACGTAGGCGGCGATGATGTTCTGTGCCAGCTGGCTGTTGGGGCCTGCGGCAGGGCCGAAAGGCGTTTCGATACGCTCGCCGAAGATGGGCAGGCTCTTGCCATTGCTGCGGTAGACCTTTTGGATACCGAAGATCTTACCCTCGGTGGCGTACTCGGTGACCACCCAGTTCATCAACGAGGAAAAGGGAATGGGATACATTTTCTCAGACATATTTGTTCCTCCTTTTTTCGGCTTGCGTTATTTTAATAAACTCTGTTGTTAAGAGAACCCCAGAGCTTCTTGGACACTTCGAGGATGCGGGCATTCTCTGCCAGTTCGTCGATGCCCACCAGCTCACGATCCTTCATCAGCACCTTGCCGTTACCGATGGTGGTGCGGCAGAGCTTTCCGGTCATGCCAAAGAGGATGTGACCGTCGATATTCTCGTCAGAGAAGGGAGTGTAGGGATAATAATCCATGACGATGATGTCGGCGGCGGCGCCTGCCTTCAGCACACCCAGCTCCACGGGGAAGTACTTGCCCGCGATCTTGGCGTTGTTGCGGAAGAGCATATCGGTGACCTCGCACCATGCCACGTTGGGCAGGCAGGCGTGGAGACGCTGGACGCAGAGGGCGGCCTTGAGGGACTCCACCATGTCGTTCGTCCAAGCATCCGTGCCGAGACCCACGGTGATGCCTGCCTTGGAAAGGGGCAGCACGGGGCAGACACCCACGGCGTTGGACATATTGGACTCGGGGTTATTCACCACCATGGTGCCCGTTTCCTTAATAATGTCGATCTCGGCGGAGTTGACGTGGATGCAGTGACCCAGCACCGTTTTCTCGCCCAAAATGCCGTGATCCATGAGGCGCTTCACGGGGCGGCAGCCGTAGTTGCGGAGAGAGTCATACACATCGTCCATACCCTCGGAGACGTGGATGTGGAAGCCGGTGCGGCCTGCGTTGGCCTCTACCATCCGCTCGAAGGTCTTGTCGGAGATGGTGAAGAGGGCATGACCGCCGAACATGGCTGCCAACATAGGATCTTTCTCCTTCTCGCAGTAGGAGATGAAGTCGGCGTTCTCCTTAATGGCCTGCAAGCACTTCTCCTCGCCGTCACGGTCGGAGACCTCGTAGCAGAGGCAGGAGCGGATGCCGAACTTCTTGGCGCTCTCGGCGATTTCAAAGAGGGAGCCGGGGATCTCGGCATAGGCGGCGTGGTGGTCGAAAATGGTGGTGACGCCCTGCTTGATGCAGTCGATGTAGAGAGCATCGGCGCTGGCGCGGCTGCCCTCCAAGGTCAGCTTGCGATCCATAGCCCACCAAGTGCCGTCCAGCACCTCGTAGAAATTGGTGGGGTTGTTGCCCACGATGCTTAAGCCCCGAGCCAAAGCGGAATAAATGTGGGTGTGGGCGTTAATAAAGGCGGGCATGATGACGCCGCCGCGGGCATCAATGACTTCTGCATCGGCGTACTTGGCGCGGAGCGCGGCTTCCTCCCCTACCTCCACGATTTTCGTGCCCTCAAAGGCCACGGCGCCGTGTTCATAATAGCCCTTGCCCTCACTGTCGCGGGTGATGAGCCGTCCGTTAGTCAACAGATACATAATGGTAACCTCCTGCAAAGTTTCAATTTCAATCTCCATCCTATCCACGGCGATAACAAAAAATGTTCCAAATCCCCATAGTGGATTTGAAACACTCAAGCGCAGGCCGAGTGATAGTTGCAGCCCGTGCGCGAAGCACTTCCTTACAGCTACCAATCTTAGATTGTTAGGTAAATTATAACTGAATTTTTGTTTGTTTGCAAGATTTTTTTGTAGGCTTTGCGCCAAAAATGAAAGGGTCTCTCTGTGCAAAACAGAGAGACCCCATTATAGGTATGTATTCGAATCTTACTCAGCCAGCGTGGCGGCCCATGCGGCGTACTTGGCGATGTTGGCATCGCGCTCTGCCTCGTCAGCGCCGAGGGTGAGGATGTAGACCTTCACCTTGGGCTCCGTGCCGGAGGGACGGACGATGATGCTGGTGCCGTCAGCCATCTCGTAGCGCAGCACGTTGGAGCCGCTCAGCTCCATGGTGGTCTTTTTGCCGCACTCGACACAGACCACGCTGCCGTCGGAATAATCCTTCTGCTCCTTCACGGCAACACCTGCGATCTCCACAGGGGGCTTGGCGCGGAGGTCAGCCATGAGCTGGGCCATCTTGCGGAGGCCATCGAGGCCGGGCATCACCAGATTGAGGGTCTTTTCACCGTAGAAGCCGTACTTCTTATAGAGGGACTCCATGGCATCATTGAGGGTCATGCCCTGATCGGCGTACCATGCGCCCATCTCCGTCAGCACCAATGCGGCGGTGACAGCATCCTTATCGCGGACATAGTCGCCGTACATATAGCCGTTGGACTCCTCGAAGGCCATCAGCACATTGCCCTCGCCGGACTCCTCCAGCTGATCCTTCTTCTGGGCCAAGAACTTAAAGCCGGTGAAGGTATCGAAGCAGGCAACGCCGTTGGACTCGGCCACCTTGCGGGCCATCTCGGTGGAGACGATGGACTTCAGCACCGTGGGATTGGCGGGCATTCTGCCGGAGCGCTTCCATGCGCCGATGGTGTAGTCCACCAGCAAAATGCCGATCTGATTGCCCGTCAGCACCTTGAACTCGCCATTGCCGGTGTTGACCATGATGCCCACGCGGTCGGCATCGGGGTCGGAGCCGAGGATAAAGTCAGCGCCCTCCTTCTTGGCAATATCCACGGCCAAATAGAAGCCCTCGGGGTTCTCGGGGTTGGGAGAGACCACGGTGGGGAAATCGCCGTCGATGACCATCTGCTCGGGGACGCAGATGACGTGCTTCATGCCCAAACGCTTCAGCACCTCGGGGATCAGCTGATAGCCCGTGCCGTGGAAGGGGGTGTAGACCATCTTGAAGTCGTCTGCCACCTTCTCCACCACAGCCTTGTCGGTGACCTGGGTCATGACGTTGGCAAGGAAGGCCTCGTCGGTCTCCTCGCCCATGAGGACGATCTTGCCGGCGGCGAGAGCCTCGTCATAATTGACGGTCTTATAGCAGGAGAACACGTCCAGCGCGCGCATCTTCTTTGCCACCTCGTCGGCGTGCTCAGGGGGCAGCTGTGCGCCGTCCTCCCAGTAGACCTTATAGCCGTTGTACTCCTTGGGGTTATGGCTGGCGGTGATGTTGATACCGGCGATGCAGCCATACTTACGGACGGCGAAGGACACCATGGGGGTGGGACGCATGGATTCAAACAGGCGCACGGGGATACCGTTGGCAGAGAGGACACAGGCGGCCTCACGGGCAAAGGTCTCGGAATTGTTGCGGCAGTCGTAGCACACGGCCACGCCCCGCTTCACGGCCTCCTCGCCCTGCTCCAAGATCACCTCGGCAAAGGACTGAGTAGCGTGACGGATGACATGGACGTTCATGCGGTAGAGGCCCACGCCCATAATGCCGCGGAGACCTGCCGTACCGAAGGAAAGCTGATCGAAGAAGCGACCCTCGATCTCCTTGTCGTCATTGGCGATAGCTGCCAGCTCTGCCTTCTCTGCCTCGGTCAGCGCGTCGCTATGTAACCACTTCTCATACTCTTTTCTGTAATCCATTTCCTTTTATTCCTCCTCGCAAATATCGGCGCTCAGCAGCGCCATAGCCTCCTCCACACGGGAGGCGGGGACGTACAACTCCGCGCCAAAACCGGAAAAGCCGTTGATGACCTTACCGGCAGCACCTTCCTTGGCGTAGTGCTTAAAACAGGGGATGTCATAGGCAGCAAGCATGGAGATGGTCATGTCGGCATCGGCGAGATTGTCCAGCGCGCTTTGCAGCAGCACCGCCTTCTCCTTCTGCCCCGTCTCATCCACAGGCCACGGCAATTCTGCCCCGCCATGACGGCCAAAGCTCCAAAAACTCTTATCCATATGAAGACCCCTCCTACTTGTGATATGCCGTACCCTCGGCGATCTGATAGGCGCGATAGATCTGCTCCAAGAGCATGACCCGCGCCAAATGATGGGGGAAGGTCATGGCAGACATGGAAAGCCGCCAATCCGCCTCCTTTTTCAGCCCTTCATCAAGGCCAAAGCTGCCGCCGATCAAAAACACCACGCCCTTCTTGCCGTTGAGGGCGAACTGCTGCAATTTCTCGCTTAAGGTCACGCTGTCGCAGCCCTTACCCTCCACGCACATGGCGACCACCGCCGCACCGCTGCCGATCTTCTCGCGGATGGCGGCGGCCTCCGTCTTTAAGGCGCGGTCGATCTCGGCGCGGGAGGGATTATCCCCCAAGCGCACCTCGGGCAGCTCGATCAAGTCAAATTTACAGTGCCGCTGCAGGCGCTTGCTATACTCGGCGGCGGCATCTATATAGAATTTCTCTTTCAGTTTGCCAACGCACAACACGCTTACACGCTGCATAGTTCCTCCTGTAGTCCCCCGTCGGACTAAAACAGCGTCCGCAGATGGGTGCAGACGCTGTGATGCGGCATCGGCTCAGCCGATGCTCTGTTCTTCGTTTTCCATGTCGGGTACATCGATGATGCGGATGTCGGCGCCCAAAGCCCGTAGTTTGCCCACGATGTCCTCGTAGCCGCGCTCGATATACTGCACCTGACCGATCTCCGTTTCACCCTCGGCTGCCAGTGCCGCCACCACGAGGGCAGCGCCTGCACGCAGGTCGGGAGATTCCACAGGAGCACCTGTGAGACGCTCCACACCCTCCACGATGGCGATTTTGCCATCCACGTGGATGCGGGCACCGAGACGGCGCAGCTCGTCAACGTACTTAAAGCGGTTATCCCACACGCTCTCGGTCACGAGGCTGGTGCCCTTGGCAAGGGACAGCACCGTGGCGATCTGGGGCTGCATATCCGTGGGGAAGCCGGGGTAAGGCATGGTTTTCACATTGGCGCGGCACAGAGGGCCGGAGCGGCGAATCAAAATCTCGTCGCCGTTTTCCTCAATATCCACACCCATCTCACGGAGCTTGACGCTGATGCAGTCCATATGCTTGGGGATGACATTCTTAATGAGCACCTGTCCCCCTGCGGCGGCAACTGCGGTCATATAGGTGCCCGCCTCGATCTGATCGGGGATGATGGCGTAAGTGCCGCCCGTCAAACGCTCCACGCCGCGGATGCGGATAGAATCGGTACCGGCACCCTTGATGTCGGCGCCCATGGAGTTCAAGAAGTTGGCAAGGTCAACAATATGAGGCTCACGGGCGGCGTTTTCAATGACGGTATTGCCCTCAGCCAGTGCCGCAGCCATCATAATGTTCATGGTAGCGCCCACGCTGACCATGTCGAGATACACATTGGCACCCTTCATACGACCGTTCTGAGCACGGGTGGTGATATAGCCGCCCTCAATGCTGACAGAAGCGCCCATGGCGGTGAAGCCCTTGATATGCTGGTCGATGGGGCGGACGCCGAAGTCGCAGCCGCCGGGCATAGCGACCGTAGCCTCGCCCTTACGGCCCAGCAGCGCGCCCAGCAGATAGTAGCTGGCGCGGATGCGGCGGGCCAGATCGTAACCGGCGCGGGTGGAATGGATATGGCGGCTGTCGATCTCCACAGCGTGGCGATTCAGCACGCGGACACGGGCACCCAGCTCCTCCAGCATGGAGAAGAACAGCGTCACGTCGCTGATCTGGGGAATATTCTCAATGCGGCAAACGCCATCCACCAGCAGTGCTGCGGGGATGATGCCCACGGCGGCGTTCTTCGCGCCGCTGATGGTCACCTCGCCGAACAGGGGGCGGCCGCCACGAATCACGTATTTATTCAAAGCTAAATCCTCTTTTCTGCCTTGCTCTCATAATTTACTCTCTATGTATCATAGCCTCGGGCGCAGCGAATCATACACGCGCAGCCAAACTTTTACGGGCACATCAATACAGGCTAATTATACCATAGATTCCGTTAAAAGCAAGATGCCGCCACAAGATTTTCCGTTTTCACGAAAAAAGAACAATTTTCTGCTCTCCCCTGTCCCGCGGCGTGGCTTGACAGAACCACCGCTAAGATACTATAATAGAGTGTCTTGTTACGACTACTTCTCACCGACTATGAGGTTTTTTCTATGAACATTCGGCTCATTGCCAATACGGCGGGATACATCCTGTGGGTAGAAGCGGCTTTTCTGCTGCTGCCGCTGCTGGTATCCTTCATCTACGCGGACGGCTGCTGGAGTACCTTTCTGCTGTGCGCCGCCATCTGCTTTGTGGTAGGTACGCTGCTGCGCCTTTGTAAGGCCAAACGCACCAATCTCCATAACCGGGACGGCTACGCTACCGTGGCCTTGGCGTGGGTGCTGCTGACACTCTTCGGCGCGCTGCCCTACGTCTTTACCGGCGCCATCCCCCACTATATCGACGCGGTATTTGAGACGGCTTCCGGTCTTACCACCACGGGCGCGTCGATCTTGACCCAGATCGAGGGCTTGCCCAACAGCGTCCTCTTCTGGCGTGCCCAGACCCAGTGGATGGGCGGCATGGGCGTACTGGTGCTGTTCTTGGCGCTGATGCCCCACTTGGGCGGCAGCGCGGTGTTTTTGATGAACGCCGAGAGCCCCGGCCCCATCAAGTCCCGCCTTGTGCCCCGTTTGGGCGACACGGCGAAGATCCTCTATACCCTCTATCTCGGCCTCACCGTTGCCGAGACCATCGCACTGCGTATTGCGGGGATGCCTTGGTTCGATGCCATTACCCACGCCTTCACCACCCTCTCTACCGGCGGCTTCTCCATTAAAAATGCCTCCATCGCCGCCTACAACTCCCCCGCCATTGAATGGATCATCATCGTCTTTACGGTGCTGGCCTCTATCAATTTCTCTTTGATGTTCCTCGCCATCCGCGGACAGATCAAGTCAGTACTGAAAAATGAGGAGCTGCGTACCTTTTTGCTGATCACCGTACTGGCTGTGGCGGCGGTGTGCGCCAACTTGATGATGCAGATGGATCTTCCCTTCTCGCAGGCGGTGCGTGACGCGGCGTTCCAAGTGACCACCATCAGCTCCACCACCGGCTATGCCACACGGGACTTTGCCCTGTGGCCCACCTTCTCACAGGCCATCTTGGTGCTGCTGATGCTTATCGGCGGCTGCGCCGGCTCTACCGCAGGCGGCACGAAGGTCAGCCGTATCCTGCTGCAGCTCAAGAGCGTAAAGCGGGAGCTGAACCGCATCATCCACCCCAACCGCATCAGTGTCATCACCATGGATGGGCAGACGGTGGCGGAACAGGCAGTGAGCTCGGCTATGGTCTTTCAGACGGCCTATCTGCTGGTGTTGATCGTAGGTGCCTTGGTGGTGGCTCTCGACGGCATGGGCATCACGGAATCCCTGTCGGCTTCCCTTGCCTGTATCAGCAATATCGGCCCTGCCCTGGGGGAACTGGGCCCCACCAGCAACTTTGCAGGACTGAACTACCTCTCCAAGCTGGTGCTGAGCCTTGAGATGCTCATGGGCCGTTTGGAGCTGATGCCCCTGCTGGTGCTCCTCAACCCCGCAACGTGGCGGAATAAGTAAGGGGATATAATATTTAAGACCTCCCTTTCGGGAGGTCTTTTCTTTTGTGTTTATAAATCCACCACCGTTACGCTGTGGCCTGTGTGGGGCAGGAATGTTTCCAAAATATCCTTTGTGGCAATGCGGAGGGACGATGTGTTGCGGCAGGGATGGCAGCCAAACCACGCGCTCTCGGCGACGGTTCTATCCATAGCGAGGGTGACGCGGTGGTCGGTATCGTTCATGAGCCCCAAGATGGAGGCAGAGCCGATGGGGCAGCCCAGCAGTTCTTCCAAATCCTCCCCTGTTGCGAAGCTGAGGCGGGATGCGCCAATCATCTTGGAGAAGTCCTTAGTGGAGAAGGGCTTGTCGGGCGCCATGCAGAGGAGATAGAAGGCGCTGCGGTTGCGGGGCGTCAGCAGCAGGTTCTTGCAGATGCTGACCTCCAACTTCTCAGAGATGGCGACGCAGTCCTCCATAGTGTCGGCGTGGTCGTGGTCAACGCGGGTATAGGGGATGGACAGTTCCGCAAGGAGAGCGTAGCAGGCCGCTTCCTGCGCCGTGCGCTCGTCGGTGGGGGCGGCGGTATAGACGGTAGAGATTTCCATGGTCTTAGCCTCTCTTAATCAGTTCTTCCCCTGCGCGGTAGATGTCACCTGCGCCCACCGTCAGCACCAAGTCCTCGGGCTGGACGATAGCGGCCAAGGTGTCCGTGACCTGCTGCAAGGTGGCGCAGTAGTGGCTGCCCTCGATGTGGGCGCACAAATCGCGGGAGGAGATGCCGCTCTCGTTCTTCTCCCGGGCAGCGTAAATCTCGGCGACGATGGCTACATCGGCCTTGCGCATCTCGGCGACAAACTCGTCGAAGAGGGCGGCGGTGCGGGTGTAGGTATGGGGCTGGAAAGCGCAGATGAGGCGCTTGTGGGGCAGGCTGCGGGCAGCCTTCAAAAGGGCGCGGAGCTCATCGGGGTGATGGGCATAATCGTCGTAGACCTTGGCGCCGTTAAACTCGCCCTTATACTCAAAGCGGCGGCCTGCGCCGATGAACTCACTCAAGCCATGCTCCACGGCGCTGCCATCCACACCCAGCACATAGGCGGCGGCTGCGGCGCACAATGCGTTGGCAACATTATGGCTGCCGGGGACGCGGAGGGAGACATGGGCATAGTGCTTTCCCTCGGCGATGACATCGAAGTCGCCAAAACCATCGAAGAAAGATACGTTCTCCGCATGGACTTCCGCCGTTTTATCCTTCACGCTGCAGCGGCAGAGGGGGCGGGTATAGTCCTTGAAGGTAGCGCGGACGCCTTCATCGTCCCAGTTGGCGACCACCATGCCGCGGTCGGGCACGAGGTCGGCAAAGGCGCGGAAGGAGTGCTGAATATCGGCCAAATCCTTGAAGAAATCCAAGTGGTCGGCGGCTACGTTCAGCACCACCGCCACGGTGGGATAGAAACTTAAGAAGGAGTTACAATACTCGCAGCTCTCCAAAATAATGGTGTCGCCGCTGCCTACGCGGTAGCCCTTGCCAAGGAGAGGCAGCGTGCCGCCAATCATGACGGTGGGGTCACGGTGGGCAGCCATAAAGATATGGGTGGCCATAGAGGTGGTGGTGGTTTTCCCGTGGGTGCCGGAGATGCAGAGGGCATTTTCATAGCCCCGCATGATGGCGCCCCAAGCCTGCGCCCGCTCATAGACGGGGATGCCGCGAGCCACAGCGCCGGCAATCTCGGGGTTGGAGTCGCGGATGGCGGCGGTGCGGATGACCACATCGCAAGCGCCGATGTTGTCGGCACTGTGGCCGATGGAGACGGGGATGCCCACAGAGCGAAGATGCTGTACCGTAGCGCTCTCCATCATATCCGAGCCCTGCACCTCCATACCTCTACCCTGCAAGACCTCGGCGAGGGCGCACATGGACACGCCGCCGATGCCGGAGAGGTGGACGCGAGTGCCGGCCTTCATATAGTTCATGATATCCTCAGAAGGATGTTTCATGGCTGTTCCTCCAAAAAAAGCGGCATAATGACACGCCGCCGATTGTTTTTCTTACGAAAGTATAGTATACTACACTCACAAAAAAAGTGCAACCGCCATTGTAGGGCGAATTTCCACAGTATCGGACGAAAGGAGGCGCAGCCATGATTCCAAGAGAAGTGCAGGATGTTTTGCGAAAGCTAAATGAAGCGGGCTTTGAAGGCTATCTCGTGGGCGGCTGCGTCCGCGATATGCTGCTGGGGAAAGCGCCCCACGACTGGGACATCACCACCTCGGCATTGCCCGAGGAGACCATGGGCCTCTTTGCCCACTTTGCCATTCCCACGGGCTTGCAGCACGGGACGGTGACGGTACGCAGCGGCGGCCTCTCCTGCGAGGTCACCACCTACCGCACCGATGGGGACTATTCCGACCACCGCCGCCCCGACGGGGTCACCTTCACCCGCTCTCTTCGTGAGGACTTGGCGCGGCGGGATTTTACCGTTAATGCTATGGCCATGGGTGCAGATGGCGCTGTCCACGATGATTTCGGCGGGCAGGAGGATTTGCAAAAGGGCATTTTACGGTGTGTGGGCGCGCCGAAGCAGCGGTTTTCGGAGGATGCCCTCCGCATCCTGCGGGCGCTGCGGTTTTCTGCTACGCTGGGTTTTCCCATTGAGGAGGAGACGAGGGCGGCCCTTGTAAAGCTAAAAGACGACCTCTCCTATGTGGCGGCGGAGCGCATCCGCGAGGAATTGACGAAGCTGCTGCAGGGGCAGGATGTGGAGCGGGTATTGAACGACTTCCCCCAAGTGGTGGGCGTAGTCATCCCCGAAATATTACCCGCCGTGGGCTTTAATCAGCGGAACTGCCACCACTATCTCGATGTGTGGCAGCACACGGTACGGGCGGTGGCGGCTTCGCAGAACGACCCCATCATCCGCTGGGCCATGCTGCTCCACGATTTGGGCAAGCCCTCGGTGTTCACCATGGATGAAGAGGGCGTGGGGCATTTCTTCGGACACGCCCATGTCAGCGAGGACATTGCCCGCACCGTATGTCAGCGCTTGCGGTTTGACAATCGCTCAGCACAGCGCATCGTGACGCTGGTGGCCTATCACGACCGCCCTGTGGCCTTGACGGAGAAGGCCGTGACGCGGCTGCTGCGGCAAATCGGCGTGGAGAACGCCTATGCATTGTGCAACGTGAAGCGGGCGGACAACTTGGCACAGCACCGCGATTACCACGGGCGGCAGGCGGTCTTAGACGAGGCGGAGACCTTGATTACCCGCATTGTGGAGAGCGACAAGTGCTTCTCCCTACGCCAGCTGGCGGTGGATGGCAACGATATGCTGTCCCTTGGGCTGCGGGGACGGGAGATCGGGCAGGCGCTGGAACTGCTGCTGAGCGCCGTCATGGACGGGGAACTGCCTAATGAGAAAGAAGCGCTGCTGGAGGAAGTCAGAGGAAAGCAGTTGTTGTGATTTCGTAGGGGTCGATGCCCACGCCCAACGGAAGTCCCCTTGGGGGACATCGACCCGCGTAATAGATTATCATTATTGAAAGTGGGATCAGTAACATGAACGATTGGCGTCTTTCAGGAAATCATGATTATTTGAAAGGGAAATCCTTCAAAAGAGTCTCCTTTCCCTTTTACAGTATGAGCGACCACGAGCATTGTGAGCTATGCTGGGGAAAATTCAGCAATTTTCAAGAAGATCTCCATGTCGGATACTGTCATATAGAAAGAAACCAGTGGATTTGCGAAACATGCTTTGAAGATTTCAAATCTATGTTTGATTGGACTTGCGAGGAAAATTATTCGTAAAATCTTCCGCACAGATAATGCTTACGGGTCGATGTGGGCATCGACCCCTACAACCAATATAAGAAATCTTTCGCAAACATAAGCAAAAAACGCACGCATCAAGTTCGATGCGTGCATTTTTGTTGGTCTTTTTTAATACAGTGCCATCAGCCTGCCATGATTTCAAAGCGCAGGACGCCTGCGGCGGTGGTGAGGCGGGAGATCATCTCCTCCATAGGCACGGTCATGTCGCTGCTCTCAATGCTGACGGTGACACCGGCGCAGCCGTTGGTGGGGATGGTCTGGTTGATGGTGAGAATATTCGCGCCGGAGGCGGCAAAAATAGAAAGGTAGCCGGAGAGGACGCCGGGATTGTCCTTCAGCAGGGCGTACAGGGTGATAATATGACCTGCCTTCATGTTCTGGAAGGGCTGCACCGCGTCTTTATACTTATAAAAGGCGCTGCGGCTGATGCCCACGGCGGCGGCAGCCTGCCCCACAGTGCTGACCTCGCCCACCTGCAGCATACGCTTGGCCTCTGCCACCTTGACGAACACCTCAGGCAGCGCATCGGCCGATACGATGAAATATCTCTTCTTCTCCATACGCTTTCTCCTTCACTGGTTGGCATTTGTTTTCTACATATAGATACTACCACGATTTCTCCCTTTTGGCAAGGGGCATTTTCATTTTGAGGTGATACTTTGGAGCAAAAGAAACGCTTTATCATACAAGCCGTCTACTACGCCGTGGCTGCCGCCGCCATGTACCTGCTGCTGCGGTATGCCCTTCCGTGGCTGCTGCCCTTTCTGCTTGCCTTGGCGGTGGCGGCGGCGGTAGAGCCCCTCCTCCGCTTCGTGCGGGAGAAGATGCACCTAAAGCGGGCCTTTTTGGCGGCGGTGGCGACGCTGCTGGTGGTGGGGCTGACCGTTGCCGCCGCCGCGTGGCTGCTGGGGGCGTTGTGGCGGCAGGTGAACGACCTGCTCCGCCGCGCGCCGCAGCTCCTTGCCATGCTGCCCCAACTGCTGGAGCAGCTCCGCGGACGGTTGGAGGAATACCGCGTGACGCTGCCACCTTCTGCCCAGCAGGCGGTAAACGAGGCGGTGACGGCGGTGGGCGGCATGTTGGGGGATGGTGCCGTGAGGCTGTCGGCGGTGCTGCTGGAGGGGGTGACGAAGTTTGTGGGGCATCTGCCGGGGGCGCTTCTTTTTTGCGTAACAGCGGTGATGGCAATCTTCTTCACCATCAGCAGTTACCCACAGCTCCGCGCCTTTTTGCTGCGACAAGTGCCCGAGGAGAAGCGGGCGGCGGCGAGGGCGCTGAAAGAGGGGGCATTGGGGGCGGTGCTGAAGTGGCTGAAAGCCCAAATCATCCTCATTACCGTTACCTTTTTGCAGCTGTTGGCGGGACTTCTCCTACTGCGGCGGGAGTACGCCCTGCTCCTCGCTCTCCTTATTGCCCTCATGGATGCCCTGCCCATCTTCGGGGCGGGGATGGCGCTGCTGCCGTGGGCGGCAGTGCTGGGCATTTGGGGCGATGTGGTGGGGGCACTGGGGCTGACGGCCCTCTATCTCGTAGTATGGTTGGTGCGGAGCTTCTTAGAGCCGAAGCTGCTGGGAAAAAGCGGCGGCCTGCCGCCCCTGCCCTCCCTTCTCGCCATCTATATAGGGTGGCAGGCGGCGGGGATCGCGGGGATGATCGTAGGGCCGCTGCTGCTGCTCCTTGCAAAGGAGCTTCACGACCGCCGCGTGGTGCGATTGTGGAAATAGTGCTTTCTTTTCCCGCCGCCGTATGGTACACTCTTTATAGTTTGAGTGAAAGGAGTGTATGGCGGGATGAAACGGCAGTGGAAAGCGGATTTGGCGCTGGTGCTGGTGACCCTGTTTTGGGGTTTATCCTACTATTTGGTGGATTTATCCTTAACGGAATTGCCCGAAATGACGCTGAACGCCATGCGCTTCGTGCTGGCTTTCTTCCTCTTGGCGGTGATTTTCCGCAAGCGGGTGTTCGCCGCCTCCAAGGAAACGCTGAAATATAGCTTCTATGTGGGCATCCTGTTGGTGTTCGTCTATTTCGGCAGTACCTTCGGCATTGCGCGGACGTCCCTTTCCAACGCCAGCTTTATCTGCGCTCTTCCTGTGGTGACCACGCCACTCCTTGATTTCCTCGTGAACCGCCGCAAACCCGAAAAACGGCTGGGCTTCTCCCTTGTCCTGTGTACCATCGGTCTTGCCATGATGACGCTGAACGAGAACCTCTCCATGAACTCGGGCGACCTTCTCTGCCTTATCTGCGCCGTCAGCTACGGTGCGGACATGATCGTGACGGAGCGGGCAGTGGGAAAGGCGGAGGTCGATCCCCTCGCCATGGGTGTTATTGAACTGGGCGTTGCAGGCGGGGTGATGACGGTGATCGCCTTTCTCACCGAACAGCCTGTTCTCCCCCAAAGTCCCGCCGTGTGGGGCAGCGTGCTATTCTTAAGCATCTGCTGCACGGGCGTGGCCTTCGTGGTGCAGACGGTGGCACAGCAGTACACCACCGCCACCCATGTGGGCTTAATTTTCACCTTAGAGCCTGTGTTTTCGGGTATCGTGGCTTTCTTTATCGCACACGAGCGGCTGCTGCCACGGGGCTATATTGGCGCGGGGCTCATGTTGGTGAGCTTCGTGGTGATGGAGCTGGACTGGGGGAAAATATTGAAACGGAAATAAAATACAAGGGCGGACAGCTTTGTCCGCCCTTCTTGCCTCCCTCTGACGAGGGAGGTGGCACGGCGTAAGCCGTGACGGAGGGAGAGACAACCTTTCTGATGACTACCCCTCAGTCTCGCCTTCGGCGAGCCAGCTCCCCTGACAAGGGGAGCCAAGGGAGCGCTTTGCGCTCCATACTTCACAAGCAAAACCCGCGAGTATCGCATTGGATACTCGCGGGTTATTTTTTACATATTCTCTTTGCCCGTAATTTCTTCGGGGATGATCTTCACCACGCGGGCAGTGCAATGCTCCATTTCACGGGCGAAGTTGCCCATGTTCTTAGGGTCGAAGTGCTGACAAAGGAGCATCATGGCTTTCACCATCTCCCCCTCGTCGGTGACCACCTCGGCGCGCCCGTTAAAACGGGCGGAGCGGTAGGCGGTGGAGAAGGCCATGGGCTTGATGGCGGCGTGGGACACCACGGAAAGGCTCACCTGCGGGTTCTTCTCCAAAATTTCCCACTTCTCCCCTACGCCTGCACAGTGGAAGTAGATGACTTTATACACATCGTCACCCACGGCGTTGATGGGGACGGCGATGGGCGTGCCGTCATCTTTCACCAGCGCGAGGGTGGCATAGACGCTCTGACCCAGCACTTCCCAAGCGAAGGCCTCGTCACGCTGACGGTTCTTCATTCGCATTTCACGCATCGTTTCTTACCTCCTTAGAAATCTTCCAAAAATACGGCGCAGCGGGTTCAGCACCAGTTCGCGCTCGTAGCGGTTGAGACCGAAGAGCCACACGGAGATACCGTAGACCGCCACGATGCAGCAGCCTGGGAGAATCATCTCCCAGTAGCTTGTGGGATGGACAAACACCGCCAGCAGCGCCGAGACGATGGCGGGCAAAATCATAGAGGGGAACAGGCGGGAGATATGCCGCCAGAACTTGGGGATATTGAGGCCGATGCGGCGGTGATAATACCAGTTCATCAGCAGCAAGTTGCCCACGAAGGTGGAGATGGCTGTACCGATGGCGATGCCCATGCCCTCGAAGCGCATGCAAAGGGGCAGGGAGATGGCGATGTTGGCGACCGTCACCCCCAAATAGGTGAGGGAGCGGAACTTGTGCATATTCTTGGCCCGCTGAATTTCGATGCCCACCGTTTGGATGTTCGTCCACATGGTGGTGAAAAACAGCACCAGCGTCACGGCGTAGTCTACGCCGAACTGCTCCGCGCCGCCCCACAGAATCAAGAAGGGCTTACCCACTGCCACGAAGCCGAAGAAGATGCAGCCCAAGAGGATGAACTGCAGGCGGCCCACCTTGGTAAAGAGGGCGTTGAGGGCGCGCATGGGGGCGTTCTCCGCCACGAGGCGATGGACGCGGGGGGTGAGGACGTTGGAGATGGCGTTGGAGAAGGTGAGATAATAGACGTTGAGCTGGGCGGCGAGGGCGAAGATGGTAACTGCCGTAGTACCGTGACACCATGCCAGCAGCAGGCGCCCGATGCTCCAGTTCACATTCTCCACCACGATGCCGAGGAACACATAGAGGGTGTAGCCCGACATCTCCCGCAGCAGGCGGAAGTCGGGGCGGGCAAAACGGATGGGCATCCGCAGCTTGCGGAAACAGTAAATCATATTGATGACGCCTGTCACCACGGTGAAAATGAGGGTGACGATGGTCAGCGTCACGCTGCGGTAGCCGATGATCAGCAGGGGGATCATGACAAGGGGGTTCAAGACCTGCTTAATCATGGACACCACCTTTTGGAACATGTAGTGTTCGTGGATGGTGATGTGGGATTCAAAGACGCTTAGGGGGAAGGTGATGGCGGCGTTCACCGAGAGAATCCGCAGCAGCGTTTCGCCCAAGGCGATCTCCTCGGCGGTGAGCTTTTTGCCAAAGACCACGTCGCCGTGCATGCTGATCCAAAAGCCGATGGCGAGGAGCAGCGCGCCCAGCACCATGTAGGTCATGATAAAGAGGCCGTTGAGCCGCGCCATGCCGTCGCGGTCGTTTTGGGTCTTGTAGCGGGAGTAGTAATGGACATAGGCGCTGCCGAGGCCGAAGGACAGGAGATTGAGGTAGGAGATAATGGGCAGCACCGTTTGGTACACGCCGAACTCACTGTCGCCCAAGCGCTGGAGCATGACGGGGGTATAGACGAGGGAGATGACGGTGGAAAGGCCCATGGACACATAGCTCAACAATGCGCCCGCCTTCAGCTGATTGATTTTCATTTCTGCATCTCCCTCCTTTCGGGTAATTTTAGGAAATATTTTGCAGGTCAGCCTATCCGCAGGCCACCTCGGCGGGTAACACCCGCCCTTGGCTCCCCTTGTCAGGGGAGCTGTCTCACCGAAGGTGAGACTGAGGGGTAGTCGTTCTCTCCCTCCGTCTTTTGCCTACGGCAAAATCCACCTCCCTCGTCAGAGGGAGGCAAGGCCGCTTTGCGGCGGTACAGGGTACATCCTCCCCTATACCAAGCCCTCAAAACAAATCACTAACTAAAATATTATACCCCATTTACCCTATTGTGTAAAGATAAAAACCGCCCGATAGGGGGTACTATCGGGCGATTATGGTCAATTTTCAAAGAATTTGAGGGGCTGTTTCATGTCGCGCTGGATTTTTTTATCGTACCGCTCCCCTTCGGAAAAGACGCAGCCGCAGTATTTCTGCATATAGAGCTGCTCCTCGCGGGCGATGGCCTGTCCCTCGCGGAAGCCCGTGCGGAAGTCGCGGTAGAGGAATTCCACGCCGTACATCCTCCCTGCCGCCTCGGCGATTTCCTTCATCTTCTCGTGGTCTTGGTAGGGGCTGACGAACAAGGTGGAGGTGAAGCTATCGAAGCCGTGTTCCGCGGCGAACTTGGCGGCGGCGTAGAGACGGATGCCGTAGCAGTAGCCGCAGCGGTGGTCCATATCGTCGCACACGGCGCGGCAGAAGTCGCGGAGGCCATAGTCCTCCTGCACATAGAGGGACATGCCCACCCGTTTGGCGTAGTCCACCAAGCAGTCGCGGCGGGCGGCATACTCCATGTAGGGGTGGATGTTGGGGTTATACCAAAAGCCCACAGGCTCGATGCCCTCTTGGCGGAGAGTGGTGATGCAGCTGACGGAGCAGGGGGCGCAGCACACGTGCATCAGCGTTTTTTCCATAGTTTCTCCTTCCATTTGGCAGCCATAGTGCCGAGGGGATTGGGTGCGTTCAAGTACCGCTCCAACACGGCGCGGAGGTCGCTGCCCGCCTCCTCCAAGGCGGCGAAAAAGTCGCTGCGCTCGGGGGCGGCGCTGGGCGGGACACAGAGGGCTTCATTGCACGCCTTGGCCTCCTCCATAGTGCGCTTTTCACGGTGGAGGGACAGGGCATCGAAGAGGTGGGCACCCTTGACGGAGTTCACCAGCAGGAGGGAAATGCCCTTTTCCTCCTCGGCTGCAAAGGCGGCGCCGAGATTGTGGAATGTGCCCAAGGTAATGTCACCCACGCGATTGGTGTTGGCATAGGGGCAGGTATGGCAGGCGGGGCGCAGCAGCAGACGGCTCACATACCCCCGACCCAGCTGGGATTTGCTGATGGGGGCATCGTAGGTGCCGCCGCCCTCGAAAAAGACGCGGAAGCGGCGCTCCTTCATACCCGCCTGCTTGTGGGCGAACTGCACCGACACGGCGCGGCGGCGCTTGATATAGGTCATGGTCTGCACCAGCTTGTCCCACACACCTGGGGACACCACGCCGCTGCAAACGAGGTCGCAGGTCAAGAGCTTGGTGGGGTGTTCACCTAAGAAGCGGTAAAGGCCGTCCACTTGACAGGGCGTACCTGTAAACAGCACCGTCTGATTGCCCGCCAAGGCGCGGCGGACGGCGCGGTAGGTGTCCCCCAAAGCGCTCTGAATGGGCTTGGGGCCACGGAGGGCGGAGAGTTCTTCCCTGTTCCGCACCGCCACATGGCGCACCGTCATGTGTTCATCCACCGCCGCGCCAAAGACGATGCCGCCGCCCTCCAGCACATATTCAGCAATGGCGGTGAAGGCGCCGCCTGCGCCGCTGCGCTGACGGATGGCATCGTCAAGATGCCACACGGCGAACACGGCGCTCTCGGGGCGGACTTCCCGCTGCTTCATGGCGGGGCAGATGTGGCTGCAATGGCCGCACTGGACACAACTGTCCCCCACTACGGGGTAGAAAAAGCCCTCGCGGTCGGCAACCATGGTAATGGCGTTTTTGGGACACCCTGCGGCGCAGGCACCGCAGCCCGTGCAGCGGCTGCGCTCAGCCAGCACGGGGGCACTCATGCCTGTGCCTCCTCGGCGGGGGCGGCGGTGGACTCCGCAGCTTTAGCGGCGGCTTCCATGGCCTGCTCGTCCAGTACTTCACCGACCGTTTCAGACACTTCCGCAGCAGTGGCGGCGGCAGCGGCTTTGGCGGCTTCCTCGGCGGCCTTGGCCTCCTCCGCGGCGGCGAGAGCGGCGGCCTTCTCTTCCTCTGCCCGCTGATAGCTCTCGGCGTTGGCGGCGCGGTTGGCCTCCTTCTCCGCCATGCGGCGGCGGTTCACCTTAATGAAGGCGCGGACGGCGGCAACGATGGTAATGACCGCCACGATGCCCAGTCCCACCCAACCGATGGGGCGAATGACGAGGAAATCGCGGATGGTGAAATACTCCCAGCCCATGCCGAGGAAATAGAGGGCGACACCGCCCACAGCGCAGAGGATGGCGAGAATCAAATCAAAGACGGCGCGGACACGATGGTTCTTCTTACGGGCAAAGTAGCAAATGAGCAGCACCACCGCCGCGAGGAACAAGGCGGGAGACTGGCAGCACAGCACGAAGCCCAAAGTGGTATTCAGCACGTTCATAGGGTAGAAGCTCCTCTCTTGAGATAGATGCCTTGGGTTTCCTGCACGGCGCCGTGATTTACGGCGAGGGCGTTGCGTAGGTAGACCTGTTCAATGCTGCCCACGGTCTTGAAGCCCTCGTAGGGGCTGTAGTCACACTTAGAGGCAGTACCCTCGGCGGTGAGTACATGGTCGGCGGCGGGGTCATAGATGACGATGTCGGCATCGCTGCCCGCTGCCAAGACGCCCTTGCGGGGATAGAGACCGTAGAGGCGGGCGGGATTTTCGCTCAAGGCGCGGACGAAGGTGGGGAGGTCGATTCTGCCCGAGGCAACGCCTGCGGTGTAGACCACCTCGCCACGAGTTTCCACGCCGGGCATACCGCCGGGGATGGCGGTGAAGCTGTCCTTCCCCGCCAGCTTTTGCGCCGTGGTGAAGGAGCAGTGGTCGGTGGACACCGTCTGCACCGCGCCGTCACGGAGACCCTGCCACAAGACGGCTTGGTCATATTCTGTCCGCAGGGGCGGGGAGCAGACATACTTGGCGCTCTCCAGCCAGTCCTCTTGGTAATAGCAGGACTTATCCAGCGTCAAATACTGGGGGCAGGTCTCCACATACACCGTCTGACCACGGTCACGGGCGTGGGCTACCTCTTCCATAGCGGCGGCGTTGGTGGTGTGGACAATGATGATGGGGCTGTCGGCGGCTTGGGCGATGCGAAGGAGGCGGGACACGGCCTCGGCCTCCAAATAGTCGGGGCGGGTCTCGGGATGGCAGCAGACGCTGTTCTCCCCTGCTGCCTTCTTCTCGGCAACGAGGGAGTCAATGACGCCGCTATTTTCACAGTGGACGCCGCAGAGACCGCCGCGGGCATGGATGGCCTTCATGGCCTCGTACATAGGGCCGTCGCCAATCATCATGGCGGGATAGGTCATGTACATCTTAAAGGTGGGGATGCCCGCAGCGAACATATCGTCCAGCTCGGCTTCGATAGACTCGTTCCAGTCGTCGATGGTCATGTGGAAACCGTAGTCGCACTGGCATTTCTCCGCCTTTTTGTGCCACAGTTCGAGACCGTAGCCAAGGCTCTCCCCCTTGTTGGGGCAGGCGAAGTCGATGACGGTGGTGGTGCCGCCGCGAAGGGCGGCGCGGGAGCCGGAGTAGAAATCATCGGCGGTGGTGGTGTTGCACACATCCAAATCGAAATGGGTATGGGCATCGATGAAGCCGGGCAGCAGCAGTTTCCCGCTGCAATCCACCACCTCGTCGGCGCTCTCCTCAATTTCGGGTGCGACGCGGATGATTTTCTCGCCCTCTGTCAGCACATCGGCGCGGAAGGCGGCGCTGCCGCTGACCACCGTGCCGCCGCGGAATAATCGTTTCATAGTTGTACCCTCCTCTTGCTCACAAATGGGGTATAGTAACTCACTTTGCATTATAGCATCCTTTTCCCTCCTCGTAAAGCACAAGCCCTCCGTGGAAAAAACCAAAATTCTTAAAAATTTTTCGTCAAAAAAGAAGGGTTTTTCGAATTTAGTCGGTATATATAAAGCGGAGACAAATTTGGGAAAGGAGGACAAGCCATGCAGTTTTCGCAGAATTTCTTGGACGAGCTGACGGCGCGGTGCGACATCGCCGATGTGGTCGGTAGTTATGTAAACTTAACGCCTAAGGGCGGCAATCAGTTTGGGCTGTGTCCTTTCCACAATGAAAAAACCCCCTCTTTCTCCGTTAATACGGGCAAGCAGATTTATTACTGCTTCGGCTGCCATAAGGGCGGCGGGGTCATCAACTTCATTATGGAGGTGGAAAACCTGTCCTTCCCCGAGGCGGTGGAGTTCCTCGCCAAGCGGGCGGGCATGGAAGTGCCACAGAACGACCGCCGCGATGAGAGTGCCGAACGGCAGAGAAAGCGGCTGTTGCAGCTCAATCGCGAGGCGGCGCGGTGGTACTACGAAGTGCTGCTGTCCGAGGAGGGCAAGGCAGTCCGCGACTATTTGGAAAAGCGGCGAATTTCCCGCAAGGTGGCGGTGAACTTCGGCATGGGCGCTGCTCCCAACGCGTGGGATAGGCTGTTGCAGGAGATGACGCGGCGGGGGTATAGTAAGCAGGAACTCCTTGCGGCGGGCTTGATTGTCGCCAATAAAAATGGCGGGTTTTACGATAAGTTCCGCAATCGCTTGATGCTGCCCGTTCTCGACCATCGGGGCGAGGTGGTGGGCTTTGGCAGCCGCGTCATTGATAATTCCGAGCCCAAGTACATGAACACCACGGAGACGCCCGTGTATCATAAGCGGCAGGTGCTCTACGGCTTGCACCTTGCCAAAAAGACGAAAAGGCCCAACATCATCCTCTGTGAGGGTAACTTGGATGTGGTGACGCTGCACCAAGCGGGCTTTGATAACGCCGTGGCCTCCATGGGTACGGCGCTGACGGTGGAGCAGACGCGGCTGCTGAGCCGCTACACCCGCGAGTTGGTGCTCTGCTACGACAATGATGGGGCAGGACAGCAGGCCACGGAGCGGGCTTTGCAATTGCTCAACAACTCCGAGTTTACCGTCAAGGTCTTAAAGCTGCCCAACCGCATGGTGGACGGACAGCCGAAAAAGCAGGATGCCGATGATTTTATTAAAAATCACGGGGCGGCGGCTTTTGAAAATCTCTTAAACGGCAGCGGCAGCGGCATTGAGTTCCGCATGGCGCAAATCGCGGGGCAGTTCGACTTGACGGATGACCGCGGGAAGGTGGAATATACCGCCGCCATCACCCCCGTGCTGGCAGCCCTCAGCGGCGCGGTGGAGCGGGATGTGTACGCCGTGCGGGCAGCGGAAGCGGCGGGCATCTCACCCGAGGCCATGAAGGCGGAGGTAGAGCGTGCGCGGAAAAAGCTCGGCTATCAGCAGAAAAAGCAGCGGGAGCGGCGGGAGCTGAATCCCACGCTGTCGGTGCAGCCCACACAGCGGGGGCTGCGGTACAGTAATCCCCGCAGCGCCATGGCGGAGGAGGGGCTTATCCGATTGCTGCACTTGGATGCCACCATTTTTGGCGACACTCCGCCATTGAAGCAGGAGGAATTCTCCAACGAATTGCTGGGGCGCATCTTCTTCCTGCTGTGGGAGTATCGCAGCAGTCCCCACCCGCTCAATAGCTTGGCGGGGCAGCTGTCGGGAGATGAAATGAGTCATCTCACGGCGATTTTGCAAAAACCCGAATCTACCGCCAATGCCCAAAAGGCGATGGCAGATTATATCGCCACCATCAAACACGAGGTGGAAAAACGCACGGTGGGCGAGGTCGACCCGCTGGTGCAGGCTATGGAAAGAAATAAAGCGAAAAAAGGATATGGAG
Source organism: Oscillospiraceae bacterium (assembly GCA_017408915.1). Classification (GTDB taxonomy): domain Bacteria; phylum Bacillota; class Clostridia; order Oscillospirales; family Oscillospiraceae; genus Vescimonas. The sequence goes on along the minus strand of JAFQTS010000002.1, from coordinate 1,109 downwards.
GAAAGTGAACATGAGCGAAAAGGTCAACGAGAATCTGACCCCTGAGGAGCTGGAGCAGATGGCAAACGCCCTGCTGGAGGAGAACGCCCCCGCAGCGGAGAAGAAGGAGGAGAAGAAGTCCTCCAAGGGTAAGCTGGATGACAAGACCATCGAGAAGCTCCCCGCCGCCGCTCTCATTATGGCAAACGAGAAGCTGCGCGATTTGCTCAATCGCGGTAAGAAGAAGGGTCGTCTCGATTCTTCCGAGATCAGCGAAGTGCTGGACGAGATGGATCTTGCTGGCGAGGCTATGGATCAGGTCTACGACTCTTTGGAGGCTCTCGGCATCGAGGTAGGCGTGGAGGAGTTCTTGGTGGGCATCAATGACGACATGGAGCCTCCCATGAGCGAGATCGCCGAGATCGAGGAGGAGGAGCTGGTCGATCCCAACACGCTGGTGGACAGCTTCAGCATTGATGACCCCGTCCGCATGTACCTCAAGGAGATCGGCCGCGTACCCCTGCTGACGGCTGACGAAGAGGTGGCGCTGGCTACTTCCATGTCCGCAGGCCGCGAGGCACAGGAGCGCATTGACGAGGCAGAAGAGGACGGCATCGCCATCCCCGAAGAGGAGATGGGCGCACTGAAGGCCGCCATTAAGGCAGGCACTAAGGCAAAGCAGGCACTGGCAGAGGCCAACCTCCGTCTGGTGGTGTCCATCGCCAAGCGCTATGTGGGTCGCGGTATGCTGTTCCTCGACCTCATTCAGGAGGGCAACTTGGGTCTTATTAAGGCCGTGGAGAAGTTCGACTACACCAAGGGCTACAAGTTCTCCACCTACGCTACATGGTGGATCCGTCAGGCCATTACCCGCGCCATCGCCGATCAGGCCCGTACCATCCGTATCCCCGTACATATGGTGGAGACCATCAATAAGGTGATCCGCGTCAGCCGTCAGCTGCTGCAGGAGCTGGGTCACGATCCCTCTCCCGAGGAGATCAGCGAGCATATGGCTATGCCCGTGGATAAGGTGCGTGAGATCTTGAAGATCGCACAGGAGCCCGTGTCTCTGGAGACCCCCATCGGCGAGGAGGAGGATAGCCATCTGGGCGACTTCATCCCCGATGAGG
>JAFQTS010000039.1 GCA_017408915.1 Oscillospiraceae bacterium | reverse complement strand
CTCGCCGTAGGGCAAGTCCGCCTTATCTCTGCCCATCCGCTGGCTTTTTCCTCCTGCAAGGACGATCATAGAAAGCTCTGTGCGGATGAACTTCTCCGTCAAGATGGCCTCGGCGATCCCCTCCACATCGTTCCTGTGGTAGCAGGGAACCCCCTCGATCTCCATGGTCCCGTCGGCGATATAGCCCACAAAGTTCAGCTGATTACAAATCAGTTGCTCTTCTTCCCCGCTATGGAGCATCTGCATCTTGGGATAGGCGCTGGACTTGCAGCCCTCCACCAAAATGATGTCCGCCTCGGGGAACAGCGCAGCCATCTCGGAAGCAGGTGTCTTAGGCTGCACCTTCACCACCATAAACTTGTTGTCCGAGAACACCGCCGTGCCGTAAGCTCCCGCCACCATGTGGCGATAGGTGTCGGTGTTTGGAACATCGGCGGAAAAGTCGTGTCCGTCGTGCTTAATGGTGGCCACCTTCAGCCCACGCGCCGTAAACGCGGCGATCAGCTGGGTGATCAAGGTGGTTTTTCCTGTATTTTTCGCGCCGCAAATGGCGAAGATAAACGGTTTTTTCTCCAATATTCTCACCCCCGTCAAAAAGGGACATTGCCTCAGCAAACAGTGTAGCAAATCATCCACTGCATTGCAAGGCAATGTCCCTTTTTTCTATGTATTTCCGACAATCAGCGGTTTACCCCCGCCTCTTTCCCTGTCAATTCCGACAAATGTTCATAGGGGTCTTTTTCAGCCTTTTGTGTCGTAATCCTGCACGAATTTCTCCACATTATTGAATTCCTTGAGCCGCGCTTTCAGCGTTTCATGGCTCCAATCCCACCACGCGATCCGCTCCATGGCGGCAATGGTCTCGGCATCGTAGCGCCAGCCCATATGGCGGGCAGGTACGCCGCCCACGATCTCATAGGGGGCCACATCGTGGGTCACCACTGCCCCTGCGCCAACCACCGCGCCGTTGCCGATGGTGACGCCGCCCATAATGATGGCGTTGTGCCCCATCCACACATCGTGACCCGTGGTGACAGTCAGTTCTTTGCGCCTCTCCAAAAATTCTGCGTCCTCCTCGCCCAAGCCGTAGTGATGGGCGCGGTAGGTGAAATGATGCGCCGCGGCACGCTGACGCATGGGGTGCTGCACGGGGTTAATCCGCACCCCCGTAGCGATGGAGTTAAACTTACCAATCGTGCAATTATAAATATCATTCTCCCCAAAGAGATAGGTATACGAGCCCACATAGCTGTCGGCGGCAATGCAGTCGTTGCCAAACTCCACATACTGCCCAAACTCACAGTTATTCACCACACAAGAGGGATGAATAAGGGGCTCGTCGGGAGAAAGTTGTTTCGTAAAATCCAGCATCTTTCCTAATCCTTTCGCTCCAAAAGGCAGACGGATTCAATATTCGCCGTGCGGGGGAAGAGATCCACGGCACAGGCACGCACCGCCTCGTAGCCAAGAGCGGCAAAACGCTTCACATCGCGGCCTAAAGTGGCGGGATCGCAGGAGACGTAGACAATGCGCTTGGGCTGCATCTCCGCCGCCGCTTCCACCACCTCGGGGGCAAGCCCCTTACGGGGCGGGTCAACGCAGATGACATCAGGTCGTAAGCCACGCCGCGCCAGCTCGGAGGCCGCAATTTTGGCATCGCCCTCCATAAACTCTACGTTCTCCACGCCGTTATGCTTGGCGTTCTCCCACGCGTCACGGACAGCCTCGGGGACGATTTCCGCGCCGATGGCGGATTTGGCATGGCGGGCCATACAGAGGGTGATTGTTCCCGCGCCGCAGTAGAGGTCGAGGACGGTTTCCTCCCCCGTCAGCGCGGCGTACTCCACCGCTTTTTTGTACAGCACCTCCGCTTGGTCGCGGTTCACTTGGTAGAAAGAGGGCACAGACAGGCGGAAGCGAAGACCCCAGAGGGTGTCCACCAGCGTATCCTCCCCCCACAAGGTGCGATATTCTTCGCCGAGGATCACGTTGCCCACTTTGCGGTTCACGCCCCACACAATGCCCACCGCTTTGGGCACTGCCTCACGGAGCATGGCAACCAGTTCAGCTTCATGGGGCGCACCGTCCCCGTTGCCCAGTACGCAGATAAGGCTCTCCCCCGCTGCATTGGTGCGGACATAGAGATGGCGCAAAAGCCCCTTTTTGGCAGTTTCATCATAGCAGCTGACGCGGAAGCGGCGAATGTAGGCGCGCAGCGCTTCAGCGGCGGCATCGGCCTCTGGGCGCTGAATAAGGCAGCACTCCACGGGGATCACCTCATGGCTGCGGGCGCGGTAAAAGCCCACTGCCCCCTGCGTTCCCACGGGGTACTGGCTCTTGTTGCGGTAGTAGCGCGTCTCCGCTGCACCCAGAATCTCCTCCACCTGCACCTCGCTGCCGCCCAAGCGCTGCAAAGCGTCCTGTACGCGCCCTTTCTTGGCCTCCAACTCCTCGGCGTAGTCCATGTGGCGGAAGTCGCAGCCGCCGCAGCGTCCGTAGTAGGGGCAGTCGCTGTCCTGCCGATGGGGGGAGGGGGTATGAATGGCGATGACTTTACCGAAGGCGGCATTTTTCAGCACCTTCATCATGAGGATGTCGCACTCCTCGCCGCGAATGGCGCGGTGGACAAACACCACCTGTCCATTCACGCGGGCGATACCCAAGCCCTCGGAGGAATAGCCCTCGATAACGACGCGGACGGTCTGATTTTTTGTAAGCGGTTTTCGCTCTTCCATAGTGGTTCTCCTGTGGATAGTATGGGATGAGAGGCGGTGTACCACCTCTCATCCGCTGAATCTTTCTCTTGTTGCGCGGCGCTTGCGCCGCTTTTTTAATCATTTTTTGCCGCGGCGTGCACGTGGCAAAAAATACTTCTCGCTCTGCCAGTGTGTCCGCAGGACGCGCGCAGCAGAGTGCAATTTGTGTAAAAACCGAAGGTTTTTCACAAGTTTTTAGAACTTGAACTTCTCCACCAAACCGCGCACAGCCTCGGTGAAGGCGTTGAGGGTCTTGTTGTCCCGTCCCTTGCTGCGGCGCACCAAAGCCGTAAGGCTGTCCATAGCCTGCTGCAGCAGCTTGAAGGCATCGGAGGTCTTTTCGGCAACGAAGGTAGCCTTCTTTTTCTCGGGGGTGTAACCCTCTGCCACCTTGGTAGCGGTGATGAGGTCATACTCCTCGGTGTAGAGAGGGGCGTGGGCTGTAAAGCCCATGTCCTGCACCGTGTCGGCAAAGAGGGGGGCCACATCGCTGTCACCGTGGACAACGAACACGTGCTGGGGCTTGGGGGCTTTGAACTTGCCGATCCACTCCATGAGATGATCGCGGTCAGCATGGGAGGAAAGGCCCTGGAAATTGATGATCTTGGCACGGACGGCGATCTCCTCGCCGAACATCTTCACCTTCTCCGCACCGTCCAGCAGATGGCGACCCAATGTACCGGGGGACTGGAAGCCCACGAACACCACGGCGCTGTTTTCCTTCCACAGATTGTGCTTCAAATGGTGGCGGATACGGCCTGCATCACACATACCGGAAGCGGAGATAATGACCTTGGGGACGTTGTCCATGTTCAGCATCTTGGACTCCTCCACCGTCTCGGTCATGTTCATGCCGGGGAAGGAGAACATATGCTCGCCCTCGCTCACCAGCTGGATCGCCTCTTCATCGAGATAGCCCGTGAGATCACCGCAGAAAATGGTGGTGGCGCTGCGTGCAAGAGGAGAGTCCACATACACGGGGAAATCCTTCACAGAGGTGACTAGGTTCTGATCCTTGATCTCACGCATGAAGTACAAAAGCTCCTGCGTACGACCCACGGCGAAGGAGGGGATCACCACATTGCCGCCCTTGCCCAAGGTCTCGTCAATGATCTCCGCCAACTCGTCGGTATAGCTCCACACCTCCGTGTGGTTGCGGTTACCGTAGGTGGACTCCATGACCACGTAATCTGCCCCGTCAAAGAACTGGGGATTGCGGAGGATGGGCTGATCCACGTTGCCGATGTCGCCGGAGAACACAATGGAGCGGGTCTCCCCACCCTCGGTCAAGTCGAGGCGGATGGAGGCGCTGCCCAAGAGATGGCCTGCGTCGATGAAGGTGGCCTTCACCCCCTCGCAGACCTCCACCACCTCACCGTACTCCACGGTGGTGAGGAACTCGGGGACGCGCATGGCATCGGCCACGGTGTAGATAGGCTCGATTTCGGGGCGGCCGGCACGCTTATTCTTCTTGTTCTGATACTCGGCATCGCTCTCTTGAATGTGGCCGGAATCTGCCAGCATGATGCTGAGAAGATCGGCGGTGAGGCGGGTGGTGATGATGCGGCCCGTAAAGCCATTTTTAATGAGCATGGGCACGCGTCCGGAGTGGTCGATGTGGGCGTGGGTAATGAGCACCGCATCAATGGCGGCGGGGTTAAAAGGCAGATAGGTATTGTCGATCTCGTCACGGCCCTGCTGCAAACCGCAGTCCACAAGGATCTTTTTGCCGTTCACCTCGAGACAATGGCAGCTGCCTGTCACGCACTGTGCTGCACCGTAAAAACTCAGCTTCATAGCAATTTTCCTTTCTGTTTTTGTAGTAAAATCACAGATATTATAGCATTTTCCCCCTCTCCATGCAAGAGGATTCCATATTCCACTTGTTCACAGAAAATTCTTTTGCATATAGATAAAGAGTGTGGTATACTAGTATCCGTGTTACTATGCGTACATATTCTTTTTCACAAGAAAGGATCACCATATATGGGACTGGTTAACAAACTGTTCGGTTCTTACTCCGAGCGTGAGATCAAGGCCATTTGGCCCATCGTTCACCGCATCGAGGCTATGGAGGAGGAGTATAAGGCTCTCACCGATGCCCAGTTGCAGGCAAAGACGGTGGAATTTAAGGAGCGCCTCCAAAACGGCGAGACTTTGGACGATATTCTGCCCGAGGCTTTTGCCACCGTCCGCGAGGCTGCGGATCGCGTGCTGGGCATGCGCCCCTACCCTGTGCAGCTCATCGGCGGCATTGTCCTCCATCAGGGCCGCATTGCCGAGATGAAGACCGGTGAAGGTAAGACCCTGGTGGCTACCCTCCCCGCCTACCTCAACGCACTGACCGGCAAGGGCGTCCATATCGTCACCGTCAACGATTACCTTGCCAAGCGCGATAGCGAGTGGATGGGTAAGGTGCACCGTTTCCTCGGCCTCAAGGTGGGTCTCATCATCCACGACATGAACAAGGCCGAGCGTCAGGAGGCATACCTTGCCGATGTGACTTACGGTACCAACAACGAGATGGGCTTTGACTATCTCCGCGACAACATGGCCATCTACTCCAACGAGCTGGTGCAGCGCAAGCACAACTTCGCCATCGTGGACGAGGTGGACTCCATTTTGATCGATGAAGCCCGCACCCCCCTCATCATCTCCGGTCAGGGCGACAAGTCCACCCAGATGTATGACATGGCGGAGATCTTCGTCCGCAAGCTGAAGCGCTTCACCATCGTGGAGACCGACGCTAAGGAGGAGGAAGATCCCGAGCTGGATGCCGACTACATCGTGGATGAGAAGGCCAAGACCGTGACCCTTACCGCCCGCGGCATTAAGAAGGCCGAGGAGTTCTTCCATCTGGAGAACTTGGGCGACCCCGAGAACAGCACCATCTCCCACCACATCAATCAGGCCATCCGCGCCCACGGCGTTATGAAGCGCGATGTGGACTACGTGGTGAAGGACGGCGAGATCGTCATCGTCGACGAGTTCACGGGCCGACTGATGTTCGGCCGCCGCTACAGCGAAGGTCTCCATCAGGCCATCGAGGCCAAGGAGCGTGTGAAAGTCCAGCGCGAGAGCAAGACGCTGGCTACCATCACCTTCCAGAACTATTTCCGTCTCTACGAAAAGCTCTCCGGCATGACCGGTACGGCTATGACCGAGGCGGAGGAATTCGGCACCATCTACAATCTCGACATCGTGGAGATCCCCACCAACCGTCCCATCGCCCGTGTGGACAACGAGGACAGCGTGTACAAGACGGAGATGGGCAAGTATAAGGCCGTCATCCGTCAGGTGAAGGAATGCCACGCCAAGGGTCAGCCCGTGCTGGTAGGTACGGTGTCTATCGAGAAGAACGAACTCTTGGGCAAGCTCCTGACCCGTGAGGGCATCCGCCATAACCTGCTGAACGCGAAGAACCACGAGAAGGAAGCCGAGATCGTGGCACAGGCCGGTAAGTTCGGCGCTGTCACCATCGCCACCAACATGGCAGGTCGTGGTACCGATATTATGCTGGGCGGTAACGCCGAGTATCTGGCTAAGAACGATCTTCGCAAGATGGGTATGTCCGACGAGCTGATCGCTGAGGCTACGGGCTACGCCGAGACCACCGATGCTGAGATCATCAATGCCCGCCGCCTCTTCGCCGAGAAGCTGGCAAAGTATAAGGATGCCATTGCTGACGAGGCGGAGAAGGTGCGCGCCGCAGGCGGCCTGTTCATCATCGGCACGGAGCGTCACGACTCCCGCCGTATCGACAACCAGCTCCGCGGTCGTGCCGGTCGTCAGGGTGACCCCGGTGAGACCCGCTTCTACATCTCCACCGAGGATGACCTCATGCGCCTGTTCGGCGGTGAGCGCATCACCAACATGATGGATCGCCTGAAGGTGGAAGAGGATATGCCCATCGAGAACAAGATGCTGACCCGTTCCATCGAGCAGGCACAGACCTCTGTGGAGTCCCGTAACTTCCAGTCCCGTAAGGCAGTGCTGGAGTACGACGACGTGATGAACAAGCAGCGCGAGATCATCTATTCCCAGCGCAAGCAGGTGCTGGACGGCATGGACGTGAAGGACACCATTATGAACATGCTGTCCACCGCCATTGCCAATCAGGTGTCCTCCGCCTTCTTGGGCGACAAGCACCTTGACGAAAACCGCTTCCGCGACATGATGAAGAACGTGGAGGGCGTGTACTTCCCCAAGTACGCCGTGAAGATCGAGCCCGAGGAGGTTTCCTCCCTCACCGCTGAGGAGTATACCGAGCGCTTTACCGATGCCGCCATGGCCTACTACGCCCAGCGTGAGGAGGAGATCACTCCCGCCATCATGCGTGAAGTGGAGCGTGTGGTGCTGCTGCGTGTGGTTGACGAGTACTGGATGGAGCATATCGACGCCATGCACGAGCTTCGTCAGGGCATCCGCCTCCGCGCCTATGCCAACACCGATCCCGTGGTGGCCTACAAGAAGGAGAGCCTCGACATGTTTGACGAGATGATCTCCGCCATTCAGGAGGAGACGGTGCGCCGCCTCTACAGCGTCCGCGTCAGAAGCGGCGAGGAGGTCAAGCGTGAGCGCGTTGCCAGCGGTATCACCGAGGGCGGCGGCAGCTCCGACGGCTCTGTCCGCCGCAAGGCTCCCACCAAGGTGGTGAAGGTGGGCCGCAACGATCCCTGCCCCTGCGGCAGCGGTCAGAAGTGGAAGAAGTGCACCTGCAAGGAGTATCATTCCTAAGTCAATCCTCTAAGAATACGATAAGGCGGCCTTGTGTCGCCTTATCTTTTCCCCATTTTTTCGGAGGTGTGATATGTTCACACAACACACTGACAATTCCATTACCTATCTCCGCGCCGACAGCTTAGCGGGTGTGGCTCACGGCTTCTCCACCCGCTTAGGCGGCGTTTCCCCCGCGCCGTGGGACAGTCTCAACCTCGGCGTAGGCCGCGGCGACACCATGGAGAACGTGCAGGAGAACTACCGCCGTTTCTGCGCCGTTTTGGGCATGGACGACCACCGCGCGGTGCTTTCTAAGCAGATCCACGAGGATGTGGTGCGTCATGTCACAGAGGCGGACGCGGGCAAGGGGCTTTATTGTGACCGCGACTACAGTTCTGTGGACGGCATGGTGACCAATGTGCCCCACCTGCCGCTGGTGGTGTTCTCCGCCGACTGTAATGTGATCCTCTTCTACGACCCCGTGCGCCGCGCCATCGGCGCGTGCCACGCAGGCTGGCGGGGTACGGCGCTGGGCATCGCCAAGAAAACGGCGCAGGAGATGGTGCGGCTTTTCGGCTGTAATCCTGCCAATATCCGCGCCGCCATCGGCCCTGCCATCGGGCAGTGCTGCTTTGAAACGGATGAGGATGTCCCCACTGCACTCCGTGAGGCACTGGGGGCAGAAGTGGAGCCCTATATCACATGGAACGGCACGAAATACCACATCGACCTCAAGGCGGTGAACGCCCTGTGGCTTCGTAAGGCGGGGATAGAAGCCGTCGACATCTGTGACCACTGTACCGCCTGTATGCCCGAGCTCTACTGGTCACACCGCAAGATGGGCAACGATCGCGGGGCACAGATCGCCATGATCTCACTGGAGGTGGCGGAATGAAGCTGCGAATCGTACCCCTCTTGCTGGCCCTTCTCGTGCTGTGCTCTTGCGGCAAGGTGGATGAAGATACCCCCTATGATCCTTTGGCAGAGCTGCAGGACTATTACGGCGCACAGCAGGAGGATGACCCTGTCCCCCTCACCACCTTTACCCTGCCCTACCACAGCGGCGAGACATGGGATCCCTTTACCTGCCGCGACGGCATACAGCAAACTCTCTCCTCCCTTGTATATGAGACCATGTATACGCTGGACGAGACCTTTACCCCCCGACCTCAGCTGATCCGCAGCGCCGAGTACGATCCCGAGACATTCACCTATACTTTTCATGTTCACGACGGTGTCCGCTTCAGTGACGGCGTAGTGATGACGGCACAGGATGTCGCCGATTCTCTCCGCCGCGCGCAGCTTTCACCGCGCTATGCCACACGCCTGTATCAGATGGAGAATGTGTCTGTTCAGGGCGACACAGTGCTTGTCACGCTGACCGAGGAAAACCGCTCCTTCACCGCCCTGCTGGATATCCCCGTTGTGCAGTCCGGTACGGAGGACGCCTTTATCCCTGTGGGCACCGGCCCCTATCGCCCCACAGAAGATCTGACCCAGCTGGTTTTCAACAGCGCATGGTGGCAAAGCAAAACACTGCCCTTTTCCGAGATCGCCCTGCTGCCCTACAAAACGGAAGAGGCCGCAGCCTACGCCTTCTCTTCCAATGATGTCCATTTGTTCGTCTACGACTTTTTAGGGGGCGCCGATTACCTCTCTGCCTCTGATGACAGCAGTATTGGCCTCGATACGGGTATCATGCACTATCTGGCCTTCAATTTTAACCGCGAATCCCTCAACGACCCCGCTCTGCGCTGCGCGATCGCATTTGCCATTGACCGCGACGAGGTGGTCAACGCCTGTCTCGCCGGTCATGCAGTCGCCGCCTATTTCCCCCTCAGCCCTGTCTCTCCCCTGTACCCCACCGCCTTGGAACAGAGCAGCTCCGTCACGGCCCATGAGGCCATGGAGGCGCTGTCCCTTACAGACGGGGAGGACAAACTCTCCCTGCGTCTGTTGGTCAACAGCGAAAATAGCTTTAAGCTGGCTGCCGCCGAGCACATCGCCCTTACACTGAACCGCTACGATTTCGAGGTAACGGTGATGGCGCTGGACTGGGAGGACTACCTCTATGCTCTGGGCGCGGGGGATTACGACCTCTATTACGGCGAGTGTAAGTTAGGTGCCGATTGGGATCTCACGCCTCTGCTGGGCGTGGAGGGAAGCCTCAATTACGGCGGCTATATTGATCCGGAAATGGAAGCGCTGCTTTTGGATGTCAAGCAGGCCGAAGATACAGCCCGTACCGCCGCCATGGAGGCGCTGTGCCGCTACCTGCAGGCACGCTCCCCTATCATCCCCCTCGGCTTTAAGCAGGTGGATCTCCTGCTGCCCCAGGGGACTGTGGAGGCCGTAACGCCCACCGCCGCTAATCCCTTCTATGGATTGGAACACTGGCAGGTACACTGGGGCGAGCCCGCAGATATCACTGAATGATAAGCGTATTGTTAAATAACAAAGAAACCGTTCATCTTGCGATGAGCGGTTCTTTTCTCGTAAAAAGCCTCGCAGAGTTTCGCCGCCGCTGCGGCGAAAAAAGTTTAATCGTTTTCGACCGTGACATGTGCGTGGGCGAAAACACTTCTCGGCCTGCAAACGTGCGAGTTGTCCGTAACAACGGACAATGAGTGCGCTGCAGCAGGCCGCAAACCTCTCGAAAAAGTGGTTAACCACTTTTTCGAGATATTAAAAAATCCGTGTATCTTTCGATACACGGATTTTTTATTGTAAGTGTTTACTTCTCGGCGGCGCGGCGCTGGAAGAACTTGACGATTTCCACGATGGGGATCATCAGCAGGGCCAGCACCAGAGAGATGCCGTACTCCACGAAGGAGACGCTGGAGAAGCCGAAAGCGTTGGCAAGGAAGGGAACCTCGCACACCAGCGTAGTGGCGACGAGAGAGCCGAGGGCTGCCCAAGTCATGACCTTGTTCTTGGTGCGCAGCTTGAAGATGCTGCCGCGCTGAGAACGCATGTTCAGGCTGTGAGCGATCTCGGCCATGGACATGGTGATGAAGGCCATGGTAGTACCGTCGGGGCTGATGCCGCCCAGGGGGATCTCCCACATACCGGACTCGATGAAGTGACCGATGAAGTAGGCGGCGATGGTCAGAATAGACACCACCACGCCCTGATAGACCACGTCGAAGCCCATGCCGCCGGCGAAGATGCCGGCCTTGGCATCACGGGGACGACGGCGCATGATGGAGGGCTCAGCCTCTTCCATGCCCAGTGCCAGTGCGGGCAGGCAGTCAGTCACCAGGTTGATCCACAGCAGGTGGACGGGCTTGAGGATGACGAAGCCCATCAGGGTAGCTGCGAAGATGGAGATGACCTCACTCATGTTGGAGGACAGCAGGAACTGGATGGCCTTACGGATGTTGTCGTAGATACGGCGGCCTTCCTCAACTGCGCCCACGATGGTGGCGAAGTTATCGTCAGCCAGCACCATGTCGGCCACGTTCTTGGTAACGTCAGTACCGGTGATACCCATACCCACGCCGATGTCGGCGGACTTGATGGAAGGAGCATCGTTGACGCCGTCACCGGTCATAGCGGTGACGTAGCCGGCGTTGCGCCAAGCGTTGACGATGCGGGTCTTATGCTCGGGCTGGACGCGGGCGTACACGGAGATGTTGCGGAACTCCTCCTCGAAGGTGGCGTCGTCCATCTCGTTGAGCTGTGCGCCGGTAACGGCACGCATGCCCTCTTCCAGAATGCCCAGTTCCTTGGCGATGGCCACAGCGGTGTCCACGTGGTCGCCGGTGATCATGATGGCGCGGATACCGGCGCCGCGGCACTCCACGATGGAGTCCTTCACCTCAGGACGGACGGGGTCGATCATGCCGGCGAGACCGAGGAAGCACAGCTCCTGCTCAAGGTCTGCAGGCTCATAGGAGGTGGGCTCAGCGTCCCAAACGCGCTCGGCAGCAGCCAGCACGCGAAGAGCGCGGTCAGCCATGGCCTTGTTGGCGGCAAGGATCTCGGCCTTGGCCTCCTCGGTCATGGGCAGCACCTGACCATCCTTGAGGTAGGTGGCGCAGCGGCCCAGCACCACGTCGGGGCCACCCTTGGTGTACTGCACGAACTTGCCATCCACAGCGTGGACGGTGGACATCATCTTGCGGCCGCTGTCGAAGGGAGCCTCACCCACACGGGGCGTCTCCGCCTGCATGGCAGGCTTCTGAAGGCCCAGCTTGTTGGCCCAAACCACCAGTGCGGCCTCGGTGGGCTCGCCGGTGGAAGTGCCGTCCTCGTTCAGCACGGCGTCGCAGCACAGAGCCATGGCGCGGGCGATGTGACCCTCCTCAGCACCGTAGGAATCCACCACGGTCATCTTGTTCTGGGTCAGCGTACCGGTCTTATCCGAGCAGATGATCTGGGCGCAGCCCAAGGTCTCCACAGCGGTGAGACGGCGAATGATGGCGCTGCGCTTGGACATGTTGGTCACGCCGATGGACAGCACCACCGTCACCACGGCTGCCAAACCCTCGGGGATGGCGGCCACGGCCAGAGAAACTGCGATCATGAAGGAATCCAGTGCCACGTCCAGAGAGAACGTGCCGGCACGCCACAGCTGCACGCCGAAGATCAGCACGCAGATACCCAGCACCAGCTTGGTGAGGATACCGCTGAGCTGGGTCAGCTTGCGCTGCAGGGGGGTCTGACCCTCGGAGGCGTTGGCCAGAGCATCGGCGATCTTGCCCATCTCGGTATCCATACCGGTACCGGTGATGACAGCCTTACCGCGGCCATAGACCACGGTGGAGCCCATGTAGACCATGTTCTTGCGGTCGCCAAGGGACACGTCCTTCTGGTCTTCCTTCAGGTTAATAATGTCGATGAACTTCGTGACGGGGACGCTCTCACCGGTGAGGGCGGCCTCCTCGATCTTCATGCTGGCGCTCTCGAGAATGCGGCCGTCAGCAGGCACGGCGTCGCCGGCCTCCAGCACCACCACATCGCCCACCACCAGATCCTCGCTGCGGACGGAAACGATCTTGCCGTCACGCAGGACTTTGCTGGTGGCTGCCGCCATCTGCTGCAAGGCTTCGATGGCCTTTTCTGCCTTGTTCTCCTGATACACGCCCAACACAGCGTTCAGGACAACCACGAACAGAATGATGATCACGTCGGCGAAGCTCTCGTTCTCCACCACAGCCAGCACGGCGCTGATGGCAGCGGCAGCCAGCAGAATGATGATCATCGGGTCGGACAGCTGCTTCATAAACTGCTTGAAGATGGAGTCCTTCTTGGCCTCCGCCAGCTTGTTCTTACCGTTCTTGGCAAGGCGAGCCTCCGCCTCAGCGGTGGTCAAACCGGCGGCAGAAGAGCCAACTTCTTCAAAAACGGCGCTTGTTTCTTCCAGATAATGTCTCATATCCTTCTTACTCCTTCCGTGAAATTAGGCGAAAAAAAGAGCCCCACGTACAGTAACAAGTGCTGCACATGAGTCTCGTTATTACGGTCAAGCCAGACGGCAGCGCCGTCAAGATGTTGACTGTGACCCGCACGGCAAGTGCCGCGCGCAACTACTCCCCCATGATGGGTTTCTTCAATTCCATTGAGTAAGTATAGCATACCATATTTGCCCTTTGCAAGAGGAAAAGTGTAAAAATATGATGAATGTAAGCAAAAAAATAAGACCCCGAAGGGTCTTATTTTTTAATCGCTTTTATAGGCCCCTTTTGGTAAAGAGGGCTGTCAGCGAAGCTGACTGTGGGATTGTTAGTCCTTCTTCTTCAGGACGACAGCGCTGCCGGCAGCGGCCATGACGGACATACCGACATACAGTGCGATACCAGCGTCGAAGGTCTCAGCGGAGGTCACCTTGTCGGTGGAGGGAACCACGACAACGCCGGTGGAACCAGCGGAGGTCACGACGACGTTGTAGTTAGTGCCACCGAGCACCAGGACAGCATCAACGACGCTCTTAGCGGGGATCTTGTTGTCCTTGTACAGGTTAGCCTGAGCACCGCAGATGCCGCACAGAGCCTTCACGGGAGTGGTCTTGTCATAGGCAGAGGGAGCCCAGACATGCTTGTTCAAGGGGGAGACAGGCTTGGTACCGTCGGTGAACACATAGGCCTTAACAATCTCACCGTCAACCAGAATGTTACCGAAGTTCTCAATAGTAACAAAGTTGGTAGCGGTGTTGCCATAGTAAGGAGCAGACATGGTCAGAGACACATAGTCGGTGAAATAGGTCTTAGCACCGGTGACGGGGTTGGTGAAGAAATAGTAACCAGCCTCGTTGGTAACATAGTCAGTGTAGGCAGCGTTCAGCTGGCCGCACTTAACACCAAAGTTGGCAAACTTAACAGCAGGGAGAATATAAGAGACATCGGCAACGCTGTTGATCTGCTTCAGATAGAACAGAGGAGCCTTCTGATTGGCATTGGTGACATAGTAGTCCTGAGTGGTAGCCTTATCGGCGGCAACCTTAACAAAGAGCTTGCCATCCATCTTGACATACTCCAGAGTACCGCTGCCATCGGTCTCGTTCTTGGTAGCAGCGACGGTCACATAAGCGATATCCTCGCTCATGGCCGCAGAGGCAGTACCAACAGCAGACCACAGGTCATACAGAGGAGCGGTAGCATTACCGGTAGTATCGGGGTTGGCAGTGTAACCGCCACCAGCGTTCTGAGTCAGAACGAAGCCGGGAGCAGCATAAGCGCTCACGTCGGAGGAGAAGGTACCACCGGAGATAGAAGCGGTAATAGTACCAGCCTCAACAGCATCATCGAACTCATCGGTAGCCTCGATAGCACCTGCGGCGCCGGTGTAACTACCATTGGTAATCACCAAGCTGATAACGGCAGAAGAGGCAGCGTTAGCGGTGTTGGATTCCTGAATGGCATAACCATTAGTGCTGGTGAAAGTGTTGCCAGCACCCAAGGTGACCTTCATATCACCCGCATAACCGGTCATGGTATCCATAACGAGTGCATCACCGGTAGTATTACTACCATCGCCGTTGGGAGTAGGAGCAACCTTAGCGCCATTGGCGGTAACAGTCGTATTGGTAACGGACAGGGTACCGGCCTTCATATAGATACCGGTAGCGCCGGTAATCACGCAGTTATCGATTACGAACGTACCAGCGCCGTTGAACTGAATGGCGTTATCGGTAGGGCTGGTAATAGCGGCATTATAGATGCTTGCATCGGAATCGAGGCACGTGCCGTTAACATGCAGAACGGTCTGGCCAGCTGCACAGCTATAGGTACCACCGTCAATGACCAGGTTACCATTATTATTGGTAGCTTCACCGAGGTTGATGCGGCCATAGAACGTGGAACCAGTGGTCGTACCAAGAATGGTCAGCGTTGCATTGTTCTTCACCATAACAACAGAGCCACCGTTGTCTCTGCTCAGCTTATGACCGTTGAGATTGATGGTAACATCCTTAGTAATGTTGACCAGTGCGGTAACTTCCACATCGCCCGTCAGGGTAACGGTACCATCGGCACCTGCAGCGGTGATGGCGTCAGCCAAACTCTGGCCAGTGCCAACATTGACATCAGCACCCCATGCGACAGTGGTCAGGCTCAGGGCCATCACGAGGGCCAGAGCCAGGGATATGAACTTTTTCATTATCCTTTCCTCCAAAAAAAATAGATTTGTGTAAAATGAACGCGGTTAAAGTTTATTTTACAAGTACCAACATACGCCTAAAAGGGAATTATGTCAACGATTTCCAGCGGATTGTTACTATATTGTAATCTATTATCCATTTTTTGGAGAAAACGAAACGACACCCGAAGGTGCCGTTGAGGAATGATGCTATTGCGTTGCAACCCACCAAAGGCCCCTTTTGGTAAAGGGGGCTGTCAGCGAAGCTGACTGGGGGATTGTCTCACCGCAGTATCAATATATTCGCACACATGGTTGAAGTTATCATTGACTGCGTTATTCGGAATTCGTAATACACGCAGGCCTAAGCCCTCAAGAAATGCTGTGCGCTCTGCATCTCGCGCGAGGCCATCTTTCTCATAATGCTGTGAACCATCTAATTCAATGACAAGTTTTGCCTTGGCACAATAAAAATCAACAATAAATCTGCCGATAATCCGTTGCCGCATAAAGCGAACAGGATAGTCCTTCAAAAAATCATACCATAGCTTTCGCTCTTCTTTTGTCATTTCATTTCGGAGTTTTTTCGCAAAGGGAACAAGCTTCGTATTATGGATTCTTTTCATAACAATCCCCCAGTCTCGCCTGCGGCGAGCCAGCCCCCTTTACCAAAAGGGGCCTTTCGCCTCTGCGTCTACTATAGCACAGTCCATATGAAAATCAATCATTCATTATTCATTATTCATTAAAAAAAGACACCCTCACGGGTGTCTTTTTTGTGAAGTTGTAACCGCTGGGAAAAAGAGACCCCTTGCGGGGTCTCTTTTTAGTTAGTCAGAATGAGTTAGACTAAAATTAGTCCTTCTTCTTCAGGACGACAGCGGAACCGGCAGCGGCCATGACGGACATACCGACATACATAGCGATACCAGCGTCGAAGGTCTCAGCGGACTCAACCTTATCACCGTCAACAACGGGAGTAGAAGCAGTAGCATCAGCAACAGCATAGTAGTTGGTGCCACCGAGGTTCAGGACAGCAGCGACAACGCTCTTAGCGGGGATCTCGTCAGCCTCATACAGCTTGGCGGTAGCGCCGCACAGGCCGCACAGAGCCTTCACGGGAGTGGTCTTGTCATAGGCAGAGGGAGCCCAAACGTGATCGTTCAGGGGGGAGACCTGCTTGGTACCGTCGGTGAACTTGTAAGCCTTCACGATCTCACCATCAACCAGGACGTTGCCATAGTTCTCAATAGTAACAAAGTTGGTAGCGGTGTTGCCATAGTAAGGAGCAGACATGGTCAGGGAAACGGTATCAGTGTAGTAGGTCTTAACGCCGGTAACGGGGTTGGTGTGGACATAGAACTCAGCCTCGTTGGTGACATAGTCAGCATAGGCAGCGTTCAGCTGGCCGCACTTCACACCGATGTCGGTGAAGTTGACAACAGCCAGGTTGTAGGCAACGTCGGCAGAGGTGACCTTCTTCAGGTAGAAGAGGGGAGCCTTGGTCTTGTCGTTAGCCAGGCAGACATAGTAGTCCAGAGTGGTAGCATCAGCGGCATCGATCTTGACGTAGTACTCGCCATTGATCTTGATGTGCTCGATAGTACCGCTACCATTGGTAGCATTGGTAGTAGCAGCGACGGTCTCATAAGAGGTCTTAGCCTGCTCAGCGGTAGCGGCAGTGACGTCAGCCTTCCACAGAGCATAGTCTTCGGCGCTAGTGTCGGCGAAAGCGACGGTGGCCAGACCCATGACCATAACGAGGGCCAGGATCAGAGCAACAATCTTCTTCATTGTTTTTTCCTCCAAAATATTTGATTTGTGTAAATGAACGCGGTTACATCCTTTACATTTTTGCATTATAGGCAAGGGGTGGAGGAAAGTCAACATTTTGGGGGCAACTGTAATCAAAGTGGAACATCTTGTAACCAAAATGTAACCATTTGACTTCGTTACTTAATAAAAAAAGAGAGAGCCTTTCGGCTCTCTCTTTTTGCATATGTACTTACTTGCTCAGGGCCTCGTCGATGGACTTGGCAGCCAGCTTACCGGCGCCCATGGCGAGGATGACGGTGGCAGCGCCGGTAACAGCGTCGCCGCCGGCGTACACGCCTGCGCGGGAGGTGAGGCCATCCTCGTTGACGATGATGCCGCCCTTCTTATTGACCTCCAAGCCCTTGGTGGTGGACTTGATGAGGGGGTTGGGGTTGGTGCCCAAGGACATGATGACGGCGTCCACAGGCAGGTCGAACTCGCTGCCCACCTTCTCGATGGGACGACGGCGACCGGAAGCATCGGGCTCGCCCAGCTCCATCTCGATGCAGGTCATGGAGGACACAGCGCCGTTCTCGTCGCCGTTGATCTGGATGGGGTTATTGAGGGTCTTGAAGATGATGCCCTCTTCGATGGCGTGCTCCACCTCTTCGTGACGGGCGGGCAGCTCCTCCATACCGCGGCGATAGACCACCCAGACCTCGGCGCCCAGGCGCTTGGAGCAGCGGGCGGCGTCCATAGCCACGTTACCGCCGCCAACGACGGCGACCTTCTTGCCCTTAAGATCCATGATGGGGGTATCGCTGTCCTCGCGATAGGCCTTCATGAGGTTGATACGGGTCAGGAACTCGTTGGCGGAGAACACGCCCTTGAGGTTCTCGCCGGGGATGTTCATAAACATGGGCAGGCCTGCGCCGGATCCCACGAACACGGCCTCATAGCCCTCTTCCTCCATCAGCTCATCGATGGTGATGGTGCGGCCCACCACGGTGTTGGTGACCACCTTGACACCGAAGTACTCAAGGCGCTTGACTTCCTTCTGGACGATGGCCTTGGGCAGACGGAACTCGGGGATGCCGTACACCAGCACGCCGCCGGCGAGGTGGAGTGCTTCATACACGGTAACATCGTAGCCCTTGCGTGCCAGATCGCCGGCGCAGGTGAGGCCGGCGGGGCCGGAGCCGACGATAGCAACCTTGTGGCCGTTGGGCTCGGGACGGGCAGGAGCGCCGTCCTTGTGACCGTGGGCGTTATGATAGTCGGCTACGAAACGCTCGAGGCGGCCGATACCCACGCTCTCGCCCTTGATGCCGCGGATGCACTGACCCTCGCACTGGTTCTCCTGAGGGCAGACACGACCGCAGATGGCGGGCAGGCTGTTGGTGGAGGTGATGATCTCAAATGCGCCGTCGAAGTCGCCCTCGGCAACGCGGGTGATAAACTCGGGGATGCGCACGTTCACGGGGCAGCCGGAGACGCACTTGGGATTCTTGCAGTTGAGGCAGCGCTTTGCCTCGTCAATGGCCATTTCCTCAGTATAGCCCAGAGCCACCTCGTCGAAATTCTTATTACGGACGTTGGGGTCCTGTGCGGGCATGGGATTCTTATCCAAACGCATATTTGCCATTTTACTTAACCTCCTGACGGAACAGATTGCAGACTTCTTCGTGCTTATGCTTTTCAAACTCTGCGTACATCTGGTTGCGCTTCACAGCCAGATCCCAATCCACCTTGTGGCCATCGAAGTCGGGGCCGTCAACACAGGCGAACTTGGTCTCGCCGCCCACCGTCAGGCGGCAGCCGCCGCACATACCGGTACCGTCGATCATAATGGGGGACATGGAAACGGTGGTAGGCACACCGTAAGGCTCCGTAGTCTTGGAGACGAACTTCATCATAACCATGGGGCCAATAGCGAAGATCTCGTCATACTGATGACCGGCATCCAGCAGCTCCTTCAGCGCCTCGGTGACGAGGCCCTTCTGACCGTAGCTGCCATCGTCGGTGCAGACCTTCAGCACGGAGGACACGGCCTTGAACTTCTCTTCAAGGATGACCACATCCTTGTTCTTAAAGCCCACAACGGCATGAACCTCTGCGCCGCAGTCATGGAACTTCTTCAGCACCGGATAGGCAATGGCACAGCCAACGCCGCCGCCGACGACGCAGACCTTCTTCTTGCCCTCGGTCTCGGTAGGCTTACCCAGCGGGCCAACGAAGTCCTGCAGGCAGTCGCCCTGCTGCTTGTGGCTCAGCTTCTCGGTGGTAGCACCGATGGTCTGGACGATGATGGTCACCGTGCCCTTCTCGCGGTCATAATCGTGGATCGTGATGGGGATACGCTCGCCGTTCTCATCCACACGCAGGATGATGAACTGACCGGGCTGCGCCTTCTTCGCCACCATGGGAGCCTCGATCTCGTAGAGGATCACAGTGGGTTTCAGAGCTTCTTTTGTCACAATGCGATACATACTAACTCCCTCATTTCTTATTTTTGCTGCGCCGCGCTGTGCTTGGCGGCGTAATGTCCTTACATTGTCTACTTTATCACAATCTCATCAGAGCGTCAATGCCTCTTTTGTGCGAAATGCGAAGGTTTTCAAGACTTCAAATCCGATGCTGGATGGTAACGATACGTCCGTTGACGGCCACCAGTTCCTCTTCCCGCATTTTCTTCAGCTCACGCATCATGGCACTGCGGTCGGTGGAGATATAATCCGCCAGCGCGCTCAGGGAAAAGGGCAGTTCAAAGCTGTCGCTGCGGCGCTTCGCCGCCTGCAACGTGAAATAGCGCAGCAGCTTTTCACGGATGCTGCGGCGGGACAACACCTCCACACGCTCGGAGAGGGACGTAGCCTTGTCCGTCACCAAACGGAACATATTCTCCACCACGCGGGTGTGGTGGGCGCAGGCGTTCTCACAGCGCTTCATCAGCGAGGAAGCCGGCACGAAGCTGACGCAGCAGGGGCGGGTGCAGACCACCGTGATACTGTCGTCGTTGGCCCGCTCGAACATCAGCATCTCGCCAAAGACGCTGCCTGCCTCCAAATGCTCCAAGATCGTGCGTCCGCCGCTCTCGTCGATACGCTCCACATTGGCGCTGCCGGAGGTGAGAACACCTACCAGATTACGCCCGTCGCCGAAATCATAGAGCACATCATCGGCGGCAAAACACTGCTGATATACGCCGAAGCACGTTTCCATGGCGGCGCATTCTTCTTCCGTCACCCCCAGCAAAAGGGGCGTTTTTACTGCTGTCATCATGTTGCTGACCTCCTTCCGGACTTTACGCCACGATCTCCGTCATAGCAGAGAAGTGATAGACACCCATGTCGGTGCAGATAAGGCCCATCAGCCCATCTCGCAGGAGATAGCGATATGTGCCACCGCACAGGGGGATCACATAGCCGCTTTCCAGCAGCAAGCGCTCGGCATCTGCCAAATAGGCATCGCGGGCCTCCACACTCTCAGAGGCCATGGCCGCCCGCAGCAGCATATCGTAGGCGTTGGAATAATGCTGACCATAGTTATCGGGGCTGTCGCTGACATAGTGGTCGAGATAGCCTGTAACCGTGTTGCTCTCGTCGCTGACAGACATGAGGGCGATGGTGAATGCACCGCTTCCCAAGGCCTTGTCCATCTCCTCAGCGGTAATGCTCACCAGTTCCACAGAGATGCCCAGCACCTCCTGCCACTGTTTCTTCACCTGCTGAGCGATACGGCTGTTGAGGAAATTATTCTCATACACCAGCGTCAGCACACCAAGGCGGCTCATAATATCACCGCCGCGGTACATGGACGCCAGCAGCTCTTTGGCGTGGGCGCGGTTTTTCTCCACACCCTCTTCATCGCAGGCAAGGATCACGCCGTTGACTCCGCGGAACTGGCTGCCGCTGATGGTGGTGATCCCCCGGGGCACAAGGCCTTCCATCCCCGTAAACTTCGTACCCATGGCGGCGGCAACGGCATTGCGATCCAGCGCCAGCGTCAGGGCTTGACGAACATTTTCGTTCAAAGAGGACATCTGGTTCACCGCCAGCGCGCTCACCTCGGGCTCCATGACCTCCACGCTGCCCTCCACATCGCCGCACTTCAAGACGAAATCGGACTCACCTTTTTCGTAGCTGCTCATGGCACGCTCCTCACTCTCGGCAAAGAAGAAGTCCAGCTCCTTCACACTAAGGCGGTGGCTGTCGTAATAGCCCTCTTTTTCCACCACCGTCAGATGGGCGGCGTTGTAGTTGCGGACAGAATAGGCACCGTTTGTAATGAGGGTCGCCTTCTTCGCCGTCCAATCGGGCAATTCCGGAACGGCGATCACCGCTTCTTCCTCTTCTGTGTCACGCTCCTCCTCTTCCGTGCTCATCCATGCAGGCACCACGTCGGCACGGACGGGCATAGTGGCAGAATCGGTACAGATCACCGATAGGAAGTAGGGGCAGCGTTCTGCAAGGGTCACCTCGAAGGTGCGATCGTTGGGCGCTGAAACCTGCAAAGCCGCCACATCGCCCTTGACGGCCTCATCATACCCCGCCACCATCTCCAGAATCGCGGCATGGGGCGAGGCTACCTGCGGGGCAACAAGGCGCTGCCATGCATGGACGAAATCGCCGGCTTTCACCGCCACGCCATCCGACCAGAAGATATCGTTGCGGAGGGTGAAGGTATAGGTCTCCGTGCCGTCATCGTTGGTCACAACGGTGTACTCTGCGGCCTGACCGTTCACCAACCCTGCGGCGGTATACTTCATCAAGTTTTCAAACAGATGTACCGTGATGGTACGCTCCTCCTCAGTGGAGGCATAGGCGGGATCAAAGGTCTCGGGTCGTTCAATAAACGCAGCGCGCAGTTCCAGTCCCCGCGTCTCCTCCACCTCTTGTGCACAGCCTGCGGCGGTCATCATCAACATCAACAGCGCCAAAACAAGGGCTGTTAACTTTTTCCATCGTTTCATAGGGGTTTTTCCTCCTTACACCGCAGTTACCGTGCCGTCATCCTCCAGCTTACCGTTGACCACATTCGCCCCAGCATTGCGGACAATATCATCAAGGCGCATGCGGCTGGGGAAATCGCTGATGAGGGTATAAGCCACGCCGTGGCGCTTGGCACGACCCGTACGGCCAATGCGGTGAATGTAGTACTCATTCTCATCGGGCACTTCAAAGTTGAACACCGCATCCACATCGTCCACATCGATACCGCGGGCCGCCACATCGGTGGCAACGAACACACGGAGTTTCCCATCGCGGAACAGCTGCATCACCGCTTCCCGCTTTTTCTGAGGGATGTCGCCGTGGATACACTGGGCATCCACACCCCGCATCTGCAAAAACTTCGTAAGGCGCTCGGTGCTGCCCTTCGTATTGCAGAAGCACATGACGCGGTCGTAGTTCTCCTTATTGAGGATCTTCACGATGGCATCCACCTTCCCATCGGAAGGCACTTCAAGGCGATACTGCAAAATGTCGGGCTTATTCTCCTCTGTGGGACGGACGGTGATCTCCTCGGGGTCACGCTGATAGACCCAGGAGATGTCCATCACCTCACGGGAGATGGTGGCGGAGAACATGCCCAAGTTTTTACGGTTGGGGATCTTGTCCAGAAT
The DNA here is from genome assembly GCA_017408915.1 of Oscillospiraceae bacterium. Lineage (GTDB taxonomy): Bacteria > Bacillota > Clostridia > Oscillospirales > Oscillospiraceae > Vescimonas. The sequence goes on along the minus strand of JAFQTS010000039.1, from coordinate 5,766 downwards.
CCGCGTCACATCGTGGATAAAGCCCATGTCCAGCATACGGTCGGCCTCGTCCAGCACCACCGTTTTCACATCCTTCACCACCACGGTGCGGCGCTTCATGTGGTCGCTGAGACGACCAGGGGTCGCCACCACGATCTGGGGACGGCGCTTCAATGCCTCGATCTGCTTGCCGATGGGCTGACCGCCGTAGAGGCAGACGATCCGCACGCCCTCGTGGCACACCGCCACCTCACGCATCTCGTCGGTGATCTGAATGGCCAGCTCACGGGTGGGGGCGAGAATAATGGCCTGCACCTTCTCGCTGGCGGGATCGATAGATTCAATAATGGGGATGCCGAAGGCCATGGTCTTGCCCGTGCCCGTAGGGGCTTTGGCAATGACATCCTTGCCCTCCATCATGGGCGGGATACAGCCTGCCTGCACAGGCGTAGAAATGGTATATCCTTTATTGCGGACAGCCCGCATACTTGCCTCGGACAGGCCGAAGCTGTCGAAAGACACCCCTTGGGTGATTTCCATAGCGTTTTTCCTCTTCTTCCATAAATATTTTCAGTTAGAGTCAGTATACCACATCTGTCCGCTGATTGCAACGACAAGGTGTTGCTTTTGTCACGCGCCGCCCTTTCCAACACTTACCTGTTGACATTGTAAACAGCCTGTGCTATCATGTGTTTACATTGTAAACTAACAGGAGGTACGGATATGGAACACAGTTTTACCCCTACCGAGTGGAAGCTGATGGAATGTCTGTGGGAAAAGGGCAGCGTCACAGGCCGCGAGGCGGTGGACTATCTCCACGCCCACGCAGCGTGGAGTCGCAGCACCACCCTCACCATGCTGCGGCGCATGACGGAAAAGGGTGTCATCGCCTGCGTTGACCATGACGATGGCGTAAAGACCTACGCCCCTCTTGTGTCCCGTCAGCAGGCGGTGCAGCGGGAGACCCACGATTTCCTCTCCCGCGTCTACCACGGCAGCGTCAGCCAAATGGTCAGCGCCGTGACGGAAAAGCAAAGCCTTACACAACAGGAGATCGACGAGCTCTACGCCATTTTGCGCCGCGCCGAGGAGCGGCAGTAAGGAGGGGTGGCTATGATGCTGAACTGGATCATTTCCTCCTCCCTGTTGATCGTGGCGGTCATCGTCCTGCGCTTTGCCCTGCGGGGCAAGGTCTCCCCCGCCATTGGCTACGCCCTGTGGCTGGTGGTGCTGGTGCGCCTGCTTGTCCCCGGCTCGGTAATGCATATTCCCTTCTCTGCCGCAACGGTGGTGGAGAACACGCAGCTTTCACAGGATTTGGAGCGGCTGGAATATGTAGACGCCGTGGAGCACGCCGATGACGGCAGCGTGCTGGGTATTATGCACGATGCCGTGTTCAACACTGAGATCGGCGGTTGGAAGGACAGTCACACTATCGTGGACTACAGCGCCGATGAGGAAGAGTTCTCCCGCTGGCAGCGCTCCAGCAATGTAAAGAACTTCGGCAAAAACATCCTCCGTCCCGCGTGGATCGCAGGCATCGTCCTTGTGGCGGTGTGGTTTGCCGGCGTCAACATGGTGTTCACCCGCCGTCTGCGCCGCTCGCGGCAGCGGTTGGAAGTGGATTGTCCCCGCCCTGTCTACATTTCCGATGTGGTGGAGACCCCCTGCCTCCACGGTCTCATTTCCCCCGCCATCTATGTGACTCCCGCCGTGGCAGCGGACGAAACTGCCCTGCGCCATGTGCTGAGCCACGAGTTGAGCCACTATCGCCACGGCGACCATATTTGGGGCATCTTCCGCGCCGCCGCACTGGCGCTCCACTGGTATAATCCCCTCGTATGGTGGGCGGCAGCCCTGTCCCGCCGTGACGCCGAACTGTCCTGCGACGAGGCCGCCATCGCCCTCTTGGGTGAGGGACAGCGCACCGACTACGGGCGCACCCTTATCGGCCTCAGCTGTCGCGGCGGCGGGCGTGACCTGCTGCTGAACGCCACCACCATGACGGGCAGCAAGCGGGGCTTGCGTGAGCGCATCGTGCTGATCGCCGAAAAGCCGCAAACGAAGGCGGCCGCCGTATTCTTCGCCGCCGTGATCTTGATTTTCGCCGCCGTATTCACCTTTGGCGGCAGCGTACCCGGCAGCAGCTATATCCGCGCCAGCAGCGCCGAGCCCATGAATGAAGATTTCCGCCTCCGCTATGACAAGACCATCACCACCGTTCGCCTTGTCTGCGATGTGTATCAAGACGGCGAACTGTTGCAGGTGGAGGATCGCGTGTTCCCCGCCTCGGCGGTAGAGCATATCAAGGTCGAGCCCCGTCTTAAAGGGTTGGACTCCCGCGATTACGATATTGTCGTAACGATAGAGGGCAGCATCGGCAAGCAGGAGATCGTCTTTGATGTCACCACCGGTTATAGCTATGCGCTGTACGGCTGGTCGACCCCCAATATGCCCCAGCCTGTAAAACTGGCCGTGGATGACAGCGTAATGCTGATGATCTTCCGCGCAGGAGAGCACATGAGCATTCCCGCCGGAGACGAGCTGACAGCGAATATGCTGCGCTACTATCCCGAGCGCACCGCTGCCATCCGACTGGAGTTCTACGGTGATGAGAAATCTGCACGGGAACAAGGCAGCGGCCTCGCCTACGAAAATCCCCTCGTAATGGCTGCCGACAATCTCCACCGCTTTGGAGATATCGTCTATATGACCTGCGAAAACAGTTGGAAGCCCATGGACGACAATGTTAGCCTCTACACCCGCTACCGCTTCGGAAATCTGGAGCGCGCCACCCTCAGCGTGAAATACTATCAAAAGGGTCAGCTGATAGAGGAGGCACAGCTCCCCTATGATCTGCGGCTGAGCCGCTACGGCTGCTACCTTACACCCACGGAAAACGGTTGGCAGGCCAGCGCCGATGCCTATGACTATGCCCTTACCCGTCCCACCGACTCCATCGGCATCACCATCCCCGTCAGCGGTACGCCCCAAGTGCAAAACCGCTATAGCGAGGACATTGGTGAGATGGGAGAAAATGCGGGATTCTTCTTGAAAGTCGGGCAGACCTACTGTCTCGCCACCGCCGTGTGGGGTGACAGTGTCTCCCGCTGGGGCGGCGAATATGAGGAAACTCCCGAACTGATTGCCGAGGCCGAGCATTTGGTACTCTATGAGCTGACGGTGGAGGAACACGGCGGCGACCGCTACGGCGAGTATATGAGCGGCGTACGCCCCCTCTATATCCATCTGCCTCCCGAGCTGACCTCGTGGGAACTGCCCAATGAACACGGCGAAGGCGTCATTACAGGGGCTGTCGTACCTGTCGGCAATCAGGGCTATGCGCTGACCAAGGACGAGTATTTGGAGATGACGGAGAACGGCACCGACATCACCACCATCCTCTCCAACCGCCGCTACTGGGCCATGGAGTACGCCGACTATCTCCCCGATTGGGTACGCAGTGCCGAAAGCGTAACGGGCACAGGTGACTTTACGGGCGCGTTCCCCGAATGGTCTCTCCGTGTGGCCACTGCGGGGGACTCCACCCCCGAGAGCATCGTCAACACTTTCGCCAACGAGGAAATCATCTGCACCACCGGGGCACTGACCTTCCAAAACACCAACGACTTCCCCATATACGGAGGTCTTTGGTCGGGGGATGCGCTTAAACGCGGATTTTCCCACGTAGAGGGTTTCGCCCTGAATCCCGGGGAGTGGGTGACACTTCACAACATCGCCCCCGACATCATCCACAGCGTCTCCGTCTGCGCCTTGGTGGAGGAGGACACAGAAATACGGCTGACCGTCTTTGACCACGATGCCTGCCACGATGAATGAGGAAAGGAGAAGGGCTATGAAAGCAAAAACGAAGCTGATCCTCGCCATTGCCGCCGCTGGAGTGGTACTGTTGGCGGTAGCGATGATCTTTTTCCCAAAACCGCTGACGGAGAAGCTGGAACTCACTGACACCGCCGACATTGCAGGCGGCGTGATGCTTCCTACCACACCCGACGGCGAGGATTCACTGCCCATGACCATTGCTGAGGACGACTTGCAGCGTCTTGCAGAGGAGATCGCCGCAGATAAGGTGCGCTACGCAGGGCGGTTTTCCGTCGTCTCCTATGATGCGCCCGTCTATTATCTGATGCTCACCACCGATACAGCCCATCTTCCCACCTTCGCCGTGGACTGTGAGGGCTACATCTACATCAACGGCGACAATGTGGGCGGCAACCGCTACCGCATCAGCAGCGGCCGTCTCTACGCTTTGTTGGCTGAGCTTCACTATACGGCGCAGGAGTAAGGGGGGCATCTATGAAAGGAAAACCAAAGCCCCTTCTCGTCATTGCCCTCATCCTTGCCGCCATCGCCCTCTACCTCGCCGTGTTTTTCATCGTCAGAGGTGTCCCCGAGGGGAGCTATGTCCGCGCCTCCGCCATGGGCGCACCTACATGGCACTTCCAGCTGGAAGAGGACGTCACCTACCTGTATGTCCGCCACAGCTACTATAAGGACGGGGAGTTTATCACCTACGGCGAGGGCCGCTATGACACTGACCGTCTCCTCTCCTACAGCATCGACATCGGCTGGGAGGATGTATCTCTAAGGCATTTCCGTATGGAGGAAACAGTGAAATTTACCCCCAGCCTTCGCCACTTTGCCTCGACGTACAGCTTCGGTACAAAGGAGGAGGGGCGGACAACGATGGTTCTGCATAACCAGTTCCCCGATATTGAGTCGGAGTATCGCTTCTCCGCCCTCCGTTCATCCACTCCCATCCCTGTGAAAAAAGGCGTGCCCATCACGCTGATGAACATCGCCTTTGGCGACTGTGCTCCCTTCGAGCTGGACAGGGAACTGGCGCTGAATCCCGCCCATCTCACCGACCTTTTGGAAAACGATGTGGGCAACCGCATTGTAATCGAGGCATATTTTGAATAACACGCAAAAAATCCCGCCATCGGCGGGATTTTTTATGTTCTTTATTCCTTCGGCATGGTCCGGGTTGCCGTACCGCCGCCGAGGCCGAAATCATCGGCAACAGAGGCGGTGTCGCGGCGTAGCATCGTCTCCATGACGCGGATATCGCTGTCAATGTCCATGGCGGTCTCGCGGTACAGCTCGTCCAGCTGATGCTCAAAGCCCGCGATGATGTTGTCCATGGTCTGCTCAATGCGCTCCTTGGCTTGGTTGAGATTCTCACCGCTGACACCCGCCTCCTCAAAGTCGGCATAGCTGTCCAGCAGCTTTTGGGTGGTGGGGAGATAGTACTTAAGGAACGTATTGGCCTTGTCGGCGGACTTGGGATTATCCTCAATAAACTTGAAGATGCGGCCCGTCACCTGTTCAAGGCGGTCGATTTTCGCGCTGAGCTCTACATCGTCAATGCGGTCATTGGCGCGGCGAATGGCACTGAGGCGGAAATCGTGGTCGAACTCACTGGCAGGCGCGGCGGTAACTTTCGGCTCTGCCACAGGCTTTGCGCGGACATTGCGGCTTTCGTAATACTCGCGGGCCGCCTCGGCGGAGAGGAACAGCATGTCCTGCCCGTTGTCCACATAGGCCTGCGGACCCCACATGCCCTTTTCCACCATCATCTCAATATCCCGCTCGGCCTTACCCAACCGCACATCGGCGGCGCGGGCAAGGTCAGCGAGGGGGATGGCCTTACGACCACCCGCGCAGGCCACATACTTGGCAAAGCGGCGGGCACGGCGCTTCATCATACCGCCGCCCAGTATCAGTGCAATACCGCCTGCGGCAAGACCGGTGGGGAAGAACAGT
>JAFQTS010000038.1 GCA_017408915.1 Oscillospiraceae bacterium | reverse complement strand
GGCCGCCGCGCCCCTGCGGTCTCTTGGTGGTCTTCCGGTCATGTTGTAGGGGGCGATGCCCATATCGCCCCGCCGTCTACCGAAAGTCTCTCATATGTTGTGCGGGCGGATAGTATCCGCCCCTACGGATTCTATCGTGGGGCTGTGCAATAAAAAAAGACCGCCTGACGGCGGTCTTTTTTCGCTTATTTCTTATAAGGTACGTGCCAGATGGTGTTGGCATAGTCGGCGATGGAGCGGTCTGCGGAGAAAATGCCGCTGCGGGCAATGTTCAGCAGGCTCATACGGTTCCACTTGTCGCGGTCACCGTAGGTCTCCACCATGCGCTGCTCGGCTGCCGCATAAGAGGGCAGATCAGCCAACAGCATGTACTCGTCCTGCATGACGAGACGACGCCACAGATCCTCAAAGCTCTCGCCGCCGAAGCCCTGCTTCAGAGCATCCACGGCGTTGCGGAGCATGGGATCGCGGTTATAGAACATCTGGGGATCGTAGTTGGGACGGAGATTTGCCACCTCGTCGGCATGGAGGCCAAAGAGGAACATATTCTCGTCGCCCAGCACCTCGTGCATCTCCACGTTGGCGCCGTCCAGCGTACCCACGGTCAGCGCGCCGTTCATCATGAACTTCATGTTGCCCGTACCGCTGGCCTCCTTACCGGCGGTGGAGATCTGCTGGCTCACCTCGCTGGCGGGCATCAGCATCTCAGCCATAGACACGCGGTAGTTCTCAAGGAACACCACCTGCAGGCGATCCTTGCAGACGGGATCGTTGTTGATCTGCTCGGCAAGGGCGTTGATGAGGCGGATGATGCGTTTGGCAACGGCGTAGCCGGGAGCTGCCTTAGCGCCAAAGAGGAAGGTATGGGGACGGAAGTCCATGTTGGGATTATCGCGCAGCTGCTGATACAGCAGGATGATGTGCAGGGCGTTGAGAAGCTGACGCTTATACTCGTGGAGGCGCTTGACCTGCACGTCGAAGATACCATCGGTGTTCAGCACCACGCCCTGCTGACGCTTGGCCCAGCGGGCGAAGGCCTCCTTATTGGCCTGCTTGATCTCGCCAATGCGCTTGAGCACGGCGGCATCGTCGGCATAGTTCTCCAAGCCCTTCATCAAAGAAGCGTCAGTGAGATAGCCCTCGCCTACGGTCTCCTTCAGCAGTGCATCGAGAGGAGCGTTGATCTGGCTGAGCCAACGGCGATGGTCCACGCCATTGGTGACGTTCTTGAACTTATCGGGCTCCATGGCGCACTGGTTACGGAACACATCGTTGCGGAGAATGTCGCTGTGGAGGGCGCTGACGCCGTTGACAGCCATACCGCCTGCAATGCAGAGGTTGGCCATATGCACGCCGCCGTCCCAGATGACCGCCATCTTGGCGATCTTGGCGAGGTCATTGTTGTAATAGGCCTCGATACGCTCCTGATAACGGCGGGCGATCTCGGTGAGGATCTGCCACACGCGGGGCAGGAGATCCTCCATCAGCTGCTGGGGCCAGCACTCCAGTGCCTCAGCCAGCACGGTGTGGTTGGTGTAGGCCACGGAGTTGGTGGTGATGTGCCATGCCTCGTCCCAGCTGAGACCGGCATCGTCGATGAGGATACGCATCAGCTCGGGCACCACCAGCGCAGGGTGGGTATCGTTGATCTGAATGACGTTCTTCTCGTGGAAGTTCTTCAGCGTACCGTACACCTGAATGTGGCGGCGGGTGATGGACTGCACGGTGGCAGAGACGAAGAAGTACTGCTGCTTGAGGCGCAGAGACTTGCCCTCATAGTGATTATCCTCGGGATAGAGCACCTTGGAGATGACGTCTGCCATGGCGCGCTCCTCGCCGGAGCGGAGGTACTGGCCCTGAGAGAAGAGGGTCATGTCGATGGGCTTGGGAGACTTGGCATCCCACAGGCGCAGGGTATTCACATGGTCGGTGCCGTAGCCGGCCACTTCCATGTCGCAGGGCACTGCCAGCACGCGGGTATAGTCCTCGTGGACCACCATCAGGTGACCGTTGTCCCAACGGGTGCGAACCTTGCCGCCGAAGTGGATCTCCTCGGCCTCCTGAGGCTTGGGCAGCAGCCAAGCATCGCCCAGGGGCTTCCAATCGTCGGGCAGCTCCACCTGCTGGCCTTCCACGATCTTCTGACGGAACAGGCCCAGCTCATAGCAGATGGAATAGCCGGTGGCGGGGATCTCCAGCGTGGTCATACTGTCGAGATAGCAGGCAGCCAGACGGCCGAGACCACCGTTACCGAGACCTGCATCGGGCTCGGTGTCGAAAATGTGGCCGGAGTCGAAGCCCAGCTCGTCGATAGCTTCACGCAGCTGAGGCAGCAGATTGAGGTTGTAGGCGTTCTTCATCAAGCTGCGGCCCATGAGGAACTCCAGCGACAGGTAATGGACCTTGCGCTTGCCCTCAGTCTCGGCTTTCTCGCGGCTGGTGACGCCACGCTCGGCCATGATATCACGCAGCACCATGGCGCAGGCCTTCAGCATTTCGCCGTCGCTGGCCTGCTGCTCGGTGCAGCCGTAATTGAGCCGCAGCTTCTGAATTATGCTTTCTTTGATTTGTTGCTTAGAATAGGTCATAGGGTTTATGTTGCTCCTTGTTTACAGGTTTTGATAGATATTATGGTAGTCTGCAGCACTGCGCTTCCAGCTAAAGTCGGAAGTCATGCCGCGCTGACGCACGATGTTAAAGCCGGCACGGTCGCCGTGATACAGCTGCACTGCCTGATGGATGACGCCCAGCATATCCTCCACCTTATAGTCGTTGAAGAGGAGGCCGGTACCGTCTTCCTGACCCACCTGGCAGGACTTGACGCTGTCAGCAAGGCCGCCGGTCTTGCGGACGATGGGCACTGCGCCGTAACGCATGGCGATCATCTGGCTCAGGCCGCAGGGCTCGCTCTTAGAGGGCATCAAGAACAGGTCGGCGCCGGAGTAAATGCGGCGGGACAGAGCCTCGGAATAGGTGACCTGCGCTGCCACACGGCCGCCGTAGCGATAGGCCTGAGAGCGGAAGAAGTCCTCATAGTACTCGTCGCCCTTACCCAGCACCACCAGCTGCACGCCCATATCCATGATACGGTCAAAGCCCTCGCAGACCAGATCCACGCCCTTGTGTCCCACCAGACGGCTGACGATGGCCATCAGGGGCACCTCGGGATCTTCACGCAGGCCCAGAGACACCTGAAGGTCTGCCTTGCACTTAGCCTTGCCTTCCATCTCCTCGGGAGTATACACTGCGGGGAGGGCCTTGTCAACTGCAGGGTCATAAGAGGTCATGTCGATACCGTTCAGCACACCGTGGAGCTTATAGGACACGGCGGAGACGATAGACTCCAAACCGTGGGCATAGGCGCTGTCGTGGAGCTGCATGGCATAGGTGGGGCTGACGGTGGTAACGGCATCAGACACCAGCATGGCAGCCTTCATCAGATTGATATCACCATCCATTGCCAACGTACCATCGTTCCACCAACCCTCATGGAGACCGAACAGGTCATAGAGGGTCTCAGCACCGTAACGACCCTGATACTCCACATTGTGGATGGTGAACACGGTCTTAATGTTGCGCACGGCGTCCCAACGGGTAGCCACATCCTTCAGATAGACGGGCACCAGTGCCGTCTGCCAGTCGTTGCAGTGGATCACATCGGGCATGCAGTTGAGGCTGGGCAGCAGATTCACCACTGCTTTGGAGAAGAAGGCGAAACGCTCGCCATCATCATAATCGCCGTAGAGGCCGCCGCGGCGGAAATAATACTCGTTATCCACAAAGTACCACGTCACACCGCGATACTCCATGGAGAACAATCCGCAGTACTGGTGACGCCATGCCACATCCACATAGATATAGTTGCGGTAGTTCATCTTATCGCGCCACTCCTGGGAGATCTGACCATAGAGAGGCAGAATGACAGAGACGTTGTCGCCGCCCTCTGCCAGGGCGATGGGCAGGCTGCCCGCCACGTCTGCAAGGCCGCCGGTCTTGCAGAAGGGGAACGCCTCAGAGGCTACAAATAATACGTTCATACGGTTGTCCTCACTTTCTGCTGCGATCAGATCACGCTGTTCTTCGCCACCACCACAGGATAGTGCTCGTGGCCCATCATGGAGGTGTTCTCAGAGAACACCACATTCTTGTCGGCGATGACATTACGCACCGTTGCGCCGGCCTTCACCACCGTATCCTTAAAGAGGATGCAGTTCTCCACGCAGGCACCCTTCTCCACCTTCACGCCGCGGAAGATAATGGAGTTGCGGACGCTGCCCTGAATGTCGCAGCCATCGGAGATAAGAGAATTGACACACTCCACAGCGGGATCGATGTAAGTGGAGGCGGCATCGTTCTCCTTAGCGTACACGGGACGCTGGGGGTTGAACAGCTCTGCCCGGATGTCGGGGCGCAGCAGATCCATGGAGCGATTGTAGTAATCCTGCACCGTGTCAATACGGGCAGCGAAGCTGTCCCACACATAGCCGCGCATATTCAGCGTGCCGCACTTATCCTGCAGGATATGACGGCGCCAACCGTAGTTATTCTGTGCCATGGCGTTCTGCACCATGCCCAGCAGCAGCTCGCGGCTCATGATGAAGATGTTCAGGCTCTGATAGCCTGCGGGAGTATTCACATCATAGGCCACCTCAACGATACGACCGGTGATATCCAGCGTAAAGTAGGTGTCGGCAGGACGGCCGGGACGGGAGGTGCACACACAGGTCATATCGGCGCCGGAGGCAATATGGCTCTCCAGCACGTCCTTGAGGGGGATGTTGGTGACGATATCGCTGTCAGCCAGCACCACATAGTCCTGACGGATATGATGGAGATAATCCATCACGCAGCCCAATGCCTCCAGCTTGCCGCGGAACTGACCGCCGCTCTCACGATTCTCCTGATAGGCGAAAGCGGGCAGCAGCTTCAAGCCGCCGTACTTGCGGCTCAGATCCCAGTGCTTACCGGTTCCCAGATGATCCAGCATGCTCTGGCACTTACCGTGCATAATCACGCCCACGTCGGTAATACCGGCATTGACCATGTTGGAGAGCATGAAGTCCACCACGCGATAGTCGCCGCCATAGGGGACGGAGCCGTAAATGCGCTGATCCGTCAGCGTACCCAGTTCCGTTCTCTTCTCATAGGAGAAAATAATTCCGTGCATTCCTTTCATCGTGCTGCCTCCTCTCCGTGATGCTTGTCAAGCATCGTCTTGGGTGCTACCTTCTCACCTGCTGCTACGCAGGTACGGGGGCCGAGAACGGCGATACCCCACTGCTCGGGATCCTCCGCCTGCTCGGGGGGTGCGCCCACCACGGCGTTAGCGCCGATGCGGCAGTTCTCACCCACGATGGCGTAGTGTACCTGTGCGCCGTCTTCAATGACGGCACCGGGCATCACCACGGAATAGGTCACCGTTGCGCCCTCGCCCACGGAAGTACCGGTGGAGAGAACGCTGTTCTTCACCTCGCCCAGCAGCGTGCAGCCACGGGCCACGGCGGAGTTGCCGATGTCGGCCTTCTCACCCACATAGGTGGGAGGGCAGACCTCGTTGCGGCCACGGATGGGCCAGCTGTCATCCAGCAGGTTCAAGCCGGAATCGGGGGTCAGCATATCCATATTGGCATCCCAGAGGCTGTCCAGCGTACCGACATCCTTCCAGTAGCCCTCGAAGCGGTAGGCCACCATCTTCTCACCGTCGTTCAGCATGGTGGGGATGATGTTCTTACCGAAGTCGTTGTCGGAGTTCTCGTTGGCCTCGTCGGCGATGAGGTACTCACGCAGCTTCTTCCAGGAGAAGATATAGATACCCATAGAGGCGAGGTTGCTCTTGGGCTCCTTGGGCTTCTCGGCGAACTCAACAATGTTGTCCTCGCCGTCCACAGCCATGATGCCGAAGCGGCTGGCCTCTTCCCAAGGCACTTCCATCACGGAGATGGTGCAGGCAGCGCCCTTCTCCTTATGGAGGCGCAGCATACGGTCATAGTCCATCTTGTAGATGTGGTCGCCGGAGAGGATGGCCACATAGTCGGGATCATACAGATCCACAAAGCCGATATTCTGATAAATGGCGTTTGCCGTGCCCTTATACCACACAGCGCCGGTGGCACTCTGGTAAGGGGGTAGGATGTGCACGCCGCCGTGGCGGCGGTCCAGCTCCCAAGGCTGGCCGTTACCCACATACTGGTTCAGCTCCAGAGGACGATACTGGGTCAGCACACCCACCGTATCAATGCCGGAGTTGGCGCAGTTGGAGAGGGGGAAGTCGATAATGCGGAACTTTCCGCCGAAGGGGACTGCGGGTTTGGCCATGTCACCGGTCAGCACGTACAAACGGCTGCCCTGTCCACCTGCCAACAGCATTGCGATGCATTCTTTTTTCATGCCTCTTTTCCTCCTGTAGAGCGTTTTTTGCTTTTTGCCAGTCTTCCTTTTCCCTGTAAGATCACCGCACCCAGCGGGGGAATACGCAGCGAGATGGACTGCTCTTCCCCATGGGAGGGAATATGCTCTGTCATAATGGGGCCGACATTGATCACGCCGCTGCCGCCCCACTCCTCGGCATCGGTGTTGAACACCTCTTCATACCGCGCCTTGGGCGGCACACCGAAGCGATAGCCCTCGTGTACCACGGGAGAGAAATTCACCGCCAGCAGCAGGGATTTGCCCGTGCGGTCGGTCCGGCGGAAAACCAACACATTGTTGGTGTTGTCATCTGCCACCTGCCACTTGAAGCCCTCCCAGTCGCGGTCGTTCTCCCACAGAGCGCGATTGCCTCTGCGCTTATAGAAGCGATTCAGCGCGCGGATGCATTCGTGGGTCTTGCGGCAGGCCTCGTTCTCCAGCAAGTACCAATCCAGCTGTCCTTTGAACTTCCACTCGTTCCACTGACCCAGCTCCGCACCCATGAAGGTGAGGTTTTTGCCGGGGTGGCACAGCATGTAAGCATAGAAGCTACGGACTCCCGCCAGCTGCTGCCACTCATCACCGGGCATCTTGCCGCGGAGCGAGCCCTTCATATGTACCACCTCGTCGTGGGAGACGGGCAGGACGAAGTTCTCGGAAAATGCGTACATCATGGAGAACGTCACGTCGTGGTGGTGGTCACGACGGAAGAAGGGATCCATCTTCAAATAATGACACACATCATTCATCCAGCCCATGTTCCACTTCAGGTTAAAGCCCAAGCCGCCCACCTCGGGGGGATGGGTCACCTGAGGCCACGCGGTGGATTCCTCAGCCACCATCAGCACGGCGGGGTTGACGGAAAAGGCCGTGCGGTTGAGCTGACGGAGGAACTCGATGGCCTCTAAGTTCTCATGGCCGCCGTACTTGTTGGGACGCCACTCCTGACGGTCATAGTCAAGATACAGCATGGAGGCCACGGCATCTACGCGGAGACCGTCGATGTGGTACTCCCGCAGCCAGAAGGCGGCGGAGGACAACAGGAACGAGCACACATCGGGCTTACCGTAGTCAAAGATGCGGGTTCCCCAGCTCTTATGCTCCCACTTCAGCTGATCGGTGTACTCGTACAAGCACGAGCCGTCAAACTCAATGAGACCGTGGGCATCCTTGCAGAAGTGGGCAGGCACCCAGTCGAGGATCACGCCGATTCCCGCCCGATGGAGGCGATCCACCAGATACATGAAATCGTGGGGTGTTCCGTAACGGGACGTGGGGGCGAAATAGCCGGTGCACTGATAGCCCCAGCTTTCATCCAGCGGATACTCCGTTACAGGCAGCAGCTCTACATAGTTGTAGCCCATATCGCGGACATACTTTGCCAGACGGTCGCCCATCTGGCGATAGTTGAGGACTTCGCCGTCCTCCGTTGTCTGCCACGAGCCCAAGTGCACCTCGTAGATGTTCACCATCTCCTCGGCGGGACGGCGGTTCTTCTGCCGTTCGATCCACTTATCATCGCGCCACTTGAAACCACCGATGTCGTAGACCTTACTGTTGGTTTCCGGCCGCGTCTCCTGATGGAAACGATAGGGGTCCGTTTTCCACTGTACCGTTCCGTCGGATTTCGTGACCACATATTGATAGCTGTCATACTGTTTGGCGTGGGCAACAGGCAGTTCCCATGTGCCGTCGTCAAGACGGATCATGCCCCACTGCTCCCAGTTGCTGAAATCACCGATCAGTGCTACATGACGGGCATTGGGGGCCCACACACGAAAGATCCAACCATCGTCGGTGGGATGTGCGCCGAAGTATTCGTAGGCTCTGTCCCACACACCGTTATAGAGTAAGTTCTCTCCCATAACCGCCTTCCTTTCTCTTCTCTCCTAAAAAAGGGCGGAGTACTCCTTATTCTATCTCATTGTCATTCTACCCCATTTTTGTCCTATCGTCAAGGAAACGAGGTAACAAAAAAAGAGCCTTTTTGGCTCTCTTTTTATGTTTTTTTACGGCTGAGCTGCAAAAGCTCCATAATGGCCTCTTCACGGGAGCGCATTTTTGCTTTTTCCTCTCCTTCGTCGAGGTGGTCATAGCCCAGCAGATGCAGCACAGAGTGTACCACCAAGTAGGCCAGCTCACGGCTGCGGGAGTGACCGTACTCCTTGGCCTGCGCCGCCACCCGCTCCATAGAAAGGCACATATCCCCCAAGGGGATGAGCCCCGTGGCAGGGTCGGCATCACATTCGTCGGGCAGTTCCCCGGGCATCAAGTCAAACATGGGGAAACTCAGCACATCGGTGGGGCTATCCACGCCGCGCATGGCGAGGTTCACCTCATGGATACCTGCGTCATCCGTCAAGTTCACATCCACCTCGCACCGCAAGTCCATGCCCTCGGCCTCCAGCGCCGTACGGATAGCGCGGCGAATAAGGGCGCAGGAGGCGGCAGATACGCCCTCCACATCGGCGGTAACAGGGATATAATGTCTTTTTGCCATGGTTTCACCCTTACTTTCTCTTTTTCTCTTCGTAGCGGTCGTAGGCCTCGATGATGCGCTGCACCATGACGTGGCGCACCACGTCCTCCTGCGTCAGCTTGCAGATGCCCACACCTTCCACATCCTTCAGCACCTTCATGGCCTCTTTAAGGCCGCTGGTCTTGTCGGCAGGCAGGTCGATCTGGGTAATATCACCGGTAATGACCACCTTGGAGCCAAAGCCCATACGGGTGAGGAACATCTTCATCTGCTCGCGGGAGGTGTTCTGTGCCTCATCGAGGATGATAAAGCTATCATCCAGCGTGCGTCCGCGCATATAGGCAAGAGGCGCCACCTCAATATTGCCCCGCTCGAGATATTTCTGATAGGTCTCAGCGCCCAGCATATCGAAAAGAGCATCATAAAGCGGCCGCAGGTAGGGGTCCACCTTACTCTGCAAGTCACCGGGCAGGAAGCCGAGGCGCTCGCCTGCCTCCACGGCGGGACGGGTGAGGATGATGCGGTTGACCTGCTTATCACGGAAGGCCGCCACTGCCGCCGCCACCGCCAAGTAGGTCTTACCCGTACCGGCAGGGCCAACGCCGATGGTGACGGTATTGCGCTCCACGCTGTCCATATACTGCTTCTGACCGATGGTCTTGGGCTTCACGGGACGTCCCTTGGAGGTGATGCAGATCACATCCTGCGTCAGCTCTGCAATGCGCTCAGACTGACCCGAGCGGGCAAGACCGATGACATAGCGCACATGCTGCTCGTTGATGGTCTCCCCCTTGGCGCTGAGGGTCAGTAAGGCACGGACGGCCTTCTCTGCCAGCACCACATTTTCCACATCGCCGCTGATGACGATCTCGCCGCCGCGGTTCACCACGATCACCTGAAACTCCGCCTCAATAAGGCGGATATTCTCATCAAAGGAGCCAAAGATGTCGATGGCCTCCTCCATACGTTCAATGCCGATGCGCTGTTCCATACTTCACTCTTCTTTCGTTTCCGATTTCTCCCACACCACAGGGACTTCCGTTCCCAGCTGCTCAAGGCACTCCGCCTCCAGCGTCACCACGAGGGCGTCCCCTTCCATGCGGTGGGTAAATGTTGTCCATGTAACGCTGCCGCCCTCCGTAAGCTGTGCCGTCAAACGCTGCAAAAGGGCCAGCTTCCCCTCATTGAGGGCCGCCTCCTCAGTCCGCGTCACTTCTTGCACATCGTATTGCACAAGTTTTTCATGGCACAACGACAGTGGCAGTTCCCCGCCAAAAGGCAGCCGCAGGGGGTGGTATAGGGTTATTCTATCACAACCTGTGGTTAAGATGCTACCCTTTCCGTAGAAATTTATCCGCTTCTTTCCCACGATCAGTGAAAAACGGTGATTCTCCTGCCCCTCTCCCACCTGCTGCACCACCGTCAAGGGCACACGCACCGTGAGGGTATACCATGTTCTGCCCCACACTTCACCGTGTGCGTGCATGAAGCGGACACCGCCGAACCGCCCGTCGGACACTCCCGACAGCAGCAGCTGTCCTTTTTCTACCATGTCCCCCTCGGCAACGCAGGTCTTGCCGTTCCGCGCCACGATCTCCGTCACCAGTCCCGCCTTGGTGGACACCACATTGGCGTATTCCTGCGGGTCGATGATGCGGGGCGGGCGCTGCCGCTCCACCACCTGCACATGGGCGGTGCAGCCCCGCACATTCACCGACAGCCACGACAACTCATGGAGTTCCAGCAGCACATGGTTGCGGAGCGTTTCCTGTTCAATATCCAGCGCCCGCGTGCCGACGGTGACACCGTTGCGCTCCAAGGCCCGCAAAATCTCCGTGTTCGACACCCGCTCATTGCCGCTGATAGAGAAGGACAGGACGATATTCGCCCCGCACCACAGCCAAACAAGGGCCAACACCGCCGCCGATAAAAGCACATACCGCCGTCGTAAGCGCTTCAACATCACAGGCGCACCCGAAAGGGAGAGTTCCTCCACCTCCACCGCCGCCGTTTCCATTACCTGCCGCAGTGCCCGCCGCCCATGGATGGTGGTTTTAAAGCGGATATGGGCGGCATCCTCCCACACCACATCCCAAAAGGGGATATTGTGAACGGAGCAGAGATTCAGCACCCGCTCGGGGGCGGCGCTGCAGCAGCGCACCGCCGCCTCGCCGCGAAGATAATTGACGATCTTGCGATACATACCCTCACTCCACCAACTCTATTTTCTCGATGACGCCTGTGATCCGCAGTTCTTCATCGGTCATGGCCTGCAATTCCAAGTCCCGTCCCGTCAAGCGGACGATGACACTGCCGCCGTTAATATCCACCACCTCGGTGGAATACCCCAGCACGCCGCGATGACGGTCCATGTAAAAGGAGTGGCTGCCCACCAGCTCCATCCGCGGCACACTGGGTGCCAATACCGCAGGCAGATCCAGTTTATCAGTGACCTCCACCGTGCGGCGCAGCAGCCGCTTTCCCCGCTCTCCCATGTGCTCTCCCCCTTTTCTTCTCAAATCCTATGCCGAGGGCGGTCAAAACTTGCCTCGCTGCGGCATAAGGTAGCATCGAGGTGACGGACACATGGTAAAGTCGCGAAAAAATATGCTTCTCTTTCTCCCCATCGCCGCGCTGATGGCGCTGCTGCTCCTGCGCTCACAAGTGGCGGCAGCGGCGGTGCGGCAGGGGCTCACCCTCTGCGCCCAAAGTCTGCTGCCTGCCCTGTTTCCCTTCTTCGTGGCGGTGAGCTGGGCGGTGAACTGCGGCCTTTTCCACACATTGCGGAGCATCGGTATCCCCACCTCCGCCGCCGTGTTCTTCTTGGGAGCGTTAGGGGGCTATCCCTTAGGGGCACGGACGGTGGGCGAAGCCTATCGGGGCGGTCTCCTCACCAAAGCGGATGCCGAGCATCTCCTCGCCTGCTGTAACAACGCAGGCCCTGCTTTCATCCTCGTAGTAGTGGGACAATCGGTGTTCCGCTCCACCGCCGCAGGTCTTGCCCTGTGGGGCATCCACCTCGCCGCCGCGCTGTTGGTGGCGCTTCTCTTCTGTCGCCGCCAAGCCTCCCGCACCACCATACCGCCACCCACCATCTCCCCTGCCGCCGCCTTCATTGCCGCTGTAGGCAGCGCCGCTGAGACCATGGTGCGTCTCAGCGCTTTCGTGGTGTTCTTCACGGTGGTGATGGCGCTTCTTTCCTCACTTTTTGGCACTGTCCCGCCCCTGTTGGCGGGGTTTTTGGAACTGACGGTAGGCATTACCGCCCTCACCCCCCACCGCCTCGGCTTCACACTGGCGGCGGGGCGATTGGGCTGGGGCGGCGTGTCGGTACACTGCCAAGCCGCCGCCGTGCTGTCGGACACCGACCTGTCCTTGCGGCATTATCTCCTCGGCAAGGCCCTGCAAGGTCTCCTCTCCGCCGCCGCGGCATGGTGGGTCTATGGGCTTATATAGAAAACCCCGACCTGCGGTTCTCACCACAGGTCGGGGTTTGTTATGCTTGTTTCTCTGCTTCTTTTTCCATCAGTTCCATGAACAGGGCGATGGCGGGGTTATAGTTGCTTCTGCGCCACGCCACGGTAATATCATGTCCCTTCACCTCGGGCATATTCAGCTCACGGATCACCACTTTCGGATTATGCCGCTCCACGGTGCGGTCACTGGTGACGGCAATGCCGTAGCCCATCTCCACCCACAGCAGCACATCGTCGTTTTTCTCCACGTACTGCACCTCGGGAGAAATGCCGCCGCGGCTGATAAGGTTGGCGATGTATTGATAGCCCTCTTGGCTTGCCTCTCTGCCCAACTGAATAAACCGCTCCTGCCGCAAGTCGTCCATAGTCAAATCGGGCTTATTCGCCAAGGGGTGGTCTTTATTGAACATGACGCAGGAGTCGAACTTCTGCACATTCACCGTCACCAAATCGGGCTTATCAAACAGGGAAAAGCCGTAGGTGCAGATAATATCCAGCTTCCCCTCATAGAGCCGCTCGGGCAGCTCGCCCAGGGAGAACCGCTCCATGGTCAAGCGGATGCCCCCGTGGTTGCGCTGAAAGGCCTCCACCACAGGGGGAAACAGTGAAGAAGCATCGTAAATATCCAAAAAGCCGATACGCAGCTGCCCTTCAAAATCCCTGTTGGCGTTCCGCGCATCCTCCATCATCTCCTCGTACTGACGGAGGAAATCCGGCAGCTTACTATAGAGGGCACTGCCACCGGGCGTCAGCTTCAGCGTCTTTTTATCACGAATAAACAGCTGCGTGCCCAGCTCCGCCTCCATGGCCTGAATTTGGCGGCTCAAGGCAGGCTGGGTCATAAATAAGCTCTTCGCCGCCTCGGTAAAGCTGAGACAGCGCACCACCGCAATAAAGTATTTCAGTTGATTCAAGGTCATACCATCACGCTCCTACGGTTACCATACCATATCCATACTTTTTTTGCAACAACATCATTACCAAAAGGCATGACCTCGAAACATAATTGCATAAGGGAAATAGACGCAAAATTTGCACTTTTATAGGAAAAATGTTATGATTCTCTGGTAGGGTAATCACCACAAAAAACAAATGGAGGTTTTTGTTTATGAAGGTTTTGGGTATCTGCGCCGGTCGTCACGGCGGCAACTCTGAGACGCTGCTGAAGGAAGCTCTGCTGGCCTGCCAGGAGGGCGGCGCTGAGGTCAAGATGATCAACCTGTTCGACTATCACATCGAGCACTGCACCGGCTGCGAGGGCTGCACCGTCCAGATGGGTAAGGTCGAGATGGGTCAGCAGGACAAGTATCACGGCTGCATCCTGAAGGATAAGGACGATATGGATAAGATCGTCAACGAGATGCAGACCTGCCAGGGCGTCATCATCGCTGTCCCCTCTTACGATCTGACCCCCAGCTCCCTGTATCTGAAGTTCGCTCAGCGCTTCCTGGCCTATGAGCTGGCTTTCCGTATCAAGATCGGTGACGTGGCCGAGGATCCCCATACCGTGGCCGGCCTGATCGCCAACGGCGGTTCCTGCCTCGACTGGCAGTCCCTGACGCTGGACGCTATGTCCGCCACCATGTTCACCCAGTCCATGTACGTGGTTGACAAGATGCTGGCTACCCGTAACGGTCTGCCCGGCAACGTCCTGCTGCGCCCCGAGCAGCTGCAGCGCGCCCACAAGATGGGCGAGAACATCATCAAGGCCATCAACACTCCCGTTGAGGAGCGCGGCTGGCTGGGTGATGAGGGTCACGGCATGTGCCCCAACTGCCACTCCAACCTGATCTACAAGGGCGAGACCCACTGGGACGGCATCAAGTTCCCCTTCGAGTGCGCTGTCTGCGGCGCCGGCGGCGATCTGGTCAAGGGCGAGGATGGCGAGTTCAAGTTCGAGCTGGCTGAGAACGGCCTGATCCGTAACCGCTATGAGAACGATGCCCGTGCCGAGCATCTGAACGAGATCATCAAGACCCGTATCGACTATCTCAGCCGCAAGCATGAGACTGCCGATTTGGCCAAGTACTATCGCGAGATCAAGTTCCCCGCTATCTAATCAAATCTCCACTACATACAAAACGACCCTTCCGCCTCTGCGGAAGGGTCGTTTTTTCTTTATTCACCATGCAAATGCTTCCACAATGCGTTGGCTACCACCGCAGGCAGCACGGCCGAGAGTTCTTCCTCCGTGGCCTTTTCCACCGCACGCACCGTGCCGAAATGCTTCAATAGGGCGCTCTTTCTCGCTGGGCCAAGACCACTTACACCGTCAAGACGGCTGCGGAAGGTACGCTTTTTCCGCTTCTGCCGTTGGAAGGTGATGGCGAAGCGGTGGGTCTCCTCCTGTATCCGCCCGATGAGGGCGAAAATGTGGGGGGACTGGGAGATGCCCAGCTCCGCACCCTCGGGAGTAACGAGTGCGCGGGTGCGGTGGCGGTCATCCTTCACCATGCCCAAGGTGGGGAGTTCCACACCCATCTCACGCTGGGCAGCCAGCGCCGCATTCACCTGTCCCAAACCGCCGTCAATGAGCAGCACATCGGGCAGAGGCGGAAACTTCTCGTCCTCCGCGTGGCTCAAGCGACGCAGCAGCACTTCATACATGGCGGCGTAGTCATCCCCCGCGTCCGCCGTCTCCACGGCGAACTTGCGGTAATCCCGCTTTAAGGGTTTGCCATCGGCGAACACCACCATGGAGGCCACCGTGTCCTGCCCGCCCAAGTGGGAGATATCGTAGCTCTCCATCCGCTTGGGCAGGGTGGGCAGGGAGGCCAATTTCTGCAAATCTGTCAGCGTGCGGCTCACCCGTTCAGACTCGGTGGTAATGCGTTCCACCTCCTCGCGGGCGTTCTGCCGCGCCATCTCCACCAAGTGAGACCGCTCGCCGCGCTGGGGCACATGGAGGCGCACTTTTCGCCCCACACGCTCGGAGAGGGCCTGCTCCAGTGTCTCTGCACCTTCAAAAGCGCAGGGCAGCAAAATTTCGCGGGGCAGGGCGTTTCGCGCCAAGTAGTACTGGCTCAGCACCGCCGACAAAATCTCCCCTTCCCCCGTGTCTGCCGCCGTGGGGAACACCTCCATCTCGCGGCCTAAGAGGTCGCCGTTTTCAATGTGCAGCACCGCCGCGCCGCACTTGGCAGCACCGCTGTAGATGCCCCACACATCGGTGTCAGCACAAGCACCTGCAATGACTTGCTGCTCCTTAGAAAGGACGGACAGGGCTTGGATGCGGTCACGGAGGGCCGCCGCCTTTTCAAACTCCCAGTTCTCCGCAGCCTCTGCCATCTCCTGCTCCATAGCGGCGCTCACCTGCCGCAACTTTCCCGAAAACAGCCCCGCCGCCTGCTCCATGCGGCGGCGATACTCCGCCCCGTCGGGGCCATCGCCGCGGCAAAAGCCGTCACACTTGCCGATATGGTAGTTGAGGCAGGGCCGCTCCTTGCCAATATCGCGGGGAAAACGACGGGTGCAGGTAGGCAGCTTCAGCGCCGCCGACACGGCGTGAAGCGCCTGCCGCGTCTCATGTCGCCCGCCAAAGGGACCGAAATACTGCGCCCCATCCTCAGCGGCCTTACTGACCATGGTAAAGCGGGGATACTCTTCCTTCTCATCCAAGCGGACGAAGGGGTAGCCCTTATCATCCTTCAAAAGGATATTGTAGCGGGGCTGATGGCGCTTGATGAGGGAGTTTTCCAAGATGAGGGCCTCAAACTCCGAGCGCACCACAATGGTGTCGAACTTCTCCACCTGGGACACCATAAGCCGCGTCTTTTCATTATGCCGCGAGGCAGATTGGAAATACTGGCTCACGCGGTTGCGGAGCTTCTTCGCCTTGCCCACATAGATGACCAGTCCCGTCTTGTCCATC
>JAFQTS010000037.1 GCA_017408915.1 Oscillospiraceae bacterium | reverse complement strand
CCCGAGGAGCAGCTGCGTAAGGCCGCCGCTCTGTCCGTCTGCAAGATCAACATCGACTCCGACCTGCGTCTTGCTATGACCGGCACCATCCGTCAGTACTTCAATGAGCATCCCGATCATTTCGATCCTCGTCAGTACCTCAAGCCCGCCCGCGCCAACATCAAGGAGCTGGTCCGCCACAAGCTGATCAACGTTCTGGGCTGCGCAGGCAAGGCCTAATTGAACACAATATGCATAGAAAAAAGAGCCGCGATTGCGGCTCTTTTTTTGTAGTTCCGATTACTTCAGCAAGGCGCCAAGAATGTCACCGATAATCTCACCGGCATCGTTGTCCTTTTTCTTGGAGGACTTTTTCTTCTTGTTGTCACCGCCCAACAGATCGCCGATGAGGTCGCCCACATCTACATTCTTCAGCAGGGCACCGGCAAGCTCCAGCGCCACATTGCTGTCAGACTTCTTGGAGGCAGATTCCTGACCCAGCAAGCTCATCAGCAGGGGAGCGGCAGCGGAGAGGATGTCGCCGGTCTTTTTGGTGCTGACACCGGAGGACTTGGCAATTTTCTTGACGCTGTCATCATCCTTGCCCAGCAGGTGGCCGATGATCTTGCTGCCATCGTCCAGATCCACGTTCTTCAGGAAGGAAGAGAGGTTAGAGGTATCCTTCTTACCGTGAGAGAGCAGGGCAGTGGCGAAGCTCTCGGCAGTGTCCTTATCCTCAGACTGCTTTTTTGCACCCTTCAGGAGCATGGGAAGGGCAGCATTCAGAACGCTTGCTACCTCATTGTTGTCAGCCTTGGTAGCCTTGCTGACACCGGAAACACTGTCGCTGCTCAACAGCACACCGAGCAAAGAACTCATATCCATAGTAATTTCTCCTCTTTATAAATTCGTTGGATTTATTATATCTGTGTAAAGGACAATTGTCAACGTGATATAACCTCACAAGATGAAAAAAGGTGTTGTGTAATCGTGAAAATCCTGTATAATGAAAGTGCTAAGTTAAATCGTGAACTCTGAGAGAATAATGGAGGAATAGATCATGGCAGAGAAAAAGGAGAAGAAAATCATTTCCGCCGATGACGGTACGGTAACGACTGCTTCCGAGAAGAAGGTAAAGGCCGCAAAGCCCACCGGCGATGCCAAGAAAAAGCGTCTTGTGGCCATTATCCTTTGGGTCGTGGCGATCATCTTTGAGGTGTTGGCTTTCCTTGTTGTGTTGGGCAAGGTGGATCTGAAGTTTATGCCCACCCTGTATCAGCTGATCGCCTTCCTGGTGCTGGATCTGGCCTGCGTGATCGTTGGCGCCCAGTTCTGGAAGAAGGCTAACCGCATCGATCCTGCGTCTGAGAAAAATAAGTTCAAGTTCTGGCTGTGGAACAATATGGGCGTTGTGGTTTGCGTTATCGCCTTTGTTCCTGTCATCATTTTGATGATTGCCAACAAAAATCTCGACAAGAAGACCAAGGCTATCGCCGTTGTGGTGGCTATCATCGCCCTGCTGATCGGCGGTGTGGCCAGCTACGACTTCAATCCCGTGTCCGAGGAGATGCAGGAAGCTGCCATTACCACGCTGGGCGACAGCGATGTGTACTGGGCACCTTTCGGCAAGGTTTATCACACCGATTCCGAGTGCCAGTCCCTCAACCAGAGCGACACGCTGACTATGGGCACTGTGGAGCAGGCCATCGCCGCCAACCGCAGCCGTCTGTGCAAATTCTGTGCCGACAGGGATCAAATTTCCGGCGTTGTAACGGAGTAAACCAATATCTATCACATAAAAAATCCACCCTCACGGGTGGATTTTTTATGCCTTCATTTCCGCTTTTACATCTTCCTTAAACTGTTCCCACGCATCTTTGTTCTCCACAAAGTAGCGGGGACACTCCTTGCCCATCACATCGTAGTGACGGATCACATTCTCGCTATCCAATCCATAGAGATCGCACAGCCACGCCGTCAGCGAGACAAGGCGTTCATATGTAGCCTCTGTAGGCTCACCCGTCTCATCGGGATGGCAAAACTCAATGGAAACAGTATCGTGGTTACGCTCATTGGAGCAATAGGCCACCTCATTCAAGGGGACGCACAACCGCACTTCTCCGTCCATGCCCACCACCAAATTGCTGCTGGCAGAGGTTTCGCCGCTGGTGGCGAGATTGCGGAAGTAGTTCACATTTTGCCATGCGGTGGTGTTGGGATTGCCTACATAGTGAATGACGATGTCGTTCACCTGTGTCAGCTTGTCGCCGCAGCGGGAGTATTCGTTAATAGGGAGGAGGTCTTCGATAATATAGTCGGGCAAATCGATGGATTTGGGAATATTGCTTTTCAGCTCAGTGAAAAAGAGACCGTTATTCTTTACATCATCCCGCGCTACAGTATCACGGCTCTGCAAGCGGGCAACGCCATAGCCAGCGGCGCAGCCTGTAAGGAATACCAGCAGAAGCAGCATCAGCAACACCCGATAGCCACCCCGCCGCCGTCTGCGCTTTCGCACACGGGGCGGGAATTCGTAGTCGAAAACAACTTTTTCTCGGTTAGTCATAAGCGATCACCGCCCCCCACAGAAAAACACCGCAACCAATCAGCATAGCAACTACACCGACTGCCTTTAGCTCGTTTGGATCGCTTATCCCATAGAGAATTCCTCCCCATGACAAAATTGCACCCACGATAAGCATGCTAATACCAAAGAACTTCTTTTTTCTTGGCATCATCACCGCGTATACACCCTTTGCAGTGCCACAGATTCTCCGCCATTAGGGCGATAGTAGCCCTGTAGGCTTACCTCAGAGACAGCATCCACATCAATGAGGCAGTTGAAGAGATAGTTGCTGCTGAGAAGGTGTTCACCAATATCATCAGCGGCGATCCAATAGCCAACGCGGGCGTTATAAATATTGCGTTCTTCGTCCTTAACGGTATATGTGCCATCGGTGTGGTGCAGCAGCAGTTTACGGGTCAACAGCTCATAATCCTGCTGCCAATGGGTGGAGATGCCCATGGGAGAGACGGAAATCTCGTTGCCGTCCTCATCGGTAAAGATGGTGGAGGGTACGTGCTTCTCCACTGCGAGACGGATAGCGCCCACTTCCAGCACACGCTCGCTCTCAGGGGCGTTGCGGGTGAGGCAGAAGTAGAAATCCTCGCCGCCGTACTGGGTGAATGTGCCAAAGTACATGACAACAGACAGCTTGGTAGGCGTGCTGGGGCTTTGCAGCAAGTAGTTGTAGCAGTCTACCATCTCTCCATCTGCAAAAGGAGCTGCAGCGGTAAGATAGGGCTCCATAGGTACGGAGATCTGCCCATAGCCGTGTTCCGTGTACCACACACCCTTGGGATTTTCAATGGTATAAAGCAGGATGCCCATGCCCTTATCGTCCACGATGAACTGCTCCACCGTGTAGATGTAGTCCTCTGCCACGATGGGCATGGCCTCCACATCGTAGAGGTAGCCCTCCACCAAGGGGGCAACGGCGGCATCGCCCATGGCGATGTCCTCCATAATGGGGGGTGCAATGGGGTTGCCGTAACTGTCGCTCATATAGGGTGCATCGGTGGAAATATCGCCCGAAAAGGCAGAAAGCGTAGCTTCCGCCGCCTCAATTTGGGTGACAGGGGTCAGCTTTGCTGTAAAGAAGGCGGCAATATCGTCACCGAAAGCCACCGTCATGGTCAGCGTCAGCACCGCCGCCAGTGCCACCGCCAAACCGATGCGTGTACTGCGGCGGGGATTCTTTTTCTCCTTATTCATTTGCTTCGTTACCTCCAAAAGTACGTCCTCGGAGGTGTGGAGCGGGGCGAATGCTTTCTTAAATTCTTCTCTGCTCACAGTTCTTCCTCCGTTAAAATGGTCTTAAGTTTCCCTCTGGCACGGTAGAGACGGGTGGTAACGGTTTTCTCAGGCACACCCAGCATTTGGGCGATCTCCCAGTGGTGGTAGCCCTCGTAGTAGTAGAGAAATACAGGTAAGCGGTATTTTTGCTCCAAGGACATAACCGCCTCGAACACCTCACGGTGGCGTGGTTCTTCAAACACGAGGCTGTCCTCGTAGTCGCTGATGTCCTCCATTCGATGCCATGGGGCACGAAATACGCTTTTGCAGCGGTTGACGGTGAGGCGAATGAGCCAGTGTTTGGCATGTTCTTCATTTTCAAAGGGCTGCTCGCGGCGATAGAGGGCCAGCAGCACCTCTTGGGTTACATCCTCGGCATCGGCGCGGCAGCGCAGGTGGCTGTAGGCCACGCGAAATACCGTGTCCATATATTGCCGCGCCATGGGGATGAATTCTGTCTCTAACATAGGGGAAGCTCTCCTTACTTTTGAAAGGCCTTTCATGGAGAATACGCAGCAGGGAAGGGAAAGGTTTCATCTGTTTACAAAAAAATCAGACATCCCGAAGGATGCCTGATTTTCTATTGTGATCCTTACAGGGTTTCCTTGATCTTCACTGCGATCTGATCGGCGGTGAGGCCGTACTCGTGCAGGACATCGGCAGCCTTGCCGGACTGACCGAACTGATCGTAGATACCGATCTTCTTGAACTTGCAGCAGACATTGCCCATCAGCACATCGGCTACAGCATCACCAAGACCACCGATGACGCTATGCTCTTCAACGGTGATAACATTGCCGCACGCCTTAGCGTACTTCAACACGCACTCGGCGTCCAAAGGCTTAATGGTGTGCATATTGATGACGCTGATCTCGATACCCTCGGCAGCGAGGAGCTTGGCAGCCTCCAGTGCCTCATTGACCATGAGGCCACAGGCGAACACAGCGGCATCCTTACCCTCACGCAGGACGTTGGCCTTACCGATCTCGAAGGGGTAGTCCTCTTCAAAGACGGGGGTAGCCAAACGAGCGGTACGCATATAGACGGGGCCCTGCATCTCTGCCACGGCGTAGACGGCCTTCTCAGCCTCCTTGGCATCGGCGGGAACCACCACGGTCATACCGGGCACAAGGCGCATGAGAGCGATATCCTCAACGGACTGATGGCTGCCGCCGTCCTCACCGACGCTGACGCCGGCGTGGGAGCAGCAGATCTTCACGTTGAACTTAGGATATGCCACGCTATTGCGGATCTGCTCATAAGCACGGCCTGCACCGAACATGGCGAAGGTGGAGCAGAAGGGGATAAGACCCATGGTAGAAAGACCGGCGCTGATGTTGACCATGTTGGCCTCAGCGATGCCACAGTCATAGAAACGATCGGGGAACTCTGCCTTGAAATACTTGGTCATGGTAGCGCCTGCCAAGTCGGCATCCAGCACTACGACCTTGTCATTCTTTTTGCCCAGCTCAACGAGGGCCTTACCGTATGCTTCACGGGTTGCGATCTTCTCACTCATACTCTCAGCCCTCCAATTCCTTCAAAGCCTGATCACGCTGCTCGGCATTGGGTGCCTTGCCGTGCCAACCGGCCTGATTCTCCATATAGGACACGCCCTTTCCCTTGACGGTATGTGCCAAAATGCAGCGGGGCTTACCTGCCACCACAGGGGCGCTCAGAGCGGCCTCAATGGCGTCCAGATCATGTCCGTCGATCTCGTGCAGGTCGAAGCCAAAGGCAGCCAGCTTTGCGGGCAGATCGCCCAGAGACATGACCTCGTCGTTGCTGCCGTCGATCTGCAGACCGTTATTATCAATAATGACGGTCAGATTATCCAGCTTGAAGTGGTTGGCAGCCATGAAAGCCTCCCAAATCTGGCCTTCCTGGCACTCGCCATCGCCCAGAATGGTATAGACGCGGCTGTCCTTACCCAGCTGCTTTGCACCCAGTGCCATACCAACAGCAATGGAGCAACCCTGACCGAGAGAACCGGTAGAAGCGTCCACGCCGGGCACCTTCTTGCAATCGGGGTGACCCTGCAGAATGCTGTGGAGCTGGCGGAAGTTGGTGTACTCATCGCGGCTGATGAAGCCCAGCGCTGCCAAGACGGCGTAATAGCCGGGTGCAGCGTGACCCTTACTCAGCACAAAGCGGTCACGATCGGGATTCTTGGGATCCTTAGGATCAATGCGCATGTGGTTGCAGAACACGCTGGCGATCAGCTCCACCATAGACAGAGAGCCACCGGGGTGGCCGCTGCCGGCGTTAGACACCATGGTGATGATGTCGCGGCGCATCTGCTTGCATACACAGGAAAGCTCTGCCGTATTCATTGGAAAAACCTCCATTCATAATTACTCCCTATATTTTAAGTCTTTTACCCTCTAAAGTCAATGAATACCATCGGGAAAAGGGGAGGAGAGGCGAAAAATTCTCTTGACAAATTTTGTGCATCGTGCTATATATGAATTATCATTCATATGAATAGTTGTTCATATATAGTGAGGTACAAGTATGGAATTTGAAAATACTGTCATCCATGAAGAGGTTGTGGCGCGGGTAAAGGAGAAAATGCCCCAGGAAGAGCCTATTTATGAGGTTTCTGAGCTTTTCAAGGTCTTTGGCGACTCCACCCGCAGCCGTATCATCTGTGCGCTGCACATTGAGGAATTGTGCGTCAACGACTTATCGACGCTTTTAAACATGACCCAATCGGCTGTGAGCCATCAGCTGCGGATCTTGCGGCAGGCGCGACTTGTAAAGAGTCGCAAAGATGGTCGCGTGGTGTATTATTCCTTGGATGATGACCACATTGGAGAAATCTTCTCCCTCGCCTTTGCGCATATCATGGAAGAGAGGGAGGGATAAACTTGGCTTGTCATTGTCATGAAAACAGCTGCGGCTGCAGCTGCCACGAAACACAGGAACATCAGCATAGCGAACAGGGAAGAGGTCCTATTATTCGCGCTGTGATTGCCGTTGTGCTCTTAGGTGTTTCCTTCTTGTTGCCCGAGGGCATTTTCCGTTTGGCACTTTGTCTTGTTGCCTATTTGGTAGCGGGATTCGAGGTGCTGAAAGAGGCTGTGGAGAACATTTTCCGCGGTCATGTATTTGATGAAAACTTCTTAATGACCGTTGCCTCCATTGGCGCGTTCTGTGTGGGCGAGTATCACGAGGGTGTTGCAGTGATGGTTCTCTACACTGTCGGTGAATGGTTACAGGGAAAGGCTGTGGCTTCCTCCCGCGCCTCTATCCGCGCTTTGATCGCCTTGCGTCCTGACACAGCAAACCGCGTAAACGGCGACGAAATCGAAACTGTAAAGGCTGAAACTATTACAGTTGGTGATGTGATTCTTGTTCACGCAGGTGAACGAATTCCGCTGGATGGTGTGATTTTGGAAGGCAGCTCCATGGTGGACACCTCACCGCTGACGGGCGAATCTGTGCCTCGTGAGTGGACGGTGGGCGATGAAGCCCTCTCCGGCTGCATCAATGGTCGCGGAACACTCAAAATTCAAGTGACGAAACCCTTTGGTGAGTCCTCTGTCAGCCGCATTATGAAACTGGTGGAGGAGGCGCAGGAGAATAAGGCAAAACCCGAGCAGTTTATTACCCGTTTTGCCCGCATTTATACCCCTGTTGTTTGCGTTGCCGCCGTACTGTTGGCGGTGATCCCGCCGCTTCTGAGCCTTGGCACATGGAGCGAGTTCATCCATAAGGCGCTGTCGTTCCTTGTGATCTCCTGTCCCTGTGCCTTGGTAATTTCTGTGCCTCTTAGTTTCTTTGCAGGTATCGGCTGCGCGGGAAAGCAGGGCATTCTCTTAAAGGGCGGCAGCTATTTGGAACTGTTGGCAAAAGCGGAAATCGCCGCCTTTGATAAGACAGGTACATTGACCACAGGCGTGGTAGAGAACGATATGGTCTACCACGACACGGTAAAAGCTGAGGCGCACGAAGCGGTGGCGCAGCTGCGCGCTATGGGCCTTCACGATATTACCATGCTCTCCGGCGACACACGGGCAGCTGTTGATCGCGTTGCAGAGGCCGTGGGTTTGGATCACGCCTATGCCGAACTCCTTCCCGAGGGCAAAGTCGGTGCCCTCAAAGCACTGAAAGAGCGCGGCAGCGTAGTGTATGCAGGTGACGGTATCAACGATGCCCCTGTACTGGCTTGCGCCGATGTAGGCGTTGCCATGGGCGCACTGGGCAGCGATGCCGCCATGGAGGCGGCAGATGTGGTCATTATGGACGATCAGCTGACCCGCCTGCCCTTGGCAATCCGCATTGCGCGCCGCACCATGGCCATTGCACGGCAGAATATCGTCTTTTCCATCGCGGTCAAGATCGCCATTCTCCTCATTTCGCTGCTGACCAACATGGGCTTGTGGCTGGCGGTGTTTGCCGATGTGGGTGTGTGCCTCTTGGCGGTACTCAATAGTCTCCGCATCCTGCGCACCAAATAGAACACACAGCATAGGATAGGGCAGGGGAGGCGTATTTTATGATCTTACTGCCTTATCGGCGGATGCAGGCGGTATCCTATGCCCATTATTGGGCGTATCGCCGCAATCCTGCCTTCTATGACTTTGAAGAAATCGGCGGCGATTGCACCAACTTTGCGTCCCAGTGTCTGTATGCAGGGACGGGCGTGATGAACTTTACGCCTACATTCGGCTGGTACTATCGCAGCGCTGAGGATCGCGCTCCCGCGTGGAGCGGCGTGGAGTTTTTCTATAACTTTCTGACCCGCGCCGAGAGTTCGCCGGGGCCCATCGCCACATCGAGCCAAAATCTCACACTGGCGAGACCCGGTGATATGATTCAGTTGCTATTTGAAGGCGATGTGTTTCAGCATACGCCTGTGGTGATCTCCGCGGATGGCAGCGGTGATCCTAGCCGTATTTTCGTAGCAGCACACAGTAACGATGCCGATTGCCGTCCATTGGATACCTACAATTATCAGCGGTATCGTTTGCTGCATATCGAGGGCTATTTTGCGTAAAAAAAGACGGGGAAGAACTCAATCTTCCTCGTCTTTATCTTCAATTTTCCCTTTCATTTTCACACGTGACAAGGGATTTGCCTTTGCAGCTACACGGAGGGCTTCGTTGTCAATATGGGTGTAAATCTCCGTGGTGTTGAGGTGCTCATGACCCAAAACTTCCTGCACAGCTTTGACATCCACGCCGTTTTGCAGCATCAGTGTGGCGGCAGTATGGCGGAGCTTATGGGAGGAATACTGCTGGCTGTCCAACCCTGCTGCGCCAAGGTGTTTCTTTACCAAATGATGGACGGTCGCGCGGGTAATGCGCTGATTTCTCGCCGATAGGAACAGTGCATCTCGGTCTTTTCCCGTAATGGGACGGCGCACCGACAAGTACTTATTCAGCGCATCCTTGCAGGCTTCATTTAAGTAGACAATACGGACTTTGTTTCCCTTACCGAGAACACGGACGGCATCATCTTGAATATCGCCGATATTGAGGCCGATCAGCTCAGAAATACGTAATCCGCAGTTCAAAAACAGCGTCAAAATGCAGAAATCACGCTCGCGATGGGTGCCATCCACCGATTCCAGCAGGGAAAGGGAGTCCTGCAGCGTCAAATAGCGGGGGAGAGAGCGCATTTGCTTGGGTGTATCCACATCTTTACAGGGATTTTCGTCCAAAACGTGTACTTTATTGCACAAATAATTGAAAAAAGAGCGAATTGAGGCCAATTTTCGCGCTCTCGATGCCGCATTTAAGCCTTTGTTAGAAATTTCACTATTGTGAAATTGTTGACGATCACGGCTCAAATAGGTCATGTAGCCGTAAATATCCGAGAGCGTCACAGACTTGATTAGGGGAAGGTCAACATCCATAATGTCGATCTCATCCAGCTGCAAGTCCCGCAGCGCAGGATCACGCGTTTGTTTTAGATAACGGAAGAAATTCCGCAGATCTAAAAAGTATTCATCCACGGTACGCTGAGAGTGCGCCTTAATGGTCTCGTGATAGCTTAGAAAATCTGCGAGAATTCTGGGCGACTGTGAACGGTAATCAATAGCCATAAATTACTCCTTAAAAGAGAGAGATTTCATCGAGCTGAATTTGGAGCGCGAAACGAACTCTGGTCTGGAGACGATAGAAATTCCTAAAACGATGAAAGTATCGTTACGATTCTTTCTATTGGACGGTCAAAATGCGCCATCGGGCTTAGAAACGACAAAATAGCCTCTTGGCAGCCTAATACGCAATTTTGCCTCCACTGAATTAAACAAAATTTTTATTTTGTTTAATTATCTATATCTTATCACAGTCTCCCCTGTTTGGCAAGTGGTTTTGAAAATTCTTTATTCAATGCCTTTGATGAGATTTCCAGACCACACCATCAATGCTTCGGACATCTCCTTGAAACGGATTTCTCTGCCGTTTTTCAATTCTAAAAATGTACTGACAATCTTTTGATCCTTTTTATCAGCGAGCTTTATCAATTCAGCTTGCCGAGAAATATAGTTGCCCGTTTTCTTGAAGCAAAGTGCTTGAACAACAAAGGATGCTCCTTTATATAATTCTTTAACTGCCTCTTCCCTCTTTTCGTGCAGCATATTGTGTACGCACCCATGGTAGATGTTGCATGCAGCAATTTTAATGGCTCTATTTACTGCTGCATCGTCAATAACTTCCAACAATTGATCTATATTTCCTAATATAGGCTTTGTGTCGTGATAAAACTGGAATAAATCCGATGGTTCCCAGTTGATAAGTTCACTTTTTCCAGATAAAAAACCGCAAATTAGCTCTCTATTTGGCATTGTATCTAACATTTCGTTATAAATGGAAATATCTGTCGCAGAGAGTTCATCAAGAATCAACACAACATCAATATCACTTGTCTCTGTCGCTTCTCCCCTGCCGTAACTCCCCTGTAAACCAACAAACCAGATACGATTGCCGAAGGTTTCTGTTGCTCTGTGTAAAAACTCTTCTGTCCAAGCTGAAATATTAATCATATAAATCACTTCTCACTTCACTTACTATAGTACTAAAAACCGGCGAACACAAGTTCGCCGGTTTTTATAAGATAGAATCCTTTTACTGCTGCTTCATGCAACGCAGGACTGCCAGCAGAATGGAGAAATACTTGCTTTCGGGAGAGTCGGCACGGCTGGTGATGATGACGGGGCTGGAAGCGCCGCAAACACCGGAAGCCACAGTCTTACCGGCAATGTAGGTCACAGCCTTATACAGGGCGTTGCCCACCTCGATGAAAGGCACCAGCAGAATGTCGGCCTGACCGGCAACGGGATCAGCGATGCCCTTGTGCTTCACAGACTCCATGGAGATAGCGCCGTCCAGTGCCAGAGGGCCGGAAACAACGCAGCCCTCCACACCGCGCTCGGCGATAGCGGCAGCGGTGACGGTAGAAGGCATCTTCTCAGAGACGTTCTCCACAGCGGAGAGAACAGCAACCTTGGGGCACTCATTACCCAGAGCGCGGGCCACAGGCAGAGCGTTCTCGATAATTCCGATCTGAGTCTCCAGATCAGGAGTGATGTTGATGGCGGCGTCGGTGATCATCACGAAACGGCCCTCATACTCGAACATACCCACATGGCTCATGAGACGGCGTGCGCCCTCAGGAATCAAGCCGGTCTCACGGTTCAGAATCGCCTTAGCAAAGCTGGAGGTCTGCAGGATGCCCTTCATGGGGATGTCGGCCTTCCCTTCCTTCACCAGCTTGACAGCGATCTTAGCGGCTTCCAGCTCCTCGCCGTCGAAGTGGATGATCTCATAATCAGCCTCATTCTCGCCCATCTCGTGGAGCATCTCGATGATCTCGGGCTCCTTACCGATCAAAGTACCCTCAACAACACCCTTACGCTTAGCGTTGACAACAGCGCTCAGAGCGGGCTCGTCGTGGGCGTTAGCCAGAGCGATGCGCTTCTTGGTATTCTGGGCCAGAACATAGGCCTCCAAATCTTTAAAATTGGTAAACATAGACTGCCTCCCGATAGTTAATCTTTTTTGTTCCAAATGTGCCTCATTGACACCGAAAAATATTATACACGCCTCATTTTTCAAAAACAACCTCTACAGGAAAAATTTTTACAATTTCATATGAAAATTAAAGTCCCAATTTACTTTTGGACTGACGGGTTACATCTTTGGCAGTTTCACTAAGTATTGATGCAGGCCGAAAAATATGATAAAATAAACTGAACGATAAATAAGAATTTGCGGAGATGATAAGATGGTCAATATAACAGATGTAAAACAGATTCTTCGATTTGCAATAGATGCGGAGATTAAAGTCTTTCTTGATGGCGGCTGGGGTGTAGATGCTCTTCTTGGATATCAGTCAAGAGCCCATAACGATATTGATATTTTTGTAGAAAAGAAAGATTATCAGAACTTTATAGAGATGATGAAAGCTAATGACTTTTATGAGATTAAGATGGAATATACAACATTGAACCATACTGTATGGGAAGATGCGAAAAACAGAATTGTTGATTTGCATTGTTTTGAATATACGGGCGAAGGTGAAATTCTTTATGAGGGGGATTGTTTTCCGATAGAAACTTTTTCGGGCAAAGGAAAAATTGAGGAGATAGAGGTTTCCTGTATTGAACCATATAGTCAAGTAATGTTCCATCTGGGATACGAATTTGATGAGAATGATGTGCATGATGTGAAGTTATTGTGTGAGACATTTCATATCGAAATTCCAAATGAGTATAGATAACTACAAATTTCAGTTTGTCGCACTGATAAAATCCCTTTAGGAACTAAAGGGCGCACTTCTATACTCTCCTATCGGGAGTATCGTGCGTCCTGCGGAGCTTCATTCTCCGTCAGCAGAAGAAAACTGCTTGACCGAGAATGTTGCGTCACTTCGTTCCGTCAAGGTGGCTACACCCCCTTGCGCCGCTAAAGCGGCTATCCCTTGTGGACTTGCCGTCCGCAAACAGCATAAAATGCTGTTCGCCGCCAGCAAGTTTGAAGGCGAATAAAATGAATTTTATGGAACAAGCAAATCGGAATTTGTGGAGGTGAGTAAAGTGAAGAAAAAAGCTACAATCGTGATAGTAACTATATGTGTATTGGTGGTAATAATAGGAATTACACTTTCAGCGTTTAGGTCTTCTGAAGTTTATAGAAAGAAAAAAGCATCTATAATGTGGGATTGCTCTGTGACTTGCATGGAAGCGTCAACATCCGAGAAATATGTGATAAATTATGCCGATTCAAAAGTTATATCCAAAACAGGAGCTTTGACGATTCAGAATAGAAATGATTTTGATATTGTAGTGCATTTACTGTGCGAGGGAGAACCAGAAATCGTATCAGACAAGATATCTTCAGGTGGATGCTATTCATTCTTGCAGGTTGCAGCCGATAAAGAATACACTGTTGGTATTCATGCAGCTGTTGATACGAAGACGGAAATAAAAGTGTTCGTATATGATGGTAAAGATACAGAGCCATATACGAAGTGATAGACAAATTCCAATTTGTCTAACTGAACACAAAAACCGAATACCGAAAATCAGACCGTTGACTGGTCGCACTATGCGAAAAGTTGACGGTCTTTTTTTATCCGCAAAATCAAAAAAGGAGGTCAATTACAATGACAAAACCGAAAACCCTTGAACAGCTTCGAGCCGAAAAGGAACGAGCCGAGACGCAGCTTGCACAGGAACAGCACAAGCTGGAGCGTCTGGAGAACAGAAAGAAGTATCTGGAGAAAGGCGAACGCACCAAGCGCACCCACCGCCTTTGCAATCTGGGCGGCACGATTGAGAGCCTTGCCCCGGAGGTCAAAGATCTCACACGCACCGAAATGACAGAGCTGATGGAACACATCTTTTCTCTGTCCGAAGTCCAGCGAGCCGTCCGTCACATGGCGATTACCCATATCAGCCAAGCAAACAGAGAAAAGGAGTTGAAAGCCGATGGCACTATTTCATCTGAGCGTCACGCAGACTAAGCGAAGCGCAGGACAGTCCGCTATCGCTTCTGCCGCCTACCGTGCCGGGGAGCGATTGTATAGCGAGTATTACGGCGAAT
>JAFQTS010000036.1 GCA_017408915.1 Oscillospiraceae bacterium | reverse complement strand
TGGTTGCGGAGAGAGGACTTGAACCTCTGACCTCCGGGTTATGAGCCCGACGAGCTACCAACTGCTCTACTCCGCGATATTTAGCTTTGTACCGGAAGTGGTGCCGGTGACCGGACTCGAACCGGTACGGTATTGCTACCGGGAGATTTTAAGTCTCCTGTGTCTACCATTCCACCACACCGGCGGAGATTGGCAAGGGATAGAATACCACATTTCCCCTCCTGCGTCAACCCCTTTTTCAAAAAATCTCCCGACACCCTTCGACAGGACGTAAAAAGAGAGAGCCTCGCGGCTCTCTCTTTTTTGCAGTTTTAATCAGGCCTTTAGCACTTCTCGAACACGGTAGCAACACCCTGGCCGCCGCCGATGCACAACGTAGCCAGACCCTTCTTGGCATCGTCGCGCTTTGCCATCTCGTGGAGCAGGGTGACGATAATACGAGCGCCGGAAGCACCAACGGGATGGCCGATGGCGATAGCACCGCCGTTGACGTTCAGCTTGGCGGTATCGAAGCCCAGCTCACGGCCCACAGCGATGGACTGAGCAGCGAAGGCCTCGTTGGCCTCAATGAGGTCGATATCGTCGATGGTCACGCCGGCCTTAGCCATAGCCTGACGAGCAGCGGGCACGGGGCCAACACCCATGATCTTGGGATCGACGCCGCCCTGGCCCCAGCCGATCAGCTTAGCCATGGGCTTCAGACCATACTTCTCAACAGCCTCACCGGAAGCCAGAACGATGGCAGCAGCACCGTCGTTGATACCGGAGGCGTTGGCAGCGGTGACGCGCTGGACATGCTGGTTAGCATCCTCAGCGTGGACGCCGGTCAGCTCGAAGGTGTGAACCACATCAACGGTCTCGGGCAGGACGGGGAAGGCGCCGCGCAGCTTGGCAATACCCTCAGCGGTAACGCCGGCCTTGGGATACTCGTCCTTTTTAAAGTCCACGAAGTCCTTCTTCACCTTGACGGGAACGGCAACGATCTCGTCGTCGAAGCGGCCTGCAGCCTGAGCGGCCTCAGCCTTCTGCTGGGAAGCAGCGGCGAAAGCATCCTGCTCGGCACGGGTGATGCCCCAGATGTCGTTGATGTTCTCAGCGGTGGTGCCCATGTGATAGTCATTGTAAGCATCCCACAGACCATCCTTGATCATGGTATCCAGCATCTTGGTGTGGCCCATACGAGCGCCGTAACGGGCGTTCATCATAGCATAGGGAGCAGCGCTCATGTTCTCAGTACCGCCGCAGACAATGATGTCAGCATCGCCGGCCAGAATGGAACGGGCACCCTCGATGACGGACTTCATGCCGGAGCCGCAGACCATACCCACAGTATAGGAAGGAACGGCAAAGGGGATGCCGGCCTTGACAGCAACCTGACGGGCGACGTTCTGGCCCTGAGCAGCAGTCAGGACGCAGCCGAACATGACCTCATCAACAGTCTCGGGAGCGACATTGGCGCGCTTGAGAGCTTCCTTGACGACGATAGCACCCAGATCTGCAGCGCTGATGTCCTTCAGAGAACCACCGAAAGAGCCAACGGCGGTACGGCAGCAATTCACAACATACAGTTCCTTCATTCTTTTTTCCTCCTAAAAAATAATCATCAAAATTTTTAAAATTTGTTCCATATTCCATTCTCCCCTTATATTAGGGAAAAGTGTGCAGTATCATCGTAGTTAATTTTTTAACAAAAGTCAACTACAAATCGGCAATAGCCAAAAAGATTGTAAGTATCGTCAAGTTTTTTTCAGCATTTCCGTCAAAACGACTACGCTATTTTCAGCGCTGCTTAACCCTGCGCCATAGAGGCCATGGCGTTCTGCTGAAGCTGGGTGTACTTGGCGTAGAAAGCCGCCACATCGATCTTATTCATCACGCTCTTCTCCTCCACCACAGCCTCGCTGACGCGGTGGTTATAGGCCTCGGAGAAGTTCACATAGGCCACGGTGTCCAAGTCAAGGTCGGTACGCACCAGCACATACAGTGCGCCCTCAGCCTCCACTACACCGCTGACGCCGTTCACTTCCAGTGCCATCAGCGCATCGTTCACAGGAGAACTGTGGCAGCAATCAAAGGTCTGCACCGCGCCATCACACTGGATCTCGTCGGCAAAGGCAGCGAACTGCTCTGCCGTATTCTCCGCCTCGGCAAGACGGGCGGCATAGTCCTCCATCTTCTCCTTGGCGCCCTCAGCAGCGGCATCCATCACCAGCGCATAAGCACTCACCAACTTGTGCTCCCCTGCCAGAATCTCCAGATCCGCCTCGGAGGGACGCTGTGCGCCATCCTTAGCGCAGTAGATCTCATAGAGGTGATTGTACAGCATATCCTGTGTCATCAAGCTATCAAACAGTTCCTCGGTGACACCCACCATCTTCAGCGTCTGCTGAAAAGCCGCCGCGCTGCCATAGGCATCCTTCTGTGCCTGCAGGGAAGCCAGATCTTCTTCCGTCAGCGTCACGCCCTGCTCCTTGGCCCAAGCACGGAGGGCAGCGCTGGCAACGACCTGTTCCTTGGCCTGTGCCGCTACATAGTCCGCAGCAGTGAGACCGTCACCCAGCTCGGTGCTGAGGTCGGTGATGCCGTACTGGCTGATGCTCTGAGCTGCGTAGACCGTCATGTAGAGGTACTCCTCGGCGGTGACCGCCTCGCCGTCCACCGTCATGACCACATCCGTACCCTTAAGGCCGCTGGCCTGCTCAACGAAGGTCTTGTTTCCCTGCGCCTCGGTGATGAGACCCATGGCACCGACGATGATCAGCGATGCCGCCACACCGATCAGGGCGCGGATCACCAGATTAAATGTTTCTTTTTTCATGCTTTTTCCTCCTTGTCAGGTATATCACCTGTAGTTTCTCGTTGTTGTAAGCAAAGGGTCTCCACCACTTTCACCGCCGCTTGAAGGGCATCTTCCCCATTATTGAGCCGCAGCGTCATCTTCGGCTCCTGCGCCGTGGCGTGGAGCTGCAGGCGATGGCGATAGACCGCCATGCCGCACAGCGCCGCCACTGCCGCTACATCGATTTGCGCCGTCATGGTGAAGATAAGGCGGCTATCCCGCTGGGTAATGTCGGTGATGCCCACTGCCGCAGCCGAGGCGCGCAGCAGCGCCACATCAATAAGCCGCTGCACCGCCTCGGGCACTTCGCCATAGCGATCCAGCATCTCGTCTAAAAGATCGTCCCCATCCTCCGCCGTCCGCACCGCGGCAATACGGCGATAGAGATCCATTCGCTGCCGCGCCGAGGGCACGTACTTCTCGGGGATATAGGCCGACACCGTCAAGTCGGCAGAACACTCCGGCGCGATCTCTGCGCTCTTGCCCTGCTGCTCCAGCACCGCATCGTTCAAGAGCTTGAGGTACATATCGTAGCCCACGCTCATCATGTAGCCCGACTGCTCGGGGCCTAAAAGATTACCTGCGCCGCGGATCTCCAAATCGCGCATGGCGATCTTGAAGCCGCTGCCGAACTCCACATACTCGCGGATGGCCGTCAGCCGCTTGGCCGCCACTTCCGACAGCACCTTCCCCGTCCGATAGGTGAGATAGGCGCTGGCTCGTCTGCTGGAGCGTCCAATGCGTCCCCGCAGCTGATGGAGCTGACTTAACCCCATCTTGTCTGCATCTTCAATAATCAGCGTGTTCACATTGGGAATATCAATGCCCGTCTCAATGATGGTGGTGCAAACCAACACCTGCACCTCGCCGTCATTCATCTCCTTCATCACGCGGCTGAGGGCACTCTCCCCCATCTTACCGTGGGCAACAGCGATGGACACATCCTCCCCCAACATCTCCTGCAATCGTTTCGCCGTGCCCTCAATGCTGTCCACGCGGTTGTGGAGATAATACACCTGCCCGCCGCGTTGGAGCTCACGGCGAATAGCCTCGCCAACCACCGCCCAATCATGCTCCAGCACATAGGTCTGCACAGGTCGGCGGTCGTGTGGCGGCTCTTCGATGGTGCTCATATCGCGGATACCCGAAAGGGCCATGTTGAGCGTGCGGGGAATGGGCGTTGCCGACAGGGTCAGCGTGTCCACCTGCGCCGTCCGTTCACGGAGCTTTTCCTTATGCCCCACGCCGAAGCGCTGCTCCTCGTCGATGACAAGAAGCCCCAAATCCTTAAACGCCAAGTCCTTCGACAGCAGCTTGTGAGTACCGATGAGCAAGTCCACCCTGCCCTCTTTCACCCGCTGCAAAACTTCCTTCACCTGCTTGGGGCTGCGGAATCGCGACAGCACTTCGATGGTGACGGGAAACGCGCGGAATCGATTTTGTGCCGTCATGTAGTGCTGCTGGGCAAGAACGGTGGTAGGCACCAAAATCGCCGCCTGCTTCCCATCGAGGATGCACTTCATCACGGCGCGGAGTGCCACCTCCGTCTTGCCGTAGCCCACATCGCCGCAGAGGAGGCGATCCATGGGAATGGCACGCTCCATATCCCCCTTGATCTCTGCAGCGGCGCGGAGCTGATCCTCCGTCTCCTCATAGGGGAAGGCGTCCTCAAACTCCCGCTGCCACGGGCTGTCAGGGGAAAAGGCAAAGCCTCCCAGCCGCTGGCGGGCGGCATAGAGCTTAATAAGCCCCTCTGCCAACTCCTTGGCTGCCGCCTTGGCGCGGTAAGTGGTCTTTGCCCACTCGCTGCCCCCCAATTTATTGAGGCGCACAGGGCGCTCCGACTCCTCACCGCCGCCGCTGCCGATATACTTGCTCACCAAGTCGAGAGACGTAGCGGGCACATAGAGACAGTCCGTCCCCGCGTAGGCGATCTTAATATAATCCTTCTCCACCCCGTCTACAGGCAGCCGCAGCATCTCCACAAAGCGTCCAATGCCGTGATGCTCGTGAACCACCAGATCGCCGGGGGTAAGGTCGGTATAAGAACGGAGCTTTTGACGGCTCTCATCCTTGGTTTTTCGTACTTTTCTCGGTCGGGCGCTGACACTCTCCGTCAGCTGTCCCTCCGTCAACACTGCCAATTGCAGCTGGGGCCACTCGCTTCCCGCGCTGAGCGCCCCCAGCGAAACACTGACGCAGCCCTGCTGGGGCAGCTCCTCCAGCTTCGGTGCGTACACCGCCTTGATGTCCCGCTCCCGCAGGAGGCGCACCATGTTGTTGGCCCGCACCTCGCCGCCGCACAGCACCACTACACGGCTGCCCATGGCAAGGTGCTGATGAATATCCCCCGCCGCCGTGTCCAGCGACCCGCCGTAGGTGCTCATCTGCTTCGCCGTTACCTGCAGCAGTTCCTTGGGCTCCAAGAGCGCCCGTCCCGTAGGCAGGCTATCCAGCTGACACAGGGCAAAGTCATCCAGCCGCGCCGCCGCCTCACTCTCCGTAAGGGACAGCTCGCCGAGGGCAAGCGCCATGGTACCACTTTCACTTGCCGCCGTCAAATCCTCTTTCAGCTGCCACAGGGAAGCCCGCAGCGCCTCACTGAGCCGCCCGCTCTCCCACAGGCACACCAGCGTGTCACCGCTTAAATAATCGAGGGCGGTGGTCTTCTCTTCATATACCGCCGCCATGTATCGCTCACAGCCCTGAGGCAAGGCGTCGCTCCGCAGAAGGGCGGCATCCCCCTCCAGCAGCTGCCGCAATGCAGCGGAATTTTCCTTCTTTTTCAACTTTTCCGCCACACGCTCCAGCGTCTTGGCGGTGCGCTCTTTTACCTCTGCGTCCCACAGGGGCAGCACTTCCCCCGCAGGCAGCAGCAGCGCTTCCTTCACATTATGGGTGCGCCGCTGGGTGGACACATCAAATACACCCATGGCATCCAGTTCATCATCCCAGAATTCGCAACGGACAGGCTGCTCCATGGCAGGGGAAAACACGTCCAAAATGCCGCCGCGAAGGGCAAACTGTCCCGCTCCCTCCACCTGCTGACAGCGGACATAGCCTGCACGCACCAGCTGCTCCGTCAGCGCCGTAATGTCGTAGCGCTCCCCCTGCTTCAGGGTAAAGGCCGCCTTTCGCAGCACGGTGGGCGGGATACACCGCTGCACCGCCGCCTCTACTGTGGCAACCACAATGTCAGCGTTGCTTGTCGCCATCTCATAAAGAGCCCTCAGCCGCCGATGCTCCCACTGGCGGCTTGCCGCCGCAGGACGAAACTGCCACGCTCTCCCCTGCAGCACCGTCACCCCTTCTCCCGTCAGGGCGCGGAGATCCGAGGCGCAGCGCTGCGCCTCTTTTTCATCGCTGCACAGCACCAGTAATTTCTGCCCTTTGTTGGCACGAATGGCAGCGCACAGCATGGCACGATGGACGGAAGATACGCCCGTCAAACGAGGGCGGCGGTGTGCCAAAGCACCATCCAGCAGCATCTGCGTCTCTTCCAGCTGCCACAGCGCCCCAAGAATCCCCTTCATGGTCGTATCTCCCCTCCTTTCCTATGGAATCTTCTAAAACTCAGCCGTTAAACTTATTCATAGCCTCGGCCGCGCCGTGGTCAATGAGATAGGGAATGGCCGCCACCGCCCTGTCAAGGGCAGCAATGATGGCCTTTTCATCCTCACCGCGGGGCTTGCCGATGACCCAGTCCACCGTATCGTAGCCCTCCTGCTGGGGAATGCCCACGCCCACCTTTACACGGGGGAAATTGTCCCCGCCGAGGTGGCGGATAATACTCTTGAGGCCATTGTGGCCGCCTGCCGAGCCGCTGGGACGAATTCGCAGCTTGCCCGCAGGCAAGGCGATGTCATCGGAGATGACCACCACACGCTCGGGAGGCACTTTATAAAACCGCGCCGCCTCGCCCACAGCTTCACCCGAGAGGTTCATGTAGGTCTGAGGCTTCATCACCAGCACCTTTTTGCCCCCGTGATTCCAAGTAGCAGTCCACGCCTTGAAGCGCAGCTTGGTAAAGCGGAAGCCCTCCTTGTCCGCAAGGCCGTCCACCGCCAAAAAGCCCATATTGTGCCGCGTGCTCTCGTATTTCTTTCCGGGGTTACCAAGCCCCACCACGATCCACTCCACGCCGCCGTTATCTCTCTGAAAAAGCATATGCCACTCTCCGTTATTTATCTTAGAAATTCGCAAAGGCAAAAAAATAGATGGAACTGCCAAAGGCAGCTCCATCTATTATATCACACAAATTCTCAGTTGAACAGCTTTGCGATGGAAATTTCCTGATAGATGCGCTCGATGGCCTCACCGAACATGGGGGCAACAGAGAGATACTTGATCTTGCTGCAGCCGGCACCCATCTTCTCGGGGATGGTGTTCAGCAGAGCCAGCTCGGTGATGACGCTGTTCTCCAGACGCTCCAGAGCGGGGCCGGACAGAACACCGTGAGAGGCGCAGGCGTACACAGCCTTGGCACCGCCCACATCCACCAGAGCCTTGGCGGCGTTGCAGAGGCTCCCTGCGGTGTCCACCATATCGTCGAAGATGATGCACTCCTTGCCCTTCACGTCACCGATGACGTTCATGACCTCGCACTGGTTGGCCTTCTGACGGCGCTTATCCACGATAGCCAGATCCATGTGCAGCTTCTGAGCGAAGGTACGGGCGCGAGCCACGGAGCCTGCATCGGGGGAGACCACCACCATGTTCTCCACCTTCTCGCCGAACTTCTTGGCATAGTAGTCCACGAACACGGGGTTGCCCAGCAGATTATCCACGGGGATATCAAAGAAGCCCTGAATCTGAGCGGCATGGAGGTCCATGGTCAGCACGCGGTCAGCACCGGCGGCGGTGATCATGTTGGCCACCAGCTTGGCGGAGATGGGATCGCGGCTGCGGGCCTTACGATCCTGACGGGCATAGCCGAAATAGGGGATGACTGCGGTGACGCGGCCGGCGCTGGCGCGCTTGCAGGCATCGATCATGACCAGCAGCTCCATCAGGCTGTCGTTGACGGGGTTGCAGGTGGGGTTGATGAGGAACACGTCGCTGCCGCGGACGGTCTCATACAGGGAGACACAGGCTTCGCCATCAGCAAAATGCTTGACCTCGGCTTCGCCCAAAGAAGTACCGATAAACTTGCAAATCTCCTGTGCCAGGGCGGGGTTAGAGTTGCCGCAGAAAATCTTGATGTCCTTACCGTGAGAAATCATTGTACAACACACTCGCTTTCTTTTGTATATGTTAATTAATCTATATGAGACAGCGCCGCTGTTACTCAACAAAGTTGTCTAAAACCGGGTCATCGCTTCTTTGCAAAGAATTTCTTCACCCAGCCGGGTTTATTCTCCTGTCTTGCACGGGCCACCGCCAGTGCACCGGCGGGCACATCCTCCGTGACGGTAGAGCCGGCCGCCGTGTAGGCACCCTCTCCTATCTCCACAGGGGCGATCAGATTGGTATTACATCCCAAAAACACATCGTCGCCGATGGTGCAGCGATATTTCTTCACACCGTCATAGTTGGTGGTCACTGTACCGCAGCCGAAATTCACCCGCTTACCCACATCGCTGTCACCTACATAGGTGAGATGGGACACCTTCGTGCCCTCATCCAGCGAGGAATTCTTCAGCTCCACAAAATCGCCGATGCGGCAGTGGTCACCCACCGAGCAGTTGGGCCGCACATAGGCGAAGGGACCTACGGTGGTATGGCTGCCGATGGTGCTCTCGTTGATCTGACTTGCGTTGATGGTGGTGTAATCCCCCACGGTGCAGTCGCGGATCATGGTGTTGGGGCCCAGCTCACAGTGCTCCCCTACCACGCTGGCCCCACGGACGATGGTATTGGGCAGCACCACTGTGCCTGCCCCGATCTCAGCGCGGGGATCGATGTAAGTCGTGTTGGGGTCGATAAAGGTTACCCCCTGCGCGACAAGCTTCCTGCACACTGCCTCGCGGCATCGGTTCGCCG
Organism: Oscillospiraceae bacterium; assembly: GCA_017408915.1. Classification (GTDB taxonomy): domain Bacteria; phylum Bacillota; class Clostridia; order Oscillospirales; family Oscillospiraceae; genus Vescimonas. The sequence goes on along the minus strand of JAFQTS010000036.1, from coordinate 29,442 downwards.
CCGCAAACAGCTCGGCACGGGACTCCACCTTGAGCCAGCCGAACTGCGCCTCACTGCCGTTTACCGGCAAAACTGCGCCGGTAAAGGAGACGCACGCCCCCGCTGCAGCACGCCCAGCAGCGGCATCGGTGAATACCTGCACCCCTTCAACAGACGAGAGCACGCGCTCAACCTCTTCTTTCCACGACTGGTCGCAAACGACAAAAAACCGCTGCACACCGCGGTTTAAAAGCTCCTTGCACACCCAAAAAAGGGCGGGGCAAAAAAGCACCTCGGTCAGCATCAGCGGTTTTTCTCCGGCGGTCTCCCCCGTACACAGATCGATATAAACATTTCGAAAGTCCATGGGGAAGCTCACCTCCTCGACTCGTTTGATTCTGTCTTCAGTATAGCAGGTTTTATAGAAAAATCCAGTGTTTTTCCAGAAAAAGTTCACAAGTTTTTCCTCCCTTTTTTCAGAAAAATGTTGAAAACGCAGAATTATTCCGTTTTTTACTAAAAAACAGTAGCTACAGTGCGATTTTTATGAAAAAAACGCCTTTTTTTACAATTTTGGTGTTGAATTTCTTCGCGAATTGCATTATACTATGGCAGGTCTTTGCAAGTTAGTCCAATGGAACAGGAGGCGAGGTATGCTCAATATCGTGTTGGTAGAGCCGGAGATTCCCCAGAACTGCGGCAACATCGCCCGCACCTGTGCCGCCACTGGCAGCCGCCTCCACCTCATTCGCCCGCTGGGCTTCGATATTTCCGACCGTGCCGTGAAGCGGGCAGGTCTTGACTACTGGCATCTGGTGGAAGTTTTTGACTACGAAGATCTGGACGATTTTTTCGCCCGTAACCCCGAGGCAGCAGCCCACGCATGGCTCGCCACTACCAAGGCACCTCGGGCCTACTGCGAGGCAACATTCTCTGATGGCGACTACCTCTTCTTCGGCAAGGAGACGGCAGGTCTGCCCGAGGATTTCCGCCGCCGCTTTTACGACCGCTGCATCCGGCTGCCTATGCGCAGTACCGCCCGCAGCCTCAACTTAAGTAATTCCGTCGCCATTCTCACCTATGAGGCGCTGCGTCAGCTGGATTTCCCCGGTCTGCAGGGCGAAGGGGAAATGGCAGAAGAATAAATTCATCTACTACTTTCTTTAAAGGAGAGACAATATGAACTATAACAAGAAGACCGTCATGGATGTGGATGTCGCCGGTAAGAAGGTCTTGCTGCGCTGCGATTTCAACGTGCCTCAGGATAAGGCCACCGGTGAGATCACCAGTGACAAGCGTATCGTCGCCGCCCTCCCCACCATCAACTATCTGCTGGATAACGGCGCTGCCGTTATCGCCTGCTCCCATCTGGGCAAGCCCAAGGGCGAGTGGAAGGAGAAGCTCTCCCTCTCCATCGTCGCTAAGCGTCTGGGCGAGCTGCTGGGCCGCGAGGTGATCTTCGCCAAGGATATCGTGGGCGAGGATGCCAAGGCTAAGGCCGCTGCTCTCAAGGGCGGCGAGATCATGCTGCTGGAGAACCTGCGCTTCGATCCCCGGGAGGAGAAGAACGATCCCGCTATGGCTAAGGAGCTGGCCGATATGGCGGAGCTGTATGTCTCCGACGCTTTCGGCACTGTCCATCGCGCCCACGCCTCCACCGCCGGCGTCGCCGCTTACCTGCCTGCCGTTTCCGGCCTGCTGGTGGCCCGCGAGCTGGAGATCATGGGCGGCGCTCTGGCTGATCCCAAGCGTCCCTTCGTGGCCGTTCTCGGCGGCGCCAAGGTCAGCGACAAGCTGGGCGTCATCAATAACCTGCTGGATAAGGCCGACACCCTCATCATCGGCGGCGGCATGGCCTACACCTTCGTGAAGGCTCAGGGCGGCTCCATCGGCAAGAGCCTGTGCGAGAATGATCGCCTGGAGTATGCCCTGGAGATGATCGCCAAGGCCAAGGCAAACGGCGTGGAGCTGCTGCTGCCCACCGACACCATGGCCTCTGCTGAGTTCTCCGCTACTGCCGTGGGTACTGTCGTCCCCACCAATGCCATCCCCGATGACATGGAGGGCATGGACATCGGCCCCGACACCCGCGAGCGCTTCTGCGCCGCTGTTGCCGACGCCGGCACCGTGGTGTGGAACGGCCCCATGGGCGTGTTCGAGTTCGACAACTTCGCCGGCGGCACCCGCGCCATGGCCAAGGCTCTCACCGAGTGCGGCGCCGTGACCATCATCGGCGGCGGTGACAGCGCAGCTGCCGTGGAGCAGATGGGCTTCGCTGACAAGGTCACCCACATTTCCACCGGCGGCGGCGCCAGCCTCGAGTTCCTCGAGGGCAAGGAGCTGCCCGGTGTTGCCTGCCTGCTGGATAAGTAAGCAGCTTTTTCAACCTGTTCCCAAAACCTAAATTTATATATATGTTAGAGGAGTAAAGAAAGACTATGAATCGCAGATATCGTAAGACCGTCATCGCCGGTAACTGGAAGATGAACAAGAACGCTACCGACACCAAGAAGTTTGCTGAGGAGCTCAAGGCCATTATGCCCAAGACCAAGTGGTGTGAAGTGGTCGTCTGCGTCCCCGCCGTCAATATCTCCACCGCCGCCCGCGCCTTCAAGGATGCCCGCGTTGCCATCGGTGCACAGAACATGTACTATGAGCCCGCCGGCGCTTTCACCGGCGAGGTGTCTGCCGACATGCTGAAGAATCTGGGTGTGAAGTACGTCATTCTCGGTCACTCCGAGCGCCGTCAGTACTTCGGCGAGACCGACGTGATCGTCAACAAGAAGGTCCATGCCGCTCTGGAGGCAGGCCTGCACCCCATCATCTGCGTGGGCGAGAGCCTGGAGCAGCGTGAGATGGGCATCACTATGGAGCTGATCGCTCTGCAGGTGAAGTCCGCTCTGTACAACGTGAGCGCCGACAAGCTGCGTAAGTGCATCATCGCCTACGAGCCCATCTGGGCCATCGGCACCGGCAAGACCGCTACCTCCGAGCAGGCCGCCGAGGTCTGCACCGCCATCCGCACCACCATCCGTCAGCTGTACGGCGCCCGCGTGGCACGCAGCGTCACCATCCAGTACGGCGGCTCCATGAAGCCCTCCAACGCTGCTGAGCTGCTGGCCCAGAGCGACATCGACGGCGGCCTCATCGGCGGCGCAGCACTGAAGGCTGACGACTTCGTGGCCATCATCAACGCTGCCAATCAGGACTGATTTCTTCCCGTTAGACTTAGAAAGGAGCTACTTTCTATGAGCAAAACGCCGACTACCCTCATTATTATGGACGGTTTCGGTCTTGGCGCAGAGAGCAGCAGCAACGCCGTTGCTGTGGCAAACACCCCCGTGTTGGATCGTCTCTTTGCCGAGTATGCCCACACCACCCTCAGCGCCAGCGGTCTTGACGTCGGTCTGCCCGAGGGTCAGATGGGCAACAGTGAGGTGGGCCACACCAACATCGGCGGCGGCCGCGTGGTGTTTCAGGATCTGCCCCGCATCTCCCTGGCCATCAAGGACGGCACGTTCTTTGATGTCCCCGCCTACAACAAGGCTATGGACGAGTGCCTCGCCAAGAATAGCAGCCTCCACCTGTTCGGTCTGCTGTCCGACGGCGGTGTCCACTCCCATATCGACCATCTCTTCGCGCTGCTGGAGATGGCAAAGCGCAAGGGTCTGAAGAAGGTCTTTGTCCACTGCTTCCTGGACGGCCGCGATGTCTCCCCCACCTCCGGCAAGGGCTTCGTGGAGCGCCTGCAGGCAAAGTGCGAGGAGCTGGGCGTGGGCCGTATCGCCACGGTGATGGGCCGCTACTACGCCATGGATCGCGACAAGCGCTGGGAGCGCGTGCAGCAGGCCTATGAGGCCATGGTCTACGGTGAGGGCGTCCAGAACGACGACCCCGTGGACGCTGTTGCCCAGTCCTACGCCGACGGTATCACCGACGAGTTCGTTGAGCCCGTGGTCTGCGACCGTGATGGCGTGGTGTCCGATAACGACAGCGTCATCTTCTTCAACTTCCGCCCCGACCGCGCCCGTGAGATCACCCGCTGCTTCGTAGACGAGGAGTTCGACGGTTTCCAGCGTGAGTTCTTCCCCGTCACCTTCATCTGCAACACCGAGTACGATGCCACCATGCCCAACGTCACCGTGGCATGGCCTCGTGAGGCAGTGCAGAACGGTCTGGGTGAATATCTCAGCTCCATGGGCATGACCCAGCTGCGTATCGCCGAGACGGAGAAGTACGCCCATGTCACCTTCTTCTTCAACGGCGGCGTGGAGATGCAGTATCCCGGCGAGGATCGTGTGCTGGTGGCCTCCCCCAAGGTGGCAACCTACGATCTCCAGCCGGAGATGAGCGCCATTGAGGTCTGCGACAAGTGCGTCGAGCGCATCGAGTCCGGCGCTTACGATGTCATCATCCTCAACTTTGCCAACTGCGACATGGTGGGCCATACCGGCGTGCTGGAGGCCGCCATCAAGGCTGTTGAGACGGTGGATACCTGTGTGGGCCGCGTGGTGGATGCCACCCTCGCCATGGGCGGTATCGCCATGGTCACCGCTGACCACGGCAACGCCGAGCAGATGTGCGAGCCCGACGGTAAGCCTATGACCGCCCACACCACCAATCTGGTGCCTTTCATCCTGTGCGGTGCAGGCAGCGAGCTGCGCCCCGGTCGTTTGGCGGACATTGCTCCCACCATTCTCGATGTGATGGGTCTGGCCTGTCCCCCCGAGATGGATGGTCAGTCCCTGATCGTTCACTAAAAGTTCACTTTCCTTTTCAGGAAAAATATGATACACTCTCCGAAGATGCAACTTTCGGAGAGTGTTCTTTTTTAGGAGGTCTCGGAATATGAATATCGCCGTCATCGGCTGCGGCCGCTGGGGTTCTCTCATTACATGGTATTTGGATACGCTGGGTCACCACATGACCCTCTATGGTCGCCGTAACTCTGCCCGTATGCAGCGCTTTATGGCCACGCGGCAGAACGATCTTCTCACTCTGCCTGAGTCTGTCGCCCTCACCAACGATCTTCACTGTGTGGAGGCGGCGGAAACCGTCGTTATCTCCATTGGGGCGCAGGGATTGCAAAAGCTGATGGAGGAATTAAAGCCCCTCAATTTGGAGGGAAAAACCTTCGTCCTCTGCATGAAGGGTCTTGAGATCGGCACGGGCCGCCGCCTGTCCCAAATCGCCAAGGAAAATCTCCCCGCCTCCTGCCACATCGCCGTTTGGCTTGGGCCGGGCCATGTGCAGGAGTTCTATAACGGCATCCCCAACTGCATGGTCATCGACAGCGAGGAAGCAGAAGTCAAGCACCGTCTTATCTCCGCTTTCTCGGGGGAGCTCATCCGCTTTTATTACGGCAGCGATTTGCTGGGCAATGAGGTGGGTGCCGCCGCCAAAAACGTGGTGGGTATCGCCGCAGGCTTTCTCGATGGCCTCGGCCTGTCCACCTTGAAGGGGGCGCTTATGAGCCGCGGCACACGGGAAGTAGGTCGCCTGATCCGCGCCATGGGCGGCAATGAGTTGTCCGTTTACGGTCTGTGCCATTTGGGCGACTATGAGGCCACTGTGTTCTCCCCCTTCAGCCACAACCGCCGCTTTGGTCAGTATTTTGTGGAGGGCAAGCCCTTCGACAAGCTGGCAGAGGGCTACTACACGGTGGAGGCGCTGCTGGACTTGGGACATCGTTACGGCGTAGAGCTGCCTATCTGTCAGGTGGTGCACGACGTTCTCTATGAAGGGGTTGCCCCCCGCGCCGCCATTCAAAATCTCATGAACCGCGACTTAAAGGGCGAGTGGGACTAAGGAAAACGCAAAAAATTCCAAAAGCCGTATAAAATCACCTCTGTCCGTCCACAATAGGACGGCAGAGGTCATTTTTTTGCTCCAACAGGAGTTGAAAGGAGAAGTACTATGGGATTTTTTGCAAACAAAAGAGGCGGCCTTTACATCGCGCTGGCACTGTGCCTCGTAACGGCTGTCACCGTGGGCGCCTTGACGCTGGGGCGTGAAGCGCCCGCAGAAGAGGTCATCAGCAATGAAGAGGTGGAGGACACGACACCCATTATTAAGCCCCTGCCCCCTTCCGTCCCCGTTATTAAGGATGAGCCTGTAGAGGTTGAGCCCGTGGTGGAAGAACCCGCCGAGCTGCTGCCCCAAGTGGTCTCCCCCTTGGACGGCACCACTGTCACCGTGTTCAGCATGAATGAACTCCTCTACGACGAGACCATGGGGGATTGGCGCACCCATGAGGGGTTGGACATCCAAGCCTCCGACGGGGATGCGGTGAAAACGGCGGCAGGGGGCACCATTCAGTCCGTCACCAAGGATGAACTGATGGGCACCACCGTCACCATCGCCCACAGCGGCGGCTATGTCACCTACTATAGCTCCCTCCGCAGCGACCCGCCCATCAGCGAAGGGCAGCAGGTCTATGCAGGGGACATTATCGGCTATGTAGGCACGGCTGCCGCCGAGTCGGATATGGGCCCCCATCTCCACTTCGCCGTGTCCAAGGACGGCACATTGATCGACCCGCAGGAATATGTGGAGAAGTAAGGAAAGAACCACCCTTTTCAAAAAAGGGTGGTTCTTTTCATTGTATCACGTTGCCTCATTTTGGGCAATTTTGTTGCCCGTTATTCGTACAGCTTGATCACGCCTTGGTAATCCACCGACAAATCGCGCACTTCCCATCCGTGGTGCAGCGCCTCCACATCGGCACGCATTCTCTCGGCAAAAGAGGCATCGCGGGTAATGCACAAAATGGTGGGGCCTGCGCCACTGACGCAGACGGCATAGCAGCCGTTTTTGTTGGCCAGCTTCTCCACCGCGTCGTACTCGTGGATCAGCTTGCGGCGGTAGGGCTGGTGGAGATGGTCGCGGAGGGCGGCGGCGATCAGCTCTTCATCGCCCTGCTCCAAGGCGCGGAGCAGCACCGCCAAATAGCCGCCGTTGCGGACAGCGTCAGCATAGGGGACGGACTTGGGCAACACGGAGCGTGCCTCATGGGTGGAGAGCTCGAAGTTGGGGGACAGGGCCACGAAACGCAGCTGGGCATGGGGCTGATAGCTGACGGAATAGACCTTCTCCCCATCCATCATGGAGGCGGTCAAGCCGCCCAATAAAGCGGGGGCGAGGTTATCGGGGTGCCCCTCGATAACGGTGGTGATCTCCAGCAGCTTTTCACGGCTGAAGGGAGCGCCTGCCATCAAGTTGGCCGCCATGGCGCCGCCTGCGATCAACGCAGCGGAAGATCCGAGACCGCGGCAGACGGGGACATCGGCCTCAATGTGGATATGGACAGGGGGAACAGGTTTGCCCAGCTGCTTCCACACGGCGGCGAAGGCTACATAGGCCAAATTGTCCTCGTTCCAAAACTCCTCGGGGCAGCCCGAAAAGCTCAATTTTTCCGCAGGGGCGAAGCTCAGCTTATTATATAAGCTGAGGGCACAGCCCAGCACATCAAAACCAGCCGCCAAGTTGGCAGTGGTGGCGGGCACACGAACGGTTACTTTTTCCATGCGTCCTCCTTTACTTTACCGAGGACATAGGAAAGCATGTCCTCCTTTTTAATGACATCGCGGTGGCGTACTTCCTTCTGCTGCAAGCCCTGCAGATTTTTGGGGATGGGTACGCCCGTAGCACGGCAGAGATCGTCCATAACGGCGAACTCGTCCTCCTGTGCCGCCTTGCCCAAGCCCTCCCACACAGCGACGGGGAACTTGTAGGGGGAGGCGGTGGAGAGGATGACCACGGGATTATGGTCGGGGCAGGCGGCCTTATACTCCTGCGCCACGTGCCAAGCCACTGCCGTATGGGTGTCGGCGAGGTAGCCGTGGTCAGCGTAGATTTTGCCGATGGCCTCGGCGGTCTTTTCATCATCGCAGCAGCCGCCCCAGAAGATGGCAGCGATTTTCTCTTTCAGCGCGGCAGGCACTTCGTAAGCGCCCGTTTCTTTCAGCTCAGCCATCAGCTTGGCAACCAACGCGCCGTCGCCGCTCATTAAGAACAGCAGACGCTCCAAGTTGCTGGACACCAAGATGTCCATGGAGGGGGACACCGTCTTATAGAAGGGGCGGTTGCGGTCGTAACGGCCTGTGGCGAGGAAATCCGTCAGCACATTGTTGGCGTTGGAGGCGCAGATAAGGCGGCCTACAGGCAGACCCATCTCACGGGCGAAGAAGCCCGCCAAAATATCGCCGAAGTTGCCCGTGGGCACGGCGAAGTCCACTTTGTCGCCCACGGCGATTTTCCCACTCTTCACCAAGGCGGCGTAGGCGCGGAAATAGTAGACCACCTGGGGGGCGAGGCGACCAATATTAATAGAGTTGGCAGAGGACAGTCGCACGCCGCTGTTTGCCAGCAGATTCTGCTCCTCCACGGCGGCGAAGATGTTCTTCACACCCGTCTGAGCATCGTCGAAGTTGCCCTCCACGGCGCAGACATAGACATTGTAGCCCTCTTGGGTCGCCATCTGTGCCTGCTGCACGGCGCTGACGCCGCCGTGGGGATAGAATACGATGATGCCCGTGCCGGGTACATCACGGAAGCCCTCCATGGCGGCCTTGCCCGTGTCGCCGCTGGTGGCGGTCAAGATCATGATCTGATCTTCCACGCCGCACTTCTCGCGGGCGCGGCGCATGAGCTGGGGCAGCATGCGCAAAGCCACATCCTTAAAGGCAGACGTAGGGCCACGGAACAGCTCCAGCACCGCGTCCTCGCCCACGGCAACGGTGGGGGTAAGCTCCTCCGTTTCAAACTTGCCGTCATAGGCATCGTGGAGCATCGCCTCCATCTCCTCCCGGGAGAAATCGGGCAGCAGCGCCGTCAGCACCTCGCGGGCGGTGGTCAGCGTGTCGCAATCCAATACGCTGCGCCAGTCAAAATTCAGCCCACTAAGGCTATCCATACTATATAAGCCTCCGTCGGGGGCCAGTCCCTGCAGGATGGCCTCTGCTGCTGTGGCTCGAAGATTTTCGTTTCTCGTACTGCGGTAGTCCATGTGTCGTGTCCTCTCGTCTTTCTGTGGTGGAAAATTTTTTATTTTAGGGGGTTGCAATTTCACTTTGGCTATGATATATTGTTTCTCGTAAAAAGTCAAGTGTTTTTTGCTCATAGACATTCTTTTGGGTTTTGTCTTTTCAATTCCCCTTTGGGCAAAGCTGACAATAAAGGAAAAGAAGGAAGTAACGACCTATGTTAAAAGTGTTGAAGTTCGGCGGCTCGTCCATGGCAGATGCCGCCCAGTTCGCGAAAATAAAGGCCATCGTGGAGAGTGATGACAGCCGCCGCGTGGTGGTGGTCAGCGCACCCGGCAAGCGGTTTAAGGACGATCACAAGGTGACAGACCTGCTCTATCTCTGCCACGCCCATGTGCAGTACGGCGTGTCCTGCGAGAACATCTTTCAGATGATCCGCGAGCGCTACGAGGGCATTGCCAAGGACTGCGGTCTCGATATCGACTTGAGTGCCGATTTTGATAAGCTGTGGCGCAAGCTCTGCGACGGTGTGGACAAGGACTATGTGGCCTCCCGCGGTGAGTATTTCGCCGCCAAGCTGATGGCGGCCTATCTCGGCTGGACATTCCTCGACGCGGCGCTGTGGCTGAAGTTTAACTTGGACGGCAGCGTGGATCAGGAGGCGACCTATGCAGCCCTGCGGCAGGCGGCAGAGGGACAGAAGGTGGTCATCCCCGGTTTCTACGGCGTGATGCCCGATGGCAGAGTTGCCACCTTTACCCGCGGCGGCAGCGACATTACAGGCGCACTGGCTGCGGCAGCACTGGATGCCGATGTCTACGAAAACTGGACGGATGTGTCGGGTATTTTGATGGCAGATCCCCGCATCGTGGAAGATCCCGCACCCATTCGCCGCGTGACTTACAGCGAGCTTCGCGAATTGAGCTACTTGGGCGCGCAGGTGCTCCATGAGGGCACGGTGTTCCCCGTCCGAGAGAAGAACATTCCCCTCAACATCCGCAACACCAATGAACCCGACAATCCCGGCACCATGATCCTCAGCGCCATTGAGGACGAGACGGCGGACGACAGCTTCATCACCGGTATTGCCGGTAAGAAGGGCTTCTCCATCATCACCATCTGCAAGAGCGGTATGTCCTCCGAGCCGGGGACGCTGCTGAAGGTCTACACCATTCTCGCCAAGCACGGCATCAATGTGGAGTATGCCCCCTCGGGTATTGATATTATCTCCCTCGTGGTGTCCGCCGAGAAGATCGCGCCGAGACTCTACACCATTTTGGGCGAGATTCAGCAGGAGATCAACCCCGACTCCATTAAGGTGACAGAGCATATCGCCGTGGTGGCAGCAGTCGGTCGTAAGATGGCCTATCGTCCCGGTGTGTCCGGTAAGATCTTCGCAAAACTCGGCGAACACGGCGTGAACATCCGCATGATCACACAGGGCCCCGAGGAGTTGAACATCATCGTGGGTATTGAGGAAAAGGATTTCCAGCAGGCAATTTGCGTGCTGTACGACAGCTTTGTAAAGGAGAGCATGTAACCATGAAAGAATATAAGATCGGTATTCTCGGCGCTACGGGTGCCGTGGGTCAGGAAATGATGAAGATTTTGGAAGAGCGCAACTTCCCCGTTGCCGAGCTTCGTCCCATTGCCAGTGCGCGCAGCGCAGGCAAGAAGCTGGCCTTCAAGGGCGGCGAGGTGGAAGTGGTGGCCGTTTCCGAGGAGGCTTTTGCAGGGCTCGATGTGGTGCTGGGTGCTGCCGAGAACGACATTGCCGAACAATACGCCGATGCCATCGTGAAGGCAGGAGCGGTGTTCGTGGATAACTCCAGCGCCTTCCGTCTCCGTGAGGATGTGCCGCTGGTGGTGCCCGAGATCAATCCCGAGGATGTGAAGTGGCACAAGGGCATTATTTCTAACCCCAACTGCACCACCATCATCTCCATGGTGGCCATCAACGCCCTGAATCAGATCTCCCCCATTGAGGCCATCATCGCCTCCTCCTATCAGGCCGTCAGCGGCGCAGGCGCAGAGGGCCCCAAGGAACTGATGGCAGAGGTGGATGCCCTTGCCAAGGGTGAGAAGTACGAGCCCAAGGTGTTCCAGTATCAGATCGCCTACAACGTGATCCCTCAGATCGGCGGCGAGGCCTTCGAGGGCTATACCTCCGAGGAGATGAAGATGCAGAACGAGGGTCGGAAGATCCTGCACCTGCCCGAGCTGAAGGTCAGCTGCACCTGCGTCCGCGTGCCCGTTGTCCGCAGCCACAGCGTGTCCATCGTGGTGCGTACCAAGGAGAAGATCAGCGTGGAGGCTGCCAAGGCTGCTATCGCCAAGGCAAAGGGCTGCAAGCTGGTGGACGATCTGGGCGCAAAGCGCTATCCCATGCCTTTGGAGACCTCCGATCAGGACATCGTGTTTGTGGGGCGTATTCGCGATGACATCACCGATGAGCGCGGCTTGAACCTGTGGTGCTGCGGCGATCAGGTGCGTAAGGGCGCGGCTACCAATACGGTGCAGATCGCGGAATTGGTTCTCGGTATCAACTGACATAAAAAGCACTCCTGCGGGAGTGCTTTTTTCGTTGACGGCAATGGGCGTAAAATGGTACACTGAGGGCAAGAATACAAGAGGAGGTCTTTTCTATGGAACGGTTTGATTTTTATTCTCCCACGAAGATTTTGTTCGGCAAGGGCCGTGAAGAAGAGGTAGGCGCGCAGGTGAAGGCCTTTGGCGGCACCAAGGCCGTGGTGGTCTACGGCGGCAAGAGCGCCAAGGAGAGCGGGCTTATTTCCCGCGTGGAGGCCTCCCTCGCCGCCGCAGGTGTGGAATATCTGTCCTTGGGCGGCGTGCAGCCCAACCCCCGCCTGTCCCTCGCCCGCGAGATGGTGGAGAAGGGCAAGGCCTTCGGCGCTGATTTCCTACTGGCGGTGGGCGGCGGCAGCGTGATCGACACGGCAAAAGGCGTAGCGCATGGCGTGGCAAACCCCGATGTGGACATTTGGGATTTTTGGATGGGTAAGGAAAAGCTCACCAAGACGCTGCCCATCGGCGTGGTGCTGACCATTTCCGCCGCAGGCAGCGAATTGAGCGACTCGGCGGTGCTGACGGATGAAGAGCACCACGCAAAGCGAGGTCTCAACACCGACTTGCAGCGACCCTGCTTCGCCATTATGAATCCCGAGCTTACCTACACGCTGCCCAAGTATCAGGTGGCCTGCGGCGTGGTGGATATGCTGATGCATACGCTGGAGCGGTATTTTAATCCTGTGACCTGCAACGCTCTCACCGATGAGATCGCCGAGAGCGTTATGCGGACGGTGGTGAAATTTGGCCCTACGGCGGTTGCCGACAGCCACGATTATCAGGCCATGAGCGAAATTATGTGGGCGGGGGCACTGTCTCACAACAACCTGACGGGCTTGGGCAATGTGAAGGATTTTACCTGCCATCAGCTGGGCCATGAGATCGGCGGTATGTTTGATGTGGCACACGGTGCTACCCTCTCTGCCGTGTGGTGTTCTTGGGCGCGGTACTGCCTCAGCGTGAATCCCGCACGGTTTGCCCGCTTGGGTGAGAAGGTGTTCGGCCTTGTGAACAGCGGCGATGTGTACGCCGACGGCAACGCCGCCATTGACGCGGCAGAGCAGTTCTTCGCCGACCTCGATATGCCCACCTGTTTGGCTGACCTCAACATCGGAGAGGTCACGGAGGAAGTGCTGAACGCACTGGCGGACGGCTTTACCCGCGGGCGCACCCGCACCTTCGGGCAGTTCAAAAATCTCGACTATGAGGATGCTTTGACCATCTATTCCATGGCAAATCGGTGATGCAACAAAGCGTTGCGTGACATTTTCGCGCCGTGGTGCTACGGTGAGGGCAGGAGGTGAGGCACATGGTCTCGAAAAATCTCGCCGCACTGCGGAAGCGGGCAAATCTCACCCAAGAGCAGATGGCGGAAAAGCTCCATGTGACGCGGCAGGCTGTCAGCAATTGGGAGACGGGGAAATGTCAGCCCGATGTGGAGACGCTGACGGCGCTGAGCGAGGCGTTGGGCTGCGATGTGACAGAACTCATCTACGGGGCAAAGCCTGTCCCCTATCGCCGCTACGAGAAAAAATATATCGTGTGGACGGCGGTGCTGGGGGTGCTGGTGCTGGCGTTTTTGGGGTGCGAGATTTGGCTGCTGCCCTATTTGAACGAGCAGGCAAGCGCTACCTTTAACATGATGCCCCGTGTGCGCTATGTGCTGCTGGGTCGCCCTGTGGGGACGGCAGCACTCGGAGCGCTGCTGGTGGCGGCACTGTCATTGTGGGCAGATTTGCGACTGCCGAAGAAAGGACGGGGCATCCTCATTGTGGCGGGGGCACTATGCTTTGTGCCGCTGGCGGTGACGGTGTTCTACTTTTTCCTCGGCGATATGCCGCCGTGGCTGCTGCCTCTTTTCCGCGCCATTCGGCCGCTGTTTACGGCAGAGGGCATCTCTTGGTGCAGCCTTATCCTCCCCTTTTTCGGGGCGGCGGCACTGTTTTTGGGCTTTGAAAAATAGAGTTTTTCGCAGCCCGCAATCGCAAAAAATTACCATTTTAACCGCAACAGAGAGGGGTCTTTCGACGCCTCTCTGATTTTTTCGCAACTTTTTACAAAAAGCGGTTGACGGATGGGAAAATTTCCTTTAGCATAGGAACAGAACAACTTTTTCGCAAGAAAAAACTGGGAGGTAACCAATGTTAACTGTTAAGGAAAACCTGCGCGAGGTAATGACCAAGGGCGGCAAGCCCGACCGCTTTGTGAAGCAGTATGAGTTCTTGAACCTGCTGGTGCCCGACACCTACTACATGGGCAACTATCCTGTGTTCCCCGGCTCTCCCGATGCTGTGGATCAGTTCGGCGTGACTTGGACGCTGCCCGATGGTCAGATGGGTGCATTCCCCCTCCATGATGACGAGCATCGCGTGCTGAAGGACATCACCAAGTGGCGTGAAATCCTCCACAAGCCCTTCATCCCCGAGGATCCCGGTTACTGGGGTATGCTCAACGGCATCGCCGCTCAGACCGACCGCGACAATCAGTATGTCTGCGCCGTGCAGACCCAGGGTATTTTCGAGCGTCTCCACGCATTGATGGGCATGGAGGATGCACTGGCCAACTTCTATGAAGAGCCCGAAGAGATGCATGACCTGATCGACTTCCTCACCGAGTGCGAGCTGGACTTTGCCAAGGTGATGATCGAGAAGTGCCACATCGAGGCCGTGCTGCACCACGATGACTGGGGCGCAACGGAGAACTCCTTCCTCTCCCCCGCTATGTTTGAGGAGTTCATTCTGCCCGCTTATAAGAAGATCTACGGTTTCTACAAGGAAAACGGCGTACTGATCGTGCACCACAACGACGGCTACGGCAAGAACCTCGTCCCCTTCATGGTGGAGATGGGTGTGGATATCTGGCAGGGTGGTATCCCCACCAACGATCTGCCCGAGTTGATCGAGAAGTACGGCGATAAGCTGACCTTCATGGGTGAGATCGAGACCCGCGTGCTGGATGTCCCCAACTGGACGCCCGAGATGGTGGCTGCCGAGGTGGAGCGCGCCTGCCGTAAGTGCGGCACTCACGCCTTCATCCCCTGCCTTACCGCAGGTATGCCCTTCACCGCTTTCGGCGTGGGCCCCGCTGTTGACGCTGAGATCGACCGCATGAGCAAGGAAATGTTCTAAGAGATTTTCTTAACTGACAACAGGCACAGCAGGTTTCTGCTGTGCCTGTTCTTTTCTCTCCCCCAGTCTTTTTGCTTCGCAAAAATCCAGCCCCCTCGTCTGAGGGGGCCAAGGGTGCTACGCGCCGATACAGCAAAACCGCCCCGTGAAATTTTCACAGGGCGGTTTTCTTCATTGATTATTTCACGCAGATGGTCTCGATCTCCACCAGTGCGCCCTTGGGGAGGGCTGCCACTTCCACGGCGGAGCGGGCGGGATACTGACCCTCGGTGAAGAACTCGGCATACACGGCGTTCATGGCGGCGAAATCGCCCATGTTCTGCAAGAACACGGTGGTCTTGACCACGTTGTCCATGGTGAGACCGGCGGCCTCCAAAATGGCCTTAACATTATTGAGGGACTGGCGGGTCTGCTCTTCAATGCCGCCCTCCACGATCACGCCGGTGGCGGGGTCGAAGGGCACCTGACCGGAGGTGATGAGGAAAGCGCCGCAGTCGATGGCCTGAGAGTAGGGGCCGATGGCGGCGGGGGCATTGGTGGTGGAAATCACGTTCTTCATAGAAGGAGGCCTCCTTAAGTTAAAATTTTGTTGCTTTCATACTACATCACTGCTTACAAAAAGTCAACGAGGAACCCTCTTCCCCGCCACGCAATATACTAATGCAGGGGAGGCTTTCCCCTCCATTCTTCACCTTGGGAGGCAGGCACTATGGAAAATAGCATCGCGCTACGGGACATTTCCCTCACCTATCAGACGAAGGAGGGGGAGGTGGAGGCGCTGCGGAAGGTGAGCTTTCATGTGGCAAAGGGGGAATTCGTAGCGCTGGTGGGGCCCTCAGGCTGCGGAAAATCCACCCTGTTGAGCGTCATCGCGGGCTTAGAACAGCCCGATGGGGGCACAGTCACCGTCTGCGGTGAAATGGTGGCAGGCCCGAGCCGACGGGTGGGCTTCATGCCGCAGCAGGATCAGCTGTTTTCATGGCGCACCATTCGGGATAATGTGCTGCTGGGGCTGCAAATTCGCCGCGAGGTCGACGAGGAACATCTGCGCCATGTGGATGGGTTGTTGGCGCGGTATGGCCTTGCAGACTTTGCCAAGATGCGGCCACAGCAGCTCTCGGGCGGGATGCGGCAGCGGTGCGCCCTCATTCGGACGCTGGCAACCGACCCCGACATTCTGCTGCTGGATGAGCCATTCTCGGCGCTGGATTATCAGACGCGGCTCACGGTGTCGGGGGATATTTGGCGCATTATCCGCTCCGAGGGCAAAACGGCCCTGCTGGTGACCCACGACATCTCCGAGGCGGTCAGTATGGCGGACCGTGTGGTGGTCTTATCACGGCGGCCCGCCACGGTGAAGAAGGTGTTCGACATGGGACAGCTGCGGCAGCTGACGCCCTTGCAGCGGCGGGAAAGCCCCCTTTTTTCGGGATTCTTTGACAGTATCTGGAAGGAGCTGGAGCTAACATGAAGGAAAACGTGGTCTCGCTGCGGCGGCAGCAGTATTTGACCGCCCTGCACCGCCAGCGCCGGTGCATCCGTATATGGCAGATTTCGCTGCTGGCGGGGTTCTTTCTCTTTTGGGAACTGAGCTGCCGCGTGGGACTTAGCGACGGATTTCTCACCAGTTCACCCACGCGGATGGTGGGCTCGTTCCTCAATTTATGCCGCGGCGGCGAGGTGCTGTTACACATCGGAATGTCCTGCTTGGAAACGGTTGTGGGCTTCACACTGGGGACGGTGCTGGGAACGGCGGTGGCCATTGCCATGTGGTATTCTCCCACCCTCAGCCGTGTGCTCGACCCCTACTTGGTGGTGCTGAACGCATTGCCGAAAACGGCGCTGGGGCCCATCTTCATCGTGTGGATGGGGGCGGGGATGGGGGCCATCATCGTCATGACGCTGGCCATCTCTCTCATTGTCACCATCCTCAATATGTACGAGGGCTTTCGCACCACAGACAGGGAGAAAATCCGCCTCATGGCGACACTGGGGGCAACAAAGGGACAGATGCTGCGGCTGTTGGTGCTGCCTGCCAACTACGGGACACTCTTAAACACGCTGAAGGTGAACGTGGGTCTTTCGTGGGTAGGCGTCATCATGGGGGAATTCCTTGTGTCAAAGGCAGGGCTGGGGTATCTCATCGTCTACGGCTCACAGGTGTTTAACATGGACTTGGTGCTGACGGCGGTACTGCTGCTGGCAGTGGCGGCGGTCATTATGTATCGTTTGGTAGTCGTGGCAGAGAAATTGATTCATCGTTTATGGGGGGTATCAGTATGAAAAAAGGAATTTGCGTGGTGCTGGCGGCGTTGGTAATGCTGTCGGCAGTGTTGTGCGGATGTGGGCAGGAGTCGAAGGATTTGGTGACGGTACGGCTCAACGAAGTGACCCACTCGGTATTCTACGCGCCACAGTATGTGGCGATGGAGCTGGGGTTCTTTGCAGAAGAGGGCATCGCCATTGAACTGACCAACGGCGGCGGGGCGGATAAGGTCATGACCGCCGTGGTTTCGGGACAGAGCGACATCGGCTTGGCAGGGCCTGAGGCCTGCATTTACATTTACAATCAGGGCAAAGAGGACTATCCCCGCATTTTCGCCCAGCTGACGAAGCGGGACGGCTCGTTCCTCATTGGGCGCACCGACGAGGACTTCTCATGGGAAAATCTGCGGGGTAAAACCATTATCGGCGGGCGCAAGGGCGGCATGCCGGAGATGACGCTGGAGTACGTGATGAAGCAAAACGGCGTGGTGCCTCATGTGGATGCGGTGGTGGACACCTCGGTGCAGTTTAACATGATGGCAGGAGCCTTCACCGGCGGGCAGGGGGACTATGTGGCCCTGTTTGAGCCGGCGGCTACGGAGGTCATTGAGGCGGGGCAGGGCTATCTCCTCTGCTCCATCGGTGAGGAGAGCGGGGAGATCCCCTACACGGCTTACTTTGCATCACAAACTTACCTGCAGGAAAACAGCGACATTGTTGCAGGCTTCTGTCGGGCGCTTCATAAGGCCATGACATGGATCGAGAGCCACACCGATGAAGAGGTGGCGCAGGTCATGCTTCCCCAGTTCCCCGACACGGATCTGGGTGTGCTGACAGAGGTAACGGCGCGGCACAGAGCCATCGACGCGTGGAACACGGGGCTTGTGATGAAGCAGGCATCCCTTGAGCGGCTGGAGGCGGTCATGACCGAAGCAGGAGAGCTCACGGAGGCGGAATGGGTGGATTTCGACGCCCTTGTGGATAACAGCTGGGCAGAGGCGGTGCAATAGGCAATACAAGAAGTTGTGGAGGCGGGATGACCGCCTCCACAATTTTATGTTGACATAATTTACGCATTTTAACCAGTTTTTTCCTTCCTCTGTCCACCACGGAGCGGCAGAGAAAGGGAATCCCTCCTAAATATGGTGTTTCTGCGGCAAATTTCTTCAATTTTTTGTGTTTTTTTCGCTTTTTGGGTAGACAAGCAGGGGTGCAGATGGTATACTTACCGTGAATATTATTATGTAAATCTGCGCCCTGAAATCGCCAGGGGGCTTGGTTTACGTTGTCCTGATACAAAATCTTGGGTAGAGTTGAGGTGCAGAGATATGAAATTACTGC
Organism: Oscillospiraceae bacterium; assembly: GCA_017408915.1. Taxonomy (GTDB): domain Bacteria; phylum Bacillota; class Clostridia; order Oscillospirales; family Oscillospiraceae; genus Vescimonas. Next base: position 11,159 of record JAFQTS010000036.1, on the reverse strand, counting down.
GAAAGATGACCGCACTGGTGCTGAGTCTCTCTATGGTACTGAGCTTAGTGGTAACCGGCGTGTGGGTAGGGGCAGACCCTGCCGATAAGTGGTTAAATGCCACTTTGGGCGAGCTCAGCAAGCTCTACGAAACCGGTCGTGTAGATGATCCCGGTATTATCGCAGAAGTAGCGGGCGACTCCGGCGGTAAATCCTACGGAACGTATATGTTCGCCAGTAAAGCAGGCACTCCGCATCTCTTTGCCCACTGGTGCATGGAGCAAGGCACCGGCAACTTCTACTATCAGTTTGGCGAGAGACTGGATGCCGCCTATCATACCGGTGGAGATGGCTGCGGTGCTTACTTCGACGCAGTTTGGACACAGCTGGCAACCGAATACACATCGGAGTTTGGCAACGCCCAGCACGATTATGTGCAGGACAAGTTCTACGATAGCCTCGTTACTATGGTAGAAAGCTCTGTACAGGGCTTTAACATCGACAATTACTCTATTGCACTGAAAAATGTGTTTTGGAGCCGTGCCGTGCAGCACGGTGCTTCCGGCGCTTACAATGTAGTTTACCGCGCTTTGGAGAAAATGGGTGGTTTTAAAAACCAGAGTGAAGCCGCGCTCATTGAAGCCATCTATGCTGAGAGCAGTAAGCTGGACACCACTGCTCAGCCTAAGACCATGTCCGGCATTACTGCTAAAAAGTACGGCGTAGATGGCAGAAGTATGGCTTACTATTCTGCCAACTCCGGTGAGGTTCAGCTGGGCGTTTACCGCCGTTTGGCTGTCAACGAGCGTTCTGATGCGCTGGTAATGCTGCAGAACAATGGCTATAAGGGTGCAGCTTTGGCCGACGGTATCTACAGTCTGCGTCCTCTTAACGCACAATCTCTTGCAATTGATTACAGCAATACATTGACTTTGACCGATGTCGTTGCCGATGGCACCGCCCAAAAGTTCTCCCTTGTTTATCACTACGGCGGGTTTTATACCATCGAGACTATAAGCACCGCCGACAGTGCTGTGCAGCGCTTGATCCTTGACAAAGAAGGTAAACCCGCACTGGCGCCTGCTTCTTCTGATGTTGGGCAGATGTGGTTGCTGGAGGCAAAGGGCAGCGGCTACGCGCTGAAAAACAAGGCCTCCGGTACATACTTGATGGCACCTGCGAATAACCTTGTTTCGGAGGAAAGCGCACAATCCGTTGCAGCCGCTTCCACGGACAGTGTTCTCAGCACTGCCTCTTCTTCCGTTGCAAAAACGGCAGCTGCACAAAAAGCTGTGAGCTTTACTTTGACCTCTCCTCCGGCGGGAACTTATACCGTCTATGGCGCAGCAGAGGGTTCTGAGGCGCTAACAACTGTAACTGCATCTCTCAGCGAAAATATTTTGACATTGACTTCTTCCGGCGATGATCTCGCCGCCGGAGACTATTATGTGTCTGTGACAACCACCACAGAAGATACCATTGCCAGCGAATCTGCCCGTATTAAGTTGACGGTGAAGGCATACGAAGCGCCTGCCGCGGTTGAGCCTACCGCATGGCACTTCGCTCCGTTCTCCGCCACTGTCGCAGATTGGACGATGCGCGGTATGATCTACCCTGTCGAGTCCACGGTTCTTCATGCTAAGCAATCTTCCTTCCCCGTACGCGGTGTGATCTCCTGCTCCAGCCCGATCACCGCAGTTAATCTTACCATTGAGAACAGCACCATCGATGTTGATGCGACCATTAGTGGCACGATTTACTCTTACGACTTGAAGCAGCTTGACGATAAGGTTCCCTATAGCGCTCTTGGTAAAGGTGACTACACCTATGTGCTGACGGCAACAACGGCAGGCGGCGTAACAACGCAGCTGCTCAGTTCCGAATTCAGCGTGGGAGAAGCTCTTACCAATGCTCCCGTTACCGGTAACGATGAAACCTTCACCGTCACATTCGACGCTAACGGCGGCAACATCACCGGCAGCAGTTCTATGACGGTCTCGCTGGATGACATCGTTTATGGCGAACTTCCCACCGCCACCCGCGCCGGTTATAAGTTCCTCGGTTGGTATGATTCCAATGGTACGCAGTTCGTCCCCACCACACCTGTACGTGCAGCCAACGTGACTTTGACGGCGCAGTATGCAAAAAATTACACCTATACGTTCCTTAACGAAGACGGAACCGTCCACGAGGATGGTACCGCTGCTACCGGTGATCTGATCCCGGAGCCCATGACGGATCCCATAAAGGGCCCTGGATACAAGTTCAGCGGCTGGCAGAATTTCACCGCAGGCCGCACAGTCATGGGCAACGCCCCTATGACCTTTAAGCCGATCTTTGTTCCCGATAGCACCGGCGGCAGCAACGACAACACCACCGATAAGCCCAACAATAACGGTGGCGGTAATACCACCGGTGGTGGCGGTGGCGGCGGAAGCTCCTCCGGCAACGACAACACCACGAAGCCTTCCGGCTCTACCTGGACGCTTTCCCTCGGCACTTCGATTTCTCAGATAAACAGCACCGTTTACAGCAACGGCAAGGTGGTTACCAGCGGTAATCTGGCCACCGGCATGACCACCACCGTGGACGGCAAGGAGTATACCATCTCCGTCAAGGGTGACCCCAGCGGCGACGGTAAGGTGTCTGTGACCGACGTGGTCAAGCTGCAGTCCCACCTGTTGAATAAGGCCACTCTTTCCGGCGCGTATCTGAAGGCTGCCGACTTCAATGGCGACGACAAGGTCACCATCACCGATCTGGTGAAGGCTGCACGCGTGGTGGCCGGTAAGGAAAAAATCAGCTGATAGGAGATCGTAACGATGAAACGTATCAGTAAAATTTTTATCACCCTCGCCCTGTGTCTGGTGATGCTGCTGCCCCAGACGGCTGAGGCGGCCTCCGCCTCCCTCTCCGGCGACAGCTCTATTCAGGCCGGCAGCGACGTGACATTGACCCTGAAGGTCAGCGGCAGCAACGTCATGGGCGTGGAGGCAACCCTCAACTACGACAGTTCCGTGTTGGAGTACCGCAGCTACAGCGGTAAGCTCAGCGGTTGGGATGTGGTACCCAACGGCACGAAGTTCGTTATGTACGGCGTGGGTAACCCCATTAACTCCTCCACCAGCGTAGTGTCTGTCACCTTCCGGGTAAAGAGCGGATTAGATGTGGGTACGGCACTCAGCGCCTCCTTCAGCGACATTACCGTTTCTGACGGCAACAGCGACAGCAGCGTCAGCCCTGCATCCTGGTCCGGCAAGGTAGGCGCTGCCCCCAGCAATAACTGCGCCATCTCTTCCCTCACCTGCAGCAACGCCACCCTCTCCCCTGAGTTCTCTTCTTCCAACACCGCTTACACCGCTACCGTTCCCTATGATGTGACGGAACTGAAGCTGGATTGGCGTACTGCCGACAGCGGCGCCCGTGTCAGCGTCAGCGGTAACTCTCTGGTGGTGGGCGAGAACACGGTGACGGTGACGTGCACTGCACCCAGCGGTGCCCAGAAGTACTATGTCATCACCGTGACCCGCCAGCAGGACCCCAACTATAAGCCCTCTGATGTGGCGCTGCTTTCTGATCTGAAGCTGGACGCCGCCGCCCTGTCCCCCGCCTTCTCCGGCGCGGTGACAGACTATGTGGCCTATGTGCCCTTTGAGACCAAGTCCGTTACGCTGACCGGTGTTGCCAAGGACGAAAAGGCCTTGCAGGTGACGGAGGATACCCGTCAGCTGGTCAACGAGGGCGAGACGGTGATGAGCGTCACCTGTACCGCCGAGGATGGCGTGACGAAAAAGACTTACACGGTACATGTGTACCGTATGCCCAAGTATGAGGGCATCATCCCCACCATGGAGATCATTGATCCCAACGCAGAGCCTGAGATCCCCTCTTTCGCTGTGCCGATGGCAGTGAAGCTGCCTCTGATCGGTGAGGTGTCCACCCTCATCGTGGCGGTGGTAGCGGCAGTGCTGGTGATCGTGCTGCTGTTCCTGCTGGGCTTCCTCATTGGACGCAGCGGTCGTAACGGCGGTGACTACGACGATGAGCCGCCCACGCCCCCCGCTCCCCGCTACAGAGAAGAGCCCAAGGCAGCACCCAAGGCGCCCGTGGAGCGCAAGGCAGCGGAAAAGCCCAAGGCCGAACCCGCTCCCGTAAAGAAGGAAGCCCCCGTAAAGGCCGCGCCTGTTGCTGCTCCTAAGGTTGAGGAAAAACCCAAGGCGGAGAAGAAGGTCGTCCCTGTGGATGATGGGCTGGACAGCCCCTTCGTGGAGGATCTGTCCTCTGCGGTGCAGGAGGAGCTCCATCAGCGCCGCGAGGCAGCAGAGGACAAGCTGGACAATTTCTTCGTCGAGTCCACCTACACCGAGGATGAAAGCGACACGGACAAGTCTGTCGGCACCATGTCCCTGCAGGAGTTGCTGGACGATATCCACAATATGTGAGTAAAAAAAGAAAGCCCTCTCGGGCTTTCTTTTTTTTTGCGTTAATAGTCCACCTTCATGAGGCACAGACCCTCGGGCGGGGCGGTGGGGCCCGCCTGCTTACGGTCGCGGGAGGCTAAGATCTCGGCAGCTTTCTCGCTGGGCCAGTAGCCACGACCGATCTCCAGCAGGGTGCCCACAAGAATACGCACCATGTTCTGCAGGAAGCCGTTGCCATGGAAAGTGAAGGTGATGCGGTCTTTCCGCTGTTCGATCAAAATGCTGTCCACGGTACGGACCGTGGATTTCTTCATGCGGGGATTGCCGCAGAAAGCGGCAAAGTCGTGTTCGCCCACCAGCGCTGCGGCGGCGCGGCGCATGGCCTCCACATCGGGGACATAGGGCAGGATGGTCACATATTTGCGGTCAAAGACGGGCTTCACCTCTCCTACATGGACGGTGTAGCGGTAGGTCTTGCCGATGGCTTTATAGCGGGCGTGGAAGCGGGGGGCGCAGGGCTTTACCTCACGGACGGCGATGGCATCGGGGAGATAGCGGTTCATATAGTCGCGGATCTCCTCGGGGCTCTCCTTCACATCCAGCGCGGCGTTGGCCACCATGGCGCGGGCATGGACTCCTGCATCGGTGCGGCCTGCGCCGATGATTTCCACAGGAGCGCCCTGCAGGCGGGAGAGGACGGCTTCCAGCTTGCCTTGAATGGTCTCACGGTCGGGCTGACGCTCCCAGCCGAAGAAACGGCTGCCGTCGTAGGCGATGGTGAATTTATAGTTCTGCTCCATGGGCATACTCCCTTCACTCAGCATGATTCTTCTCTGACATTTTAGCGTAATTGGAAAGAAAAAGCAACCGCCACAGAAAAAGTGTGGAAAGCGGGGAAAGAGTATGGTATACTGTGGACAATAAAAATTCCCCCGTTGGAGGTAGAGACGAATGAGACTATATTGGTATAACATCAAGGAGATGACGAGCGAGGAGTACGATGCTGCCATGGCCATGATGAGCGCCGAGCGACACCGCCGTATCAGCGATTTTCCCGCCGAGGATGACCGCAAGCGCAGCGCCGCAGGAGAGCTGCTGCTGCGCTGCGCCCTGGCAGAGCGCTTGGGCGTCAGCGCCGAGAGCGCGCCCCTTACTTGGGAGGACAGCGGGAAGCCCGCCGCCGAGGCAGAGGGCGTGTACCTCAGCGTGAGCCACAGCGGCCCGTGGGTGCTGGCAGCACTGAGTGACAAGCCCCTGGGTGTGGACGTGGAGGTGATCCGCGGAGCAGATCAGAAGTTTATGGCCCGCGCCTGCTCCGAGGCGGAGATGGCCTACATCAACTTTGGTCGTGAAGGATGCTATCACCGATTCTGGGAGTGCTGGACAGCGAAGGAAGCGCTCTTCAAGGTGACAGGCAAGGGCCCGCTGCTGTCTCTGAGCCGACTGGCCCTGCCCGAGAATGTGGCACTGCGGTATACGGAAATGAACGGCTGCGCCGTGACGGTGGCGCTGAGCCTGTGAAAAAAGAAGGTGTAAGGATGTATCGTATCGGTATTGATCTGGGCGGCACCAACATCGCCGTTGGCGTGGTAAATGAGCGCTATGAGCTGGTGTCCCAAGCTTCCTGCCCTACAGGGGCCTTTCGTCCCTATGAGGAAATGGTAGCGGATATGTGCGCGGCTGTGGAAAAGGCGCTGGAGAACGCCGGCGTGTCTATCAGCCAGTGCGAGAGCATCGGTCTTGGTTCTCCCGGTACCTGCGACAGTGAAGCAGGTGTGGTGGTGCGGGCCTATAATCTGGGCTGGTTCAATGTACCTGTGTGCCAAATGCTGACGAACCGTTTCGGCATTCCCGCCCGACTCAGCAACGATGCTAACTGTGCCGCTCTGGCGGAGACGGTGGCGGGCGCTGCCGTGGGCTGCAAAAACATGGTACTGATCACACTTGGCACCGGCGTAGGCGGCGGCATTATTATCGACGGCAGCATCTATGCCGGTATGCGCTCCATGGGCGCAGAGCTGGGCCACACGGTGCTGGTGCTGGACGGCGAGGACTGCACCTGCGGGCGCAAGGGCTGCTGGGAGGCCTACGCCTCGGCAACAGCGCTGATCCGTCAGGCAAAGGCAGCCGCCGCACAGGACAGCGCCTCTCCCCTCCACGGTAAGGAGCGTGTCAGCGCCTACGATGTCTTTGTAGCGGCAGATGCAGGGTGCAAGACGGCGCAATCCGTGATTGATCGGTGGTGCGAATATGTGGCTGCAGGTCTTACGGACCTTGTCAACAGCCTTGCCCCCGAGATGATCCTTATCGGCGGCGGCGTCAGCCGTCAGGGGGAGCGCATTTTGCAGCCCATGCGCCAGTACATCGAAAAAAACTGCTTCGGCGGCAAGGAGGGTGCAATCCCCCGTCTGCTGGCAGCAAAGCTGGGCAACGAAGCTGGTATCATCGGCGCAGCGGCACTGTAAGATTGCCTAAAAAAGAGTCCTTCAGCCTGTTTGAGGGACTCTTTTTTGCCGTTTTTGGAGGATTGTTCACACTTTTTCCTTTTCTTTTTGCCAAAAAGATGGTATATTAAAGTATCATGTTTCATCTTTCGCAAAGGAGAACCCTATGAAAAAATATATGTTCCTGATCCTTCTGCTGGCTGCTGTTGCCGTGACCTTATTGGGCTGCGGTCGGGGGCAGCAGGAGGCTCCCGCCGCTGAGGTGGATCCCTCTGCCGAGAATACGATCCTGAACGACACCAATGTGGTTCCTGCCAAGGATCCCATCAACTTTTTGGAATACTGTGACGGCACCATCACCCTGCGCTTTTCTCTGGAGGAGGACGGCGCAAAATGGGTTTGGGTGGATGAGCCTACCTTCCCGCTGGACGGCACTGCGGTAGAGGGGACGATTACTGCACTGAAGGAGTTGGGGCAGCTGCAGAAAGCACCTGCTGCCGAAGATCTGGAGGTTTACGGTCTCAGTGATCCCCAGAAGTATCTGACCATCAAGAGCGCAACTACGGCGGGCACAATATTCATCGGCGAGCAGGCCGAGGACGGCTCTTGGTTTTCCGCGATTGAAGGCTATGAGGAGGTGTTTGTCCTTCCCGATACCTTTGTGCAGCTGCTGAGCCGCAGCGTCTACGATATGGCTGTGCTGCCCACGCTGCCTGCCTTTACAGCAGATGCCCTTATGTATATCGCTGTGGAAAGCGGAGAAAACCGTACTGCACTGCGAATGGTGGACGGACAGTGGTCCTCCACCAACAAGAATGCCCTCGATCGCATTGAAGAGATCACCACGACCCTGTCCTCCCTGCAGGTAAGCCGCTGCTTTGATTTCCTTCCCTCCCAGCAGGCTTTGAGTCTGACTGGCTTTTCCTCTCCCACCGCGACTATTACGGTGGAATATCTCAACTCCGTAGGGGTTGAGTCTTCCTTCTCCATGACGCTGGGTGATCTCCGCAGCGCCGAGGAGGGCTATTATGTTACTTTTAATGACGACAGCACCATCTACCTGATTCCTGCGGCGCAGGTTTCCCCCCTGCTGGTGCTGCTGATCTACGCAAAGTGATATGCGGATATTGATTGTTGAAGACGAGGTGCGCTTGGCCGACACGCTGCGCCGCCTGCTGCACCGCGGCGGTTATAGCGCCGATGTGTGCCACGATGGCGCAGAGGGGCTTGATAACGCCCTCAGCGGCATTTACGACCTGCTGGTGCTGGATGTGATGCTGCCAAAGATGGATGGCCTTACGCTGCTGCGGACGCTGCGCTCCCATGGCAACACCGTCCCTGTGCTGATGCTGACGGCGAAGGGTGAGCTGCAAGACCGCGTGGCGGGGCTGGACAGCGGCGCGGATTACTATCTCACCAAGCCCTTTGAGGGCGAGGAGCTGCTGGCCTGTGTCCGTTCTCTGCTGCGGCGAGGCGAGGGCACGGCAAGTGGCGCGCTGCGGTGGGAAGATCTGTCTTTAGAGCAGGGCACTTTCTCTCTCGTATGCGGCGAGCGGAGCGTGCGCCTAAGCCGTAAGGAGTATGATCTCATGGCGCTGCTGCTGCAAAATGGGCAGCAGGTGGTATCAAAAGAGCAGCTCCTTGTGAAAGTGTGGGGCTACGACTCGGCGGCGGAGGAAAACAGCGTGGAGGTCTACATCTCCTTCCTACGCCGCAAGCTCTCTCATCTCCATTCCCGCGTCCGCATTACGACGCGGCGCATGGTGGGCTACTGTCTGGAGGTAGGAGAATGATCAAAAAACTGAGAAAAAAAGTGATGGGACTGGCAGTGCTGTTCGTGGCAATTTTGCTCTCGGCAGTGCTGTTGTCCCTCTTTTTCTCTGCCCGCAACACCATCGCCCAGCGGAGCACGGCACAGCTGCTGTCGGCGCTGCAATTCGGCGCGGAGCAGGCGGAAGCTCCCTGCTTTATCGCTGAGGTGCTGCCCAGTGGTACGGTGCGGGTTTCGGGCAGCCACTATTACGACTTGAATGACCACGAGGCCCTCTCCGAGGCCGTGGAAGCCGCTATGAGCAGCGGTCTGCGGCAGGGCGTACTGCGGGAGCAAGGACTGCGGTTTTGCCGTCAGGACGGGCTTTTAACGGTGCGTATCGCCTTTATGGACAGCTCCTTTGAGCAGGATACCTTGCGCTCGCTGACCCTGATAGGGACGCTCCTGTTTGTTGTGGCGCTGGCGGTGGTGGCGGCACTTGGCTGGCTGCTAGCGGGGTATATCACCCGACCTGTGGAGCGGGCGTGGAAAAGGGAAAAGCAGTTCCTCGCCGATGCAAGCCACGAATTAAAAACGCCCCTGACGGTGATCCTCTCCTCCTCCGCCCTGCTGGAGGAAACGGCAGACGAGGAGCAGGCGGCCTATGTGGAAAATATCCGCGCCGAAGGGCAGCGAATGAAGGCGCTGGTGGAGGATATGCTGACGCTGTGGCGCACGGAGGAGAGGTCGCCCGTTCTTGCTCCCACTTCCCTTTCAGAGATCGTAACGGAGGCGGCACTGCGGTTTGAGCCTGTGGCCTTCGAGGCAGGGCACCCCCTCCACTATGACATTGAAAATGAGTTGAACGTCTTAGGTGAGGCGGAAAAACTGCGGCGGGTGGTGAATATCCTGCTGGACAACGCCGTGAAATACGCCGCGTCCAACACAGCGGTGCGCCTGACTTTGGACAAAGTGGGAAAGCAGGCGGTTTTGGCGGTGGAGAACGAGGGCGTTCCTATCCCTGCCGAAAAGCTGGAGCATCTCTTCGACCGCTTTTATCGGGCGGATGAATCACGGGGTGAGGCGAAAGGCTTTGGGCTCGGCCTCGCTATTGCCCGGGAAATCGTCCACGGGCATCGGGGCACCATCACTGCGCGGAGCGATGAAAGGGTGACGGTATTTACGGTGGCGCTGCCTCTTGCGTAATATTAAAGACCGTGTATCGGGGGATACACGGTCTTTTGTTTTATTCCTTTTTCGGCGTGACGTTGGCAAGGTAGACGCAAACCAAAATGATAGCGACACCCAAGAACTGGAAGATGCCGAAGGGCTCACGGAGCAGGAGGACGCCCGCCAGCACGCTGACCACGGTGGTCACGTTGCTGAAAATGGAGGTCTCCGACACGCTGAGGTTGCCGTTGGCGAAGTTCAGGAGGAAGTAGGCGATCACCGAGGAGACGATGCCCAAATACACCACGGCAGCCCAGAAGCCACCGCTTTGGATGGCGGGGAGGAAGGTCTCCGCCATGTGGCCTGCACCCTGCACCAAGGAGGCGGGGATGAACACCACCATGCCTACGGTGAACATGACGTAGGTGACCTCAAAGGGGGTGAAGCGGGCGGCAGCCTTGTGGCTGAGGGTGTAATAGCCTGCGTCGGCAGCCACCGTCAGCAGCAGGAACAGCAAGCCCAAGGGGGATACGGCTGTTTCGCCGCCAGCGTAGATAAGGGCAACGCCGCCGATGCACAGTACGGCGCACAGCACCTGACGGCGGCGCACCTTCTCATGGAGCACCAGCACGTCCATGACGATGCAGGCGATGGGGACAACGGCGATGATGGTGCCGGCAACGGCGGAAGAGGTATAGAGGATGCCGTAGTTTTCAAAGATGAAGTACAGCACCGGCTGTACGATGCCCAGCGCCAGCAGGGAGAGGATGTTCTTGCCCTTCAGCGAGAAGGCGAAGAGGGGTTTGCCGCGGAGTTTTCCCACCAAGGCGTTGGCGGCTACCACCAGCGTCATGGCAACGAAGGCGGTGGTGAAGCGGAAGGCCAGCAGCACCGTAGGGGGTGCTACATCCAGCGCGAGGCGGGAGAACATGAAGCTCATGCCGAAGATCACGGCGGCGCACAGGGCGGCTAACAGACTGGGGATACGCTTCTTTCCGATAGACATGGAGCATTCCTCGTTTCTAAAGTGATAAGTATAAAAAAGAAAGCGCTGCGTGGCAGCGCTTTCTCTTTGGAGCTGATAACCAGATTCGAACTGGTGACCTCATCCTTACCAAGGATGCGCTCTACCGACTGAGCTATATCAGCATTTGGCGACCAAGAAGGGGCTCGAACCCTCGACCTCCAGCGTGACAGGCTGGCGTTCTAACCAACTGAACTAATTGGCCGTGTCGCGTTATGTCGTATTCAGCTTGACTATTATAACAGAAACAACTTGCGTTGTCAATAGGAAAATGGCAGGGGCAGAAAGGCTCGAACTCTCGACACGCGGTTTTGGAGACCGCTGCTCTACCAAGCTGAGCTATACCCCCGAATATGGTGGGCCATCAGGGA